>NZ_JBHWFG010000029.1:54219-110589 GCF_042733745.1 Streptomyces sp. NPDC059696
CGCGGCCGCCGCGGCCCCCGGGGGTCGGGGGGCCCCCGCGGGGGCCCCCGCCCCAGACCTCGCCCCCCCCCACACCCCGGGGGGGGCGGGCCCCCCGCCCGGGGGCCGCCCCCCCCCGGCCGCCACCCACACCGGACGAGGCCGTCAGGGGGCGCGAGGAGGTCCGGTGCGGCTCACCGCCGCACCGGCCCGATTCCCTCCAGCGTCGGCACCACCGGCTTGATGGTGCCGTCGGCCGCGAACTCCATGCGGTCGACGGTCGTCTCGCGGTGCATGCCGTCGCCGCCCGGCCGACCCGGGCCGTTGAGGGCGAAGCGGTGGTAGACCAGGTACCAGTCGTCCGTGCCGGGGGCGTTCACCACCGAGTGGTGACCGGTGCCGAGGATGCCGTACTCCGGCCGCTTCTCGAGGATCGTCCCGCGCTTGGTCCACGGGCCGAGCGGGGACGGCCCCGTCGCGTACGCCACGTGGTAGTTCTCGCTGCGGGTGTCGTCCTCCGACCACATGAAGTAGTACGTGCCCTTCCGCTTGATCACGAAGGAGCCCTCGCGGAAGCCGTCCGGGGTGATGTCCTTCACCTTGGACGCGTCGAAGGACACCATGTCGTCGTTCAGCGGCACCACATAGCCGTGCCCGTTGCCCCAGTACAGATAGGCCTGGCCGTCGTCGTCCGTGAAGACCGCCGGGTCGATCATCTGACCCTTCAGCGAACCGCCCTTGGCGACCAGCGGCTTGCCGAGCGAGTCCTTGAAGGGGCCCGCGGGGGAGTCGGCCACTGCCACCCCGATCTGCTGCTCGGCGCAGAAGTAGAAGTAGTACTTGCCGTTGCGCTCGGCGATCGCGGGTGCCCAGGCGTTCTTGTCGGCCCAGCTCACGTCGGGGCCGAGGTCGAGGATGACGCCGTGGTCCTTCCAGTCGACCAGGTTCTTCGACGAGTACGCCGTGAACTTCGTCCCGCTCCAGCCCTGGAAGCCGTCCGTCGTCGGGTAGATCCAGTACCGGCCGTTCAGGTAGTGCACGTCGGGGTCGGCGTTCAGGCCCGGCAGCAGGGGACTGCGGGTGGGCACCGCCTCGACCGTCCAGGTGCGCCTGCTGCCGTCGGCGGCCGTCACCGTGTACTTCTGCGGTGTGCGGAAGTCGCGCCGGGTGCCGGACTTCGGGCTCAGCCGCGCGCCCTCACCGACCCACAGCTTCGGGGCGAGGCTGCGCAGAGCCGCGCCCGGCTTCATCGGCAGGACGACCTTCGCGGCGCTGTCCGTGACGATGGCATAGCCCTTCTGGTGCTCGGCCGTCGCGTCCACGACCGAGGTGGGGGCGGAGGGGTACGCGGCCAGCAGGCGGTCGTACTCCTGCTGCGTCACCGGCAGCACGGTGCCGTGCCGGGGGCTCGCCGGGAGCTGGTAGTTCGTGGACGGGGTCCATCTGCCGGAGGCGAGGTCGGTGGTCTCGAAGGGCACGTAGCCGCGGCCCCCGTACTCGTCGATGAACAGGTACCACTTCTTCTCGGTGTTCGACTTGAACACCGTCGGGCCCTCACCGCGGTCCATCGCGCCCCTGCCGATGCAGTCGGCCACGAAGTCGTACCTCGTCGAGGTCAGCGACCGGGACGTCTCGCCGGTGATGAACTTCGAGCAGGGGCTGGAGGAACTCGGGTCCCGCTCGTCCTTGGTGTAGCGGTAGTACTGGTCCCGGTACTTCACGACCGTGGAGTCGATCACCGAGTAGCCCGGGTCGTTCCAGACCTTCGGCTCGCTGAAGGTGCGGAAGTCCTTCGTGGTCGCGTACAGCATCTTGTTGTACGTGTCGCCCTTGTGGTCGGGGTCGTCGTCGGCGTACAGCTTCGACGCCCAGAAGACGACGTACGCGTCGAGCTCGTCGTCCCAGTAGGCCTCCGGGGCCCAGGTGTTGCCCGCGTTGCCGGGGGAGACCTTCACCAGGCGCTGGTCGGTCCAGTGGACCAGGTCGGTGGACTCCCAGACCATGATCGACCGGCTGCCGTGCCGCTGCACCTGGTCCCAGCTGCCGCTGGAGTTCTGGTACATCCGCAGGTCGGTGGCGATCAGATAGAACCTGTCGCCCTCGGGGGAGCGGATGACGAACGGGTCGCGCAGGCCCTTCTCGCCGATCGTCGACGTCAGCACCGGCTTGCCGGCGTTCAGCTCCCGCCAGTGCAGCGGATCGTTGCCGCGGCTGAGGGCGTAGCGGATCTGCTCGCCGTCGGCGGTGCCCTCACCGGTGAAGTAGGCGAAGAGGTAACCGGCGTACGTGCTGTGCTTGCTGTGCTTCACGGGTGGGGCTCCGGGGTCCGCGATGCTGGGCGGTGCCGTGAGGAAGGCCAGGAGGAGGCCGGCCAGGGCCAGGAACGGGAGCAGGAGCGTGCGGGCGATGCGGGGGCGCATGACACTTCCTGTCGGAGTGTGGGGGATTCTGTTTGATAGTGGCTCTCGGAGTTTCACCGGAGGGACGCGGAGCGTCAACGGGTGTGCGTGAGGCCGGTGTTTCCGAAACTTTCGGAGCGTCCGGGCAGCGCGCCGCGTACAACGCCTGCGGCGGCCACCGGGTGCGCCGACCGGGGGCGGATACGGCGACGCCCCCGCCGGTGCGTATCGGCGGGGGCGCCTTGCCGGCCGGCCGAGGGGGGCTCGGCCGATACCGTCCGGCCGTCCGGAGGGGGGCTCCGGCGGACCGAGGTGCCGGGGTGTCCGACTGGGGGGTCGGGCACCCGGCGGTTCCGGTCGGCCCAAGGGGGGACGAGGGCCGGCCGGAGTCACTGGGGCCGAGGGCCTACTGGCAGCAGATGTCGGAGGCCGTGAACCTGCAGCTCTTGCAGGAGCGGACCGGCTTGCCGGCGTTGCGCACCTGGAAGCCCGACACGTTCGGCGTGCCGGCGCCGTTGCCCTCGCCGACGTCCGTCCACCACAGGTTCTGCAGCGTGCAACTGCCCCTGCAGTGCACGCCGTCCGCCGCCGGAGTGCCGATGACGACGTTCTTCAGGACCGCGCCGTCGGCCGATTCGAAGAACGGGTCCTGGCCATCGTCCTGGCTGCCGCCGCCGAGAGCGGTCACCGCGGCGACCGCCGTCCGCCGCCTGGTGGCGCTGCGGCGATGGCGGACGCGCTGTTCTGCTGGTGCGGTCATGTACCGGATCCTCGGATGGGGGTGGCTCTTGCGCCCAGGTGTCGCCACCGGTGCGGAAAGGGTTGCCGCCACCGCGGGATTTCCTCACGAGCCGTCGCCGCCGTCGTCCACGGCGGCGAAGCCCCCGCCCACCGACAGGTGCCGCGCACCGGCGGCGGCCGTCACGGCATAGGTGTCCCCGCCCGCGTCCCGCCCGCCGCGGGAGTGGTCGTACTGGCCGGCGAACACCCACTCACCCGCCGGGACCGTGCGCCCTTCTCTGAGGGTCCAGGTGTAGACGAGGAAGCCGTCCCGCTCGGCGACCGTCAGGGTGAAGTCGTTCTCCGGCAGGGAGCGCCAGGCACCCGCGTCGGAGATCCCGCCGGTCTGCGCGACCTTCAACCGCACGGTCAGCGCGGTCAGTTGCTCACGCACCTTGAGCGTGATGTTGCTCTGCGCCCAGAAGTCGTTGCTGTGCGGGTCGACCGAGCCGTCCGACCACAACGGGCCGTCCTCGACGGTGGTGCGCACCCGCTCGCCGGACGGGGCGCTCGGCGTCCTCGACGGCGGGGGGCCGGACGGACGGCGCTCGGGCGACCGGCTCGGCGACGGCCGCACCGGCGACGGCGCCGGAGGCTCGGGGGCCCGGCTCGTCTTCTCGGGGGACGGCGCGGGCGTCGGCGACGTCGCCACTTCACGCTGCCGCGGGGCGGCCTCGTCCCGCACCGCGGACGCCACCGCGTAGCCCCCCACCACCAGGACACCGGCGACCGCGGCGCTCGCGCCGGCCACCCGCATCCAGCCGAACACCGGCGGACGCGTGGCCCGATGGCCGTGGGCGGCCTGTCCGGCCATGCCGCGTTCGACCCGGGCCAGCATGCGCTCCCGGTCGGGCTCGTGCGCCCCGGCCGCCTCGCGCAACCGGGCGCGCACCTCCTCGTGCACGTCCCGCGTGCTCATCGGTCCCGCCCTCCGCCCTCTGAGGTGCGCACGCCCTCCATGGCCGGCGCGCAGCGGGGAGCACCCAGCGCCGCGTGCATCCGCTGCGGCACTCCCTGCGTCCCCAGCAGCCGGTGCAGTTCGGCCATTCCCTTCGAGGTCTGGCTCTTCACCGTACCCACCGACACACCCAGTGCCAGCGCGGTGTCCTTCTCCGACAGGTCGAACGCGTGCCGCAGCACCACACAGGCCCGTTTGCGGAACGGCAGCCGGCGCAACGCCTCCCGCACGTCGACCACGCCGGCGACGTCCGGGTTCTCGGTGTTCTCCTCGCGCTGGGACCAGAACAGGGCGATGCGCCGCCGCTCGCGCACCGCGCTGCGGATGCGGGTACGGGCCAGGTTGGCGACCACACCGCGCGCGTACGCCGCCGGATGATCCGCCGCGCGCACCCGGTCCCAGCGGTGCCACAGCGCCAGCAGCGCGTCCGCGGCCAGGTCGTCCGCGGTGTCGGCCTCACCGGTCAGCAGGTGGGCGAGGCGGGACAGTTCGGCGTAGTGGCGCTCGAAGAAGGCGTGGAACTCCACGGAGGCGGCGTCGTCGACGACCGTGCCCACGGGCGACCTCTCCTCCAGCGGCTGCGGGCGCTCCGGGCCGGCGCACCCTGTGGCTGTCATGTAGATGACATGTGAGCGCCCGGGGGAGGTCCGGACGCGATCGGGAAGCGTAGCAGCGATCGTCGAACAGTTCGTACGGGGCTTCGAACGGCGTATGGCGGGCCGGACTTCGATTTCGTAACACGAAGAACACCTGAACGTGGTTCAACGCGACGACAATCCAGCCAGCATCCGCACACCGATCACCCAGGCACCGAGGAGTACGCGCCATGTCCGAATCGCAGAAGGTGGCCGACCGGTCCGACGCCGCGCCACCGGCAGCGAACAGTGTCGACCGGTTCTTCAAGATCTCCGAGCGGGGCTCCACCCTCGGCCGGGAGATCCGCGGCGGCTTCGCCACCTTCTTCACGATGGCCTACATCCTTGTCCTGAATCCCATCATCCTGGGCAGCGCCAAGGACAAGTTCGGACACCAGCTGGACGCCGTCCAACTCACCACCGCCACCGCCCTGGTGGCCGCCGTCATGACCATCGTCATGGGCGTCGGCGGCAACCTGCCCCTCGCCCTCGCCGCCGGCCTCGGCCTGAACGCCGTGGTCGCCTTCCAGATCGCCCCGCTGATGAGCTGGGACGACGCGATGGGCCTGATCGTCCTCGAAGGCCTGCTGATCTGCGTCCTGGTGGTGACCGGTCTGCGCGAGGCCGTCATGCACGCGATACCCCAGCCGCTCAAGCAGGCGATCAGCGTCGGCATCGGCCTGTTCATCGCCTTCATCGGCTTCGTCGACGCCGGGTTCGTCAGCCGCATCCCGGACGCCGCCAACACCACCGTGCCCGTTCAGCTGGGCGGCACCGGCACCCTCGCCGGCTGGCCGATGCTGGTCTTCTGCCTGGGCGTGCTGCTGACGATCGGGCTGCTCGCCCGCAAGGTCAAGGGCGCCATCCTGATCAGCATCGTCACCATGACCGCACTGGCGGTGGTGATCGACTCCCTCGCCGACATCAAGTCCTGGGGCCTGACCACCCCCGCCTGGCCGGACCGGCTCGTCGGCGCCCCCGACTTCGGGCTCATCGGCGACTTCGACCTGTTCGGTGCCTTCAGCGCCCCCGGCGTCGGCGTCATCACCGTCGTCCTGCTGATCTTCACCCTGATCCTGTCCGACTTCTTCGACACCATGGGCACGGTCGTCGGTATCAGCGCCGAGGCCGGCCTGCTCGACGAGGACGGCGAGGTCCCGAACCTCGGCCGGGTGCTGCTCATCGACGGTGCCGCCGCGGTCGCCGGCGGTGCGGCCTCCGCCTCCTCGGCGACCTCCTACATCGAATCCGCCGCCGGTGTCGGGGAGGGCGCGCGCACCGGCTTCTCCAACCTCGTCACCGGCGGCCTGTTCGGCCTCGCGCTGTTCCTCACCCCGCTGCTCACGATCGTCCCGCTCCAGGCGGCCGCCCCGGCCCTGATCGCCGTCGGTTTCCTGATGATGACCCAGGTCAAGCACATCGACTGGGACCGCTACGACATCGCTGTCCCGGCCTTCCTCACCATCGCCGTGATGCCGTTCACCTACTCCATCACCAACGGCATCGGCGCCGGTTTCCTCGCCTACGTCGTCATCAAGACCGTGCTCGGCAAGGCCAAGGAGGTGCACTGGCTGCTGTGGGGGACCTCGGCGCTGTTCCTGGTGTACTTCGCGATCGACCCGATCGAGCAGCTGCTGGGCGCGAAGTGACGCCGGACGCGCCGTGACACGAGGACGGGCCGCCCCCGGGGGGAAGGGGGCGGCCCGTCTCGTCCGTACAGACGGCGGATCGGCGGCGGAGGTTCAGTGGGGGAGCCTCAGTCCTTCAGCGCCGCCTGCATCATGGCCTTGGCGACCGGCGCCGCGAGGCCGTTGCCGCTGACCTCCGAGCGGGCCGCGTCCGACTGCTCGACCATGACCGCGACGGCGACCTCCTTGCCCGACGAGTCGGACGTGCCGTACGAGGTGAACCAGGCGTACGGCACCTGGCTGTTGTTCTCGCCGTGCTGGGCCGTGCCCGTCTTGCCGCCCACGGTCGCGCCCGGGACCTGCGCGTTCGTGCCCGTGCCCGTGCTGACGACCGTCTCCATCGCCGACCGCAACTGCTCGGCGGTCGAGGAGCTGACGATCTCCTTCGAGCCGGCGTCGTCGTCGTAGTCCCGCAGCACATCGCCCCCGCTGTCGGTGATCTGCGAGACCATGTGCGGCGACACCAGCTTGCCGCCGTTGGCGAGGGCCGCCGACACCATGGCCATCTGCAGCGGCGTGGCCGTGACGTCGAACTGGCCGATGCCCGTCAGGGCCGTCTGCGCCGGGTCCATGTCCGACGGGTACACGCTCGGGTAGGCCCGGACCGGCACGTCCAGCCTGTCGTCGTTGAAGCCGAACTTCTCGGCCATCGCCTTCACCTTGTCCTGGCCCAGCTTCACGGCCATCTTGGCGAAGACGTTGTTGCACGAGTACTCCAGCGCCGTACGGATGGTCGCGTTCGTGCAGGGCGCGTTCGGGTTCTCGTTCGTCAGGTCCCGGCTGGTGCCCGGCAGCGTGTACGGGTCCGGGCTGTCCGTCCGCTCGTCCACCGACGAGTACAGCCCGTCCTCCAGCGCGGCCGCCGCCACGACCAGCTTGAACGTCGAACCAGGCGGCAGCGGCTGCCGCAGCGCGCGGTTGACCAGCGGCTTGTCCGGGTCGGTGGTGAGCTTCTGCCAGGCCGCCCCCGCCGTGTTGGCGTCGGTCAGCGAGGAGGGGTCGTACGACGGCGTCGACACGACCGCGAGGATCCTCCCCGTCTTCGGGTCGACCGCGACGGCACCGCCCTTCTTGTCGCCGAGCGCCTCGTAGGCCGCCTTCTGCACGTCCGGGTCGATGGTCGTGACCACGTTGCCCGGCTCGGCCCGCTGGTTGGTGAGCGTGTCCATCACGGACTTGAGCCGGCTGTCCGTGCCGTTGAGCAGATCGGTGTAGATGCCCTCCAGCTGGGTCGGGGCGTACGCCTGCGACGCGAAACCCGTCACCGCCGCGTACAACGGGCCGTCCGTGTACGTCCGCTTGTACCTCAGGTCGCCCGTCTTCGTCGGCGCCGAGCCGGTGACCGACCGGCCGCCCACGATGATGTTGCCGAGCGGCGCCGAGTACGTCGCGATCGCGTTCCGCCGGTTGTCCTTGTCGTCTGCCAGCGCCCGGCCCTCGTAGAACTGCACCCAGGTCGCCCTGACCAGCAGAGCGAGCACCAGGAGCAGCGAGAAGACCGAAGCGCGCCTGATCGTCTTGTTCATTCCGAACAGGAGGACGAGCCACACCGGGCGGATCGTTCCCGTCCGTCCCGGTTTCTCATCCGGAGGGCCGGTTTTCTCATCCGCCGTTCAGAAAGCCGGCCTCGTACGCGGCGATCACCGCCTGCGTCCGGTCCCGGGTGCCGGTCTTGGCCAGGACCGCCGCGACGTGGGATTTCACCGTGGCCGGGCCGACCTCCATCCGGCGGGCGATCTCCGCGTTGGTCAGCCCCCGGGCCATGTGCCGCAGCACCTCCCCCTCGCGTCCCGTGAGGTTCGCCACCCACGCCGGGGGCGCCGGGTGCGCACGGGCGTGCTCGGTCGCGAGGGCGCGCACCGCCGCCGGGAACAGCAGGCTGTCGCTGCGCGCCACCAGCCGGACCGCCTGCACCAGCGCGTCGGCGTCCGCCCGCTTCAGCAGGAACCCGGCGGCCCCCGCGCGCAGCGCGTCGTACACGTAGGAGTCGTTCTCGAACGTCGTCACGACGACGATCCTGGGCGGCTCGTCCAGCGTGGCCAGTATCTGCTCGGTGGCGCGGATCCCGTCGGTCTCCGGCATCCGGACGTCCATGAGGACGACGTCCGGCCGCAGCTCCCGCACGACCGCCACCGCCTGCGCGCCGGTGGCTGCCTCGCCCACCACGGCCAGGTCCGGCTCGGCGGAGAGGATGGCGCGCAGCGCGGTGCGCACCATGCGCTCGTCGTCGGCGAGGACGACACGGATCGGGGCCGGGCGGGTCATGCGGGTCCTCTCGTCGGCGGTCGTGTCAGGGGCAGTCGTGCGTGCAGCCGCCAGGTCCGCGCCGGGGTGGCTCCCGCCGTCGCGGTGCCGCCCAGCAGCCTCGCCCGGTCCGCGATGCCCCGCAGACCGTGGCCGCCGCCGGTGCGGGAGGGGGCCGGACCGCTCACCGGGTTCTCCACGGTGATCTCCAGCTCCCCGCCCGCCGCGGCGATCCGCACCGTCACGGCGGCCCGTTGACCGGCGTGCTTGAGGGCGTTGCTCAGCCCCTCCTGCACGATGCGGTAGGCCTCACGGGACAGCAGCGGCGGCAGCGCCTCCGGGTCGGCGTCCACGGTGGCGCTCACCCGCTGCCCGCCCGCCCGGGTGCGCCGCAGCAGACCGTCCAGGTCGGCGGCGAGGGTGGGCCCCGGGGCCGTGCCGGGGGCGTCGCCCTCGCGCAACACACCGAGCACGGCGTCGAGTTCACCGACCGTACGGCGGGTCGTGTCCTCGATCGCGGCGAGGGCCTCCCGGACGAACTCCGGGTCGGAGTCCAGGACCCGGCGGGCCGCGCTCGCCTGCAGGGTGACCGCGCTCAGGGCGTGCCCGACCGAGTCGTGCAGCTCCCGCGCCAGCCGGTTGCGCACGGCGAGGTCGGCCGCCCGCGCCTCGGCCGCCGCGAGCCGCTCCCGGGGCGTGGGGCCGAGCAGCAGGGGCGCCCAGCGGGCCAGCAGCGCACCGCAACCGGCCGCGCAGCCGGCGAGGGCCACCAGCGAGAGCGCCCCCACGACCGGGGCGAGCGCCAGGACCCAGGCGTGGTCGAAGACGCCGGGCAGCCCGAGCCGGTCGCCGCGCACCCCCACGAGGACCGGCAGCACGATCAGCGTGACGGCGAACGGCGGCAGTGCCAGCGACATCCCCGCGATGATTCCGCCGAACCCCAGATGCAGCGTGAACCACGCGGCCGTACGCCCCTTCTCGCCTCGCGTGCGCGCCGGACCGGAGGCGAGCCGGTCCGCGTCCACCCCGCACAGCCAGCGCACGGTGCCCGACTCCAGCGGCCGGGTCAGCGGGAACAGCGAGGTGACGGCCGCGAGCGGCAGACCCAGGCCGAACGAGGCGAGTTGCAGGGGGAGGGAGCCGAAGACGTCGTCGGAGCCGATGGCCGGGCCGACGACCACCGAGCCCACCAGGACGTACGGCATGGCCAGCGCACCGCCGAGGATCAGATGGATCCAGCGCAGGCGCGCCCGTCGGCCGAACAGCAGCCGGGCGACCGCGCTCACGCCGCCCGCCGCGCGGCCCCGGCCGAGCGCTCCGCGCAGTGGTAGGCGCCGAGGGCGGCGACCAGGAGGCCGACGAGCATCTGGCCACAGTAGGCGAGGTTCATCAGTGGCGTGGCACGGTCGGCCAGGTCCGCCGGGCCGCTGAGGGAGGCCAGCGTCAGCCAGCCGCCCCAGCAGGCCACGGCCCCCGAACCGACCCAGGCGAGCGCGAGCGGCACCGCCACGGGCAGGGCCCGGCCGCGCCGGAAGGCCAGCAGCACGGCCCCGGTGACCGCCGCGAGCAGGAACACGACGTACAGGGCCTCCAGCACGTGGAACTCCCCGCCCCGGCCCGCGGCCCCGCCCTCGCCGAGCCCGGCCGAGATGCCGCAGGCCCACAGGGCGTGGAGGGTGAACGGCGGCAGAGCGAGCACGGCGGCGGCCACGGCGAGGGCCCGGTGGGCCGGCCCGACGGCGCCGGCCGGCAGGTCCCACACCCGCCCGCGCCACAGGTGCCCCCAGCGGTCACGCGCGTACAGCACGAAAAGGCCGCCGAGGGCGAGCCCCTGCGCGATGAACCCCGTGTACACGACGCTGAACACCCACTCGTCCAGGAAGGCCTCCCGGCCCGCCGACGAGGCGCCGCCCCCGCCGGACGCCCGCACCACCAGCTGCGCCGGGAACCCGGCCATGACGGGCGCGAGCAGCCCGGTGGCGACCCACACGGGGAACGCGAGCAGCCACGCGGGGACCTTCCGCCCCCACGGCCGCGTCAGCACCAGCGCCAGCACGATCACCGCGCTGTCCAGCAGGACCGAGAGGCCGTTGATCACTGCCATGGTGAGACGGTCGTCGAGCAGCGGGCTGCCCTCGGGTATCCCGACGCGACTCCCGGCGATCCAGGCGGCCTTGAGGGCGAGGTAGGGCACGCAGGAGACGACGGCGACGGCACAGAGGATCCGCCGGGCGCGGCCGGGACCGGAGGCCGGGCGCGCGGCGGTGAGCGGAGCGGGCGACTGCGTCATGCGAACAGGCTCCCGCGCGGGCGGCCTCGGGCGCCTCATGCCCGGCGACGATCCGTCTCCGCCGGGCGGGGGAGAGACCCTCGGCGCCTCAGCCCTCCAGGACGAGCACCGTTTCGTCGATCTCGGCGCCCCGGGCCGGGGCGTACCCGCGGGCCGCCGCCGTCGCCCGGAACCCGCACTTCTCCAGCACGCGCAGCGACCCCGCGTTGTCCGACGCGGCCCGCGCGTAGAGCGGGCGCTCGGGCACCTCGGCGAGCAGCGCCCGCAGGGCCTCGGTCGCGATTCCCTTCCCCCAGTACGCGCGGTCGACCCAGTACGTCACCTCGCGCTCGCCCGGCACCCCGTACACCCCCGCGCTGCCGACCACGTCCCCGTCGGCGAGGACCGTACGGACGACGACGTCGGGCGAGGAACGCATCCGGGACCAGCGGGTGTCGAAGGCGGCCCGGTCGGACGGATCCTCCGGGGTGAAGGCCGCCATGCTCAGGGACTCGGGGTCGTTCATCTGCCGGAAGAAGACCGGCAGATCGCTGTCGTGGACCGGGCGCAGCTCGACGTTCATGCCTCAGAGCCTACGGGTGGCCAGTGTCAGCCGGTCCCGCGCGTCGAAGAGGGCGTCCTTGACCAGCTGTTCGTGCGCCGGGGTCAGCCGAGCCACCGGCACCGAGCAGCTGATCGCGTCGCGCGCCGGGGTGCGGTACGGGATCGCCACGCCGAAGCAGCGCAGCCCCAGCGTGTTCTCCTCGCGGTCCACGGCGAAGCCCTGCTCCCGCACCTGGCGCAGCTCCTCGATGAGCTTCTCGCGGTCGGTGATGGTGTGCTCGGTCAGCGCGGGCAGCGTCTCCGGGAGCATCTTGCGGACCTGCTCGTCCGAGTACGTGCTCAGCAGGGCCTTGCCGAGGGACGTCGAGTGCGCGGGCAGCCGGCGGCCGACCCGGGTGAAGGGGCGCAGGTAGTGCTGTGACTGGCGGGTGGCGAGGTAGACGACGTTCGTGCCGTCGAGGCGGGCGAGGTGGATCGTCTCGGTCGTGTCGTCCGAGAGCCGGTCCAGCGTCGGTCGGGCGGCTGCCACGACCTCGTCACCGTCGATGTACGACGTGCCCACGAGCAGCGCCCGCACGCCGATGCCGTACCGCGTGCCCGTCGCGTCCGTCTCCACCCAGCCCAGTTCGACCAGGGTGCGCAGCAGCATGTAGAGGCTGGACTTGGGATATCCGACGGCCTCCTGGACCGCCGCGAGGCTGTGCATGCCGGGGCGTCCGGCGAAGTATTCGAGCAGTTCAACCGTTCGCACCGCGGACTTGACCTGCGCCCCGCCGCCCGTCTCGCCAGCCGACATCGCCCTTGACCCCTTCGTTGGACGGGAAATAGTCTCCACAGCATATTCATCATCAGAGACAGCGTTCAGTATATCGAACATGCCTGGTGGATGACCCCGTACTGCGGCATGACATGTGTGGAGGGACCCGCGGTGGCAGCAGCACCAGTCTGGAGTGTCGACCCCCGAACCGGGAAGCAGCGTGAACAGGTTGCGGTGGAGGCCACAGCCCAGGAGGTGGACGCCGCCGTCCGTGCCGCGCACGAGGCCCGCGGGGCGCTGGCCGACCGCACGGTCCGCGCGGCCTTCCTCCGCGCGGCCGCGGACGAACTGGAGGCGGCCCGGGACGGCCTGGTCGAGACCGCCGACGCCGAGACCGCGCTCGGCCCGGTCCGGCTGACCGGCGAACTCGCCCGCACCTGCTACCAGCTGCGCGCCTTCGCGGACATCGTCGACGAGGGCGCGTTCCTCGACGTCGTCATCGACCACCCCGACGACACCGCGACCCCGCCCATCCCCGACCTGCGCCGCTACAAGGTGCCCCTCGGTGTCGTCGCCGTCTACTCCGCGTCGAACTTCCCCTTCGCCTTCTCGGTCGCCGGCGGCGACACCGCGAGCGCCCTCGCGGCCGGCTGCCCGGTCGTCGTCAAGTCCCACCCGGACCACCCGGCCCTGTCCGAGTACGTGGCCAAGCTGCTGCGCCGCGCCGCCGCCCGGCACGACATCCCCGAGGGCGTCGTCGGTCTGGTCCACGGCTTCGAGGCGGGCGTCGAGCTGATCAAGCACCCGCTGGTCGCGGCGGCCGGTTTCACCGGTTCCGTGCGCGGCGGCCGGGCGCTGTTCGATGCGGCGGCGGCCCGCCCCGTCCCCATCCCCTTCCACGGCGAGCTGGGCTCCCTGAACCCGGTCGTCGTCACCGAGGCCGCGGCGGCCGAGCGGGCCGAGGCGATCGGCGCCGGTCTCGCCGGTTCCATGACCCTGGGTGTCGGCCAGTTCTGCGTGAAGCCGGGCCTCGTCCTGGCACCGGCCGGATCCGCGGGCGACGCCCTGCTGAAGTCCCTGACGGACGCCGTCAGCGACACCGACGCGGGAGTCCTGCTCGACCACCGCATGCGGGACAACTTCGTGGCCGGTGTCGCCGAGCGGGCCGAACTGCCCGACGTCGACACCCCGGTCACCCCCGGCGCGGGCGGTGAGCACACCGTCAGCGCCGGCTTCCTCACGGTGCCGGCGAGCAGGCTGGCCCAGGAGGGCGAGCACGACCTGCTGCTGGAGGAGTGCTTCGGACCGGTCACCGTGGTGGCCCGCTACGAGGACGAGGACGAGGTCAAGGCCGTGCTGTCGCGGCTGCCGGGCAACCTGACGGCGACCGTGCAGCTGTCCGAGGAGGAGGCCTCCGGGCAGGGCCGCGGTGCGGAGATCCTCGCGGAGCTGACGCCGCTGGCGGGACGCGTGCTGGTCAACGGCTGGCCGACGGGTGTCGCCGTCGCGCCGGCGCAGCACCACGGGGGGCCGTACCCGGCCACGACGTCGACGTCCACGTCGGTGGGCGGGACGGCGATCGAGCGGTGGATGCGGCCTGTTGCGTATCAGAACGCGCCTTCTGCTTTGCTCCCCGCCGAGTTGAGGGACGAGAACCCGCTGGGGCTGCCTCGTAGGTTCAACGGGCGTCTGGAGCGTTAGCGCCGTGGGGGTGCGGTGGATTGCGGGCTGCCGGTTCGTCGTGGTTGATCGCGCAGTTCCCCGCGCCCCTGAAGGCCGGAGCTGAAAGACTCGGTTGAATGGATCTGGAATTTCCCGAACTTCCCTTCGGCTTGCGTACGTACGGGCCCGACGGTCACTGGTCCTACGAGGACGGGGTGCTCACCGGGTGGGCCGGGGCGCGGCAGGATCGGTTCGTGCCGCCCACCGGGGAAGGGCTGGACCCCGCCTCCGACGCGCCCCGGCTGCTCGGGGCTCCCGAAGGGGACTTCCAGCTGATCGCCAAGGTCACCGTCGGGTTCGGCGCGGCCTTCGACGCCGGGGTGCTCTACGTGCACGTGGGGGAGCGGGCCTGGGCCAAGCTCTGCCTGGAGTACTCCCCGGACGTGCCCACCGTCTGCACGGTGGTCACCCGGGGGCACTCCGACGACGCCAACTCCTTCACCGTGGACGGCAGTTCCGTCTGGCTCCGGGTGAGCCGCACCGGCCGGGCCTTCGCCTTCCACGCCTCCCGTGACGGCGAACGGTGGACCTTCGTGCGCCTGTTCACCCTCGCCGGCGAGAAGGAGACGGACGCGGCCCTGGTCGGCTTCATGACCCAGTCCCCGATGGGCGAGGGCTGCGTGGTGACGTACGACCACATCGAGTTCAGGCCGAGCTGGCCGGACGATCTGCGCGACGGCAGCTGAGGGGCGGCCGGGAACCGCGTCCCGGCCCGCTCTCGTCCTCCGTTCCATGATCAGCAACCGAGTGGTTCCGGGCCGTGTGATCCGTACCGTCCTGCCCGCCGAGGTGGCGGACGTCGTCGCGCTGCACGCCCGGGCCCGGGCGACCTACTACCCCGGCGGTGTCCCCCAGGACGGCACCGACTGGACCGAGGCCTGGCGCGGTGCCCTCACCCGGCCGGACGGGCGGGTGCTGTGCGTGGTGGAGGCGGGGCGCATGATCGGCCTCGCCTCCTTCCGCACGCCCGAGGAAGCCCCGGCGGACGAGGTGAAGCTGTTCCAGTTCCACGTCGACCCCGGTCACTGGCGCCGCGGTGTCGGCACCGCGCTGCACGCCGCCTGCGTCGAGGAGTGGCAGGGCGACGGCAGGCGGACCGCCGTGCTCGACGTGCATGTCGGCAACCTGCGGGCGCAGGCGTTCTACCGGCGGCAGGGGTGGGTCCCGGAACCGGCCGGGCCGGGGGACCACCACCTGCGGATGCGGTGCGCGGTGCCCGGGGAATGAAGCCCGCTGCTTGAACGTTCATCCACCTGGCGGAGGGAGTCTCCGTACCCGTACGACCTGGAGAGAGCCGAGACATGCGCGTCGAGATCTGGAGCGACATCGCCTGCCCCTGGTGCTACGTGGGCAAGGCCCGCTTCGAGAAGGCGCTGCGGGACTTCCCGCACCGCGACGACGTCGAGGTGGTGCACCGCTCCTTCGAGCTGGACCCGGGACGCGCCAAGGACGACATCCAGCCCGTGATCACGATGCTCACCAAAAAGTACGGGATGAGCGCCGCACAGGCCGAGGCCGGGGAGGACAACCTCGGGGCCCAGGCCGCCGCCGAGGGCCTCGACTACCGCACCCGCGGCCGCGACCACGGCAGCACCTTCGACATGCACCGCCTGCTGCACTTCGCCAAGGAGCAGGGCCGCCAGGACCAGCTGCTCGACGCGCTGTACCGGGCCAACTTCGCCGAGGAGCGCTCCGTCTTCAACGACGACGAGCGGCTGGTGGACCTCGCCGTGGCCGCCGGGCTGGACGCCCGGGCCGTGCGCACGGTGCTCGCCGACCCGGACGCGTACGCCGCCGAGGTCCGCGCCGACGAGCGTGAGGCCGCGCAGCTCGGGGCGAACGGCGTGCCCTTCTTCGTGCTCGACCGGAAGTACGGCGTCTCCGGCGCCCAGCCCGCCGAGGTCTTCGCCCGGGCCCTGGCCCAGGCGTACGGCGAGCGCCCGGCCCTGCGGATCGTCGACGGCGACGCGGACGCGGACGCCTGCGGCCCGGACGGCTGTGCCGTGCCCCAGCACTGAAACGCCCAGCTCGGAGCGCATGCATAAGCGTTCCTTGGCGGCATCACGCAGAAAACGGCAATGGACGGGGAGATCCCGGGGACGCAGAGTGGTCCCATGGAGACCTTCGAGAACCTCGTCCGTGCCGAGTTCACCCCGAAGCACACCTACCTCAACACCGCGAGCAACGGGCTCCTGCCCGCCCGTACCGTCAGCGCCGTACAGCGGGCGGTGCGGATGCGGGCCGAGGGCACACCCCTGGGTCCCCTGTACGAGGACGTGGAGTCCGCCCGGGCGTCCTTCGCCCGGCTGGCCGGCGTTCCGGCCGAGCGGGTCGCGACCGGTGCGTCGGTCGCCGAGTACGGCGGCCTGATCGCCGCCTCGCTGCCCGCCGGTGCCGAAGTCCTCACGGCTGAGGCCGACTTCTCCTCGCTGGTGAACCCGTTCCACACGCGCGGCGACCTCAAGGTACGGGCCGTTCCCCTGGAGCGGCTCGCCGAGTCCGTCCGCCCCGGCACCGCGCTCGTCGCGGTCAGCGCCGCGCAGTCCGCCGACGGCCGTCTCGCCGACCTGCCCGCCGTGCGGGAGGCGGCCCGGGCGCACGGCGCCCGCACCTACGTCGACGCCTCCCAGTCGGCCGGCTGGCTGCCGATGGACGCCGACGCCGACGACTTCCTCGCCGCCGTCGGATTCAAATGGCTTCTGGGCCCGCACGGGGCCGCCTTCTTCGTCGCCCCGCCGGACTTCGGCGGACTCACCCCGCTGCTCGCCGGCTGGGTGGCCGGCGAGGTCCCCTGGGACAGCTGCTACGGCCCCGTCGAGGAACTCGCCCACTCCGCACGGCGGTTCGACGTCAGCCCCGCCCTGTTCACGTACGCGGGGCTGCGCGCGTCCCTGGAACTGCTGGAGGAGATCGGGGTGGACGCCGTGCACGCCCACGACGTCGGCCTCGCGGACCGCTTCCGCACCGGACTCGCCCGGCTGGGGCACGAGCCGGTGGCGGCGCCGGGCTCGGCGATCGTGTCGGTGCCGGGGCTCGGGCACCGGCAGGGTGAGCTGAGCCGGTCGGGCATCGAGGTCTCCGACCGGGCCGGGAACCTGCGGGCCGCGTTCCACCTCTACAACACGGCGGCGGACGTGGACCGGCTCCTGGACGCGCTCGCGGCATGACAAAACCGGGTGGGGCCTCCCGTCCCACACGAGGAGGCCCCACCCGGCAGCTCTGTCACACAGCCGTCCCGCCGGTGACCGGGTCACCGCCGACACCCGTTACTTCACCGGCGTGAAGTCCCGCGCACCGATGCCGTGTCTTCCCGGGGGCCACCCCCCGGACCCCCGGCCGGAAAGCATCTACCGGACGGGCGTGAAGTCCCGCGCACCGATGAACTCCGGGCGGCGGATCGGGGCCGCGAAGGGCTCCACGGCCGTGTTCTCCACGCTGTTGAACACGATGAAGACGTTGCTGCGCGGGAACGGCGTGATGTTGTCGCCGGAACCGTGCATGGCGTTGCAGTCGAACCAGGTCGCCGATCCGGCCTTGCCGGTGAACAGCCTGATGCCGTGCTGCGTGGCCATCTGGGTCAGCGCCTCGTCGGACGGCGTGCCCGCGTCCTGCATCTGCAGCGACTTCTTGTAGTTGTCCTTCGGCGTCTCACCCGCACACCCGAGGAACGTCTTGTGCGACCCCGGCATGATCATGAGACCGCCGTTGGTGTCGTAGTTCTCGGTCAGCGCGATCGAGACCGACACCGTGCGCATCCGCGGCAGTCCGTCCTCCGCGTGCCACGTCTCGAAGTCCGAGTGCCAGTAGAAACCACTGGCGCCGAACCCCGGCTTGACGTTGATCCGCGACTGGTGGACGTACACGTCCGAGCCGAGGATCTGCCGGGCGCGGCCGACGACCCGCTCGTCACTGACCAGTTTGGCGAACACCTCACTGATGCGGTGCACCTCGAAGACCGAGCGGATCTCCTTGGACTGCGGCTCGACGATCGACCGCTCGTCGGCCCGGATGTCCGGGTCGTTGACCAGCCGGTTCAGCTCGTTGCGGTAGACGGCGACCTCGTCGTCCGTGATCAGCTGATCGATGGCGAGGAAACCGTCGCGCTCGAAGGACAGCAGGTCGCCGGGCACGATCGGCCCGGGCGCGTCGGGCGCGCCCCAGACGACCGGGTCCTGCCGCGGGGTGGGCACCTCGGTGGCACCGCGGGTGGGGTAGAGGTCCGGGATACCGGCGGTGGTGGTCGTGTCGGTGGTGGCGGTCATGGAAACGTCACACCTCCTCGGTGAGCAGCGGGTAGACGCCGTTCTCGTCGTGGTCCTCCCGTCCGGTCACGGGCGGGTTGAACACGCAGAGGCAGCGGAAGTCCTGCTTGACCCGCAGCGTGTGCCTCTCGTGCCCGTCCAGGAGGTACATCGTGCCGGGCGTGATCGTGTGGGTCAGCCCGGTCTCGTGGTCGGTCAGCTCGGCCTCGCCCTCCACACAGACGACGGCCTCGATGTGGTTCGCGTACCACATCGACGTCTCCGTACCCGCGTACAGGATGGTCTCGTGCAGGGAGAAACCGACCTTCTCCTTGGCGAGGACGATGCGCTTGCTCTCCCACGTACCGGACGCCGCCTTCACGTGCCGGTCGGTACCTTCGATCTCCTTGAACGAACGGACAATCACGGTGCTGCGATGCCTCCTAGATGAATGGTGCTCTTGGTTCGGTGTCAGGCGGTCTCTCGGACGGCGCGGGCCAGCACACTGAGGCCCTCGTCCAGCTCCTCGGGCGTGATGGTGAGCGCGGGAAGCAGCTTCACGACCTCGCTCTCCGGGCCGGAGGTCTCGATGAGCAGCCCGAGTTCGAAGGCGCGCTTGGCGACCTTGCCGGCACGGGCCTTGTCGTGGAACTCCATGCCCCACACCAGGCCGCGGCCCCGGTACTCCTTCACGTCGGCCAGGTTCTCCTCGGTGATGGAGATCAGCGCCTGCTCGACCTGCTCACCGCGCTTGCGGGTCTGCTTCTCCATCGCGGAACCGTCGGCCCAGTAGGTCTCCAGGGTCGCGGTGGCCGTGACGAACGCCGGGTTGTTGCCGCGGAACGTGCCGTTGTGCTCGCCCGGCTCCCAGACGTCGAGCTCGGGCTTGAACAGGCACAGCGACATGGGCAGGCCGTAACCGCTGATCGACTTCGAGACGGTGACGATGTCCGGCACGATGCCCGCCTCCTCGAAGGAGAAGAACGCGCCGGTACGGCCGCAGCCCATCTGGATGTCGTCGACGATCAGCAGCATGTCCTGCCGCTCGCACAGCTCGGACAGGGCGCGCAGCCACTCGGCCCGGGCCACGTTGATGCCGCCCTCGCCCTGCACGGTCTCGACGATCACCGCGGCGGGCTTGTTGAGGCCCGAGCCCTGGTCCTCCAGCAGCCGCTCGAACCACAGGAAGTCCTCGACGGTGCCGTCGAAGTAGTTGTCGAACGGCATGGGCGTGCCGTGCACCAGCGGGATGCCGGCCCCGGCCCGCTTGAAGGCGTTGCCGGTCACGGCCAGCGAGCCCAGCGACATGCCGTGGAAGGCGTTGGTGAAGGACACGATCGACTCGCGCCCCTTCACCTTGCGCGCCAGCTTCAGCGCGGCCTCCACGGCGTTGGTGCCGGTCGGGCCCGGGAACATGACCTTGTACGGCAGGTCGCGCGGGCGCAGCAGCAGGTTCTGGAAGGCCTCCAGGAACGTGCGCTTCGCGGTGGTCGACATGTCGAGCCCGTGCGTGACGCCGTCGCGCTCCAGGTAGTCGATCAGCGCGCGTTTCAGGACCGGGTTGTTGTGCCCGTAGTTCAGTGACCCGGCTCCGGCGAAGAAGTCGAGGTACTCATGACCGTCCTCGTCGTACATGCGGCTGCCCACCGCACGGTCGAAGACGGTGGGCCAGCCGCGGCAGTAGCTGCGCACCTCGGACTCGACGGTCTCGAAGACGCTCAGGTCCGGCTGGGTGATGGTCACGACGAATCGCTCCTCGGTACGTGGGGGAAGTCTGTGGGACGGGAGTGGGGTGGGACGGGAAGTCTCAGTGGGGCAGCGGGCCGATGCGGTAGAGCACCTCGGGGTCGTGCGGCCCGTCGGGGAACACGGCCGTGTCGAAGAGCACCTCGCGCTCCAGCGGCGCGCCGTGACGCTCGGCGAACGACGTGAACAGACGCTCCGAGGCGGTGTTGCCCGGGGTGATGGTGGTCTCCACCGTCGTCACCCCGCGCTCGGCCGCGGTCCGGGCGACCAGGCCGTCGAGCAGCGCGGCGGCCAGTCCGCGCCCGCGGTGGGCCTCGTCCACCGCCACCTGCCAGACCAGCAGGGTGTGCGGGCTGTCCGGCCGCACGTACCCGGTGATGAAACCCATCGGCTCACCCTGCTCGTCGCGGGCGACGGCCGTGGTGGCGGCGAAATCCCGGCACCACAGCAGATAGCTGTAGGACGAGTTCAGGTCGAGAACCTTCGAGTCCTTCGCCATCCGCCAGAGTGCGGCTCCGTCGGCCACGGTGGGGCGGTCGATTTGCGGATCTGCTTGTACGGCGGTCATGCAAATCGAACTTACCCAGCGAAATTCAAAATTGCATCGTCGATCGGGGTTACATATAGGGCTCGTCTGTGTTATCGCGCGAGCGCGAGGACGCGGGCGACGAGGCGGGTGTATGCCCGATATTGTCCCGGAAATACCGGGCATAATGGTCACGATGTGTAACGCGTCACAACCATGTAAGCCCCCCGGAGTCCGCCGGGATTTCCCCTCCGAGTGTCCTCAAAATCTGCGCGTTTAGGACCAGGAAAAGCGGGCAGAAGAATACGGGAAGCTTTTCTTGAGGGAATTCTTTAATTGTGTGCCAGCTTACATGCGGGACGCCGCGGAAAGAACGTGGAATTCAGGCCCCGGTCACTCCGTCGATACGCTCCCGCAGGAGATCGGCGTGACCGTTGTGCCGCGCGTACTCCTCGATCATGTGGATCAGCACCCAGCGCAGGCTGACCTCCATGCCGGGCACCGGCCCCTCTTCGACCCGCCCGATGTGGTCCAGCGGCAGCCCCGCGCACAGCTCCCGCCCCCGCGCGATCTCCCGCCGCCAGATCCCGAGCGCCTCCTCCAGACCGCGCGCCGGATCCAGCGCGTAGCCGGTCGCGTCCTCGAACAACGGTGGTGCGGCATGCCCGACGGCGACCCGCTGGAACCAGTTCCGCTCGACCTCGGCGAGGTGCTGCACCAGCCCGAGCAGGGTCAGCGACGACGGCTCGGCCGCCGCGATCCGCACCTGGGCGTCGTCCAGCCCGGCGCACTTCAGCTCCAGCGTCGCCCGGTGGAAGTCCAGCCAGCTCTCCAGCATGGCCCGCTCGTCGCCCGTGAGACGCGGGACGGGACGGCCGTCGGGCAGGACGGACGGGGTGTCGGCAGGTGTGGCGGCAGGTGTGTCGGCAGTCATACGGGGAGCATGGCACGGGGCACTGACAACGGTGTCCCGGCAGGCGGCAGCCGACGGTTACCGCCACGCCCCCTCGACGGCGCGCAGTGCCGCCTCCACGTCCACCGGCAGCCGACGGCTACCGCCACGCCCCCTCGACGGCGCGCAGTGCCGCCTCCACGTCCACCGGCAGCCCCTGCTCGGAGAGCGCCACCCCCAGGGCGGCCAGACTCGCCCGCACCGCACCGGGCGTCGCGTCCGCGCCGTAGTGGTTGACCCGGATCATCTCCTTGGCCAGCGCACCGCCGCCGGCCGCGAGCGGCACCGCCGGATCCGCCTCCAGCGCCCGCCGGACCAGCTCCGACGCCACCACCTGGGACGGTGCCCGCAGCGTCGTGGCCACCGGCGCCGCGTCCCGCGCCTCGTACACGTACGGCTCCAGCCCGCCGCCCAGCGCGACGGCTCCGGCCCGGGTCGCCGCCGCGGCGGCCGCGTGCCGGGCCGTCACGGCGTCGAGACCGGCGGCCTCGATCCGCTCCACGCAGGCCTCCAGCGCCAGCATCTCCAACTGCGCGGGCGCGTGCAGCAGCGCCTTGCGGCCGGCGTCGATCCACCGCTCCTTCCAGTCCAGGAGCGACAGGTACGACCGGCGCGGCGCCTTCGGGTTGGCCGCCATCCGCGCCCAGGCCCGCTCGCTCACCGACACCGCCGAGACACCCGCCGGACCGCCCATCGCCTTCTGCGCCCCGATCACGCACAGGTCCACGCCCCAGGCGTCCGGCAGCACCGGCTCGGCCCCGATCGACGCCACGGCGTCCAGGTAGAACAGCGCCCCGTGTGCCCGGACGACCTCGCCGATCTCCGCGACCGGGTTGGTGTTGCCCGTCGCCGCCTCCGCGTGCACCAGGGACACGAAGTCGATCTGCGGGTGCTCGGCGAAGGCCTGCCGGATCTGCTCGGCCGTGACCGCCGTGTGGAAGGGCACCGCCAGGTCGATCACCGTGGCCCCGCAGTCCCGCAGCCAGTCGCCGAAGGTCTGGCCGTACGGCCCCGTGATCACGTTCAGGGCCGTCGTGCCCGGGCCGGCGGCGGCTCGGATCGCGCCCTCCAGCGGCAGCAGCGCCTCACCCTGCATGATCACGACGTCCTGCCGGGTGCTCAGCAGCCGCGCCACGCGGTCCTCGATCGCGGCGAAGCGGTCCGCGCCGAGCGGGGCCAGGTCCAGAAACGGGTGCGTCACGGCAATGCTCTCTTCACTCACAGCAGGATCGACCGCATCGAGAGTAACCGGCGGCCACCGGCCCCCCGCGCGGCGAGTCCCGCCCACACCGGCCCCCGTCGATCGGCCGCGCCCGGCTCACTAAGGTGCGGTGCATGAGCGATCAGGTGGTGCTGCACGTGAAGGGGCGGGTGCTCGTCGGCCCGGAGGACGTCCGGGACGAGCTGTGGGTGGTCGACGGCCGCGTCTCCTACGACCGTCCCGCCGGCGCCCGCGACATCCGCACGGTCGTCGGCTGGGCCCTGCCCGGACTGGTCGACGCGCACTGCCACGTCGGACTCGACCGGCACGGCCCGGTCCCCGCGGACGTCGCCGAGAAACAGGCCCTGACGGACCGGGACGCCGGCACCCTGCTCATCCGCGACGCCGGGTCGCCCTCCGACACCCGCTGGATCGACGACCGGGAGGACCTGCCCAAGATCATCCGTGCCGGGCGGCACATCGCCCGGACCCGGCGCTACATCCGCAACTACGCCTGGGAGATCGAGCCGGAGGACCTGGTCGCCCATGTCGCGCAGGAGGCCCGCCGCGGGGACGGCTGGGTCAAGCTGGTCGGCGACTGGATCGACCGCGACCTCGGCGACCTGTCGGCGTGCTGGCCGCGCGAGGCGGTGGAGGCGGCGATCGCCGAGGCTCACCGCCTGGGCGCCCGCGTGACCGCGCACTGTTTCGCCGAGGACTCCCTGCGGGACCTCGTCGAGGCGGGCATCGACTGCATCGAGCACGCCACGGGCCTCACCGAGGACCTCATCCCGCTGTTCGCGCAGCGCGGTGTCGCCATCGTCCCGACCCTGGTCAACATCGCGACGTTCCCGCAGCTCGCGGACGGCGGCGAGAGCAAGTTCCCCCGCTGGTCCGCCCATATGCGCCGGCTCCACGAACGCCGCTACGACACCGTGCGCGGCGCCTACGACGCCGGGATCCCCGTCTTCGTCGGCACCGACGCCGGCGGCAGCCTCGCCCACGGTCTGGCCGCCGCCGAGGTCGGTGAACTCGTCACGGCCGGCATCCCGCCCGTCGCGGCCCTCGCCGCGGGCACCTGGACG
The DNA here is from genome assembly GCF_042733745.1 of Streptomyces sp. NPDC059696. Taxonomy (NCBI): domain Bacteria; kingdom Bacillati; phylum Actinomycetota; class Actinomycetes; order Kitasatosporales; family Streptomycetaceae; genus Streptomyces; species Streptomyces sp. NPDC059696. The sequence continues at coordinate 77,966 of NZ_JBHWFG010000029.1, forward strand.
GCCCGCGCCTGGCTCGGCCGCCCCGGCCTGGACGAGGGCGCCCCGGCCGACCTCGTCGTCTACGACGAGGATCCGCGGGCCGACGTACGGGTACTGGCATCGCCGCGCCGGGTGGTGCTGAACGGGCGCGTGGTCGGCTAGCCGCGAGCGGGACGGCCGGGCGGCCGTGAGAGTGGGGGCTCGCGGGACCGCGAAGGGGGGCTGCCGACTGCGAGCGGGAGGGCCGGGCGGCCGTGAGGGGGCGCGGGACCGCGAAGGGGGGCTGCCGACTGCGAGCGGGAGGGCCGGGCGGCCGTGAGGGTGGGGGTTCGGGGGACCTCGAACGGGGGCTGCCGACTGTGAGCGGGAGGCCGTGAGGGTGAGGGTGGGGAACGCCTGTGCCGAGGGAATCGAATGGATCCTCGGTGTCGCCACGTTGGAGTGAAGCGGCGTCGGATCGCTGACGCCGTGCGCGCGGTGCGGCGATTCTTTCCGGGTCCCGAGCCTGTCTCCCCAGGAGTCCCACCGTGAACAGCCCTTCCTTCCGCATGCCCGCCCGCCGACTGGCGACCGTCGCGACCGCCACGGCCCTCGCCGCCGGGCCCGTGGCACTGACCGGCGTGAGCCCGGCGCACGCCACCGGCGACCACGGCCGCGCGAGCGCCGTCGTGCTGCGCACCGGCCTGGACGTCTCCCTGCTGAACAAGTCGGTCAACGTCCCTCTCGCCGTCTCCCTCAACGACGTCTCGGCGCCGCGCAGCGCCGACAAGACCTCCCTGACGGCCACCCTCGACGCGGTGGACGGCGGCCGGCCCTTCAACGTGCTGAGCGCGAAGGTGGCCGAGGCGAGAGCCACGACGTCCGCCACCGAGGCCGAGGGCAGCAGCACCCTGGCCCACGCCCGCCTGCACGTCCCCGGGCTGCCGCTGCCGTCGGTCATCGAGGTCGACCAGGTCACCGCGAAGGCCACCTGCGCGGTGGGAAAGAAGCCGTCCGCCACGACCCGACTGCCCGGCTCGGTGACCGTGCTGGGCAAGCGCGTGACCCTGACCGCCGGCGGACCGACGGACGTCAAGGTGCCGGGCGTCGGCGAGGTGCGCCTGGACCTGGCCCGGACCCGCACGACCACCCGGGACGCCGCCGCCACCGCCCTCGAACTCAAGGTGTCCGTCAACCCGTTGAAGCTGAACGTGGCCGAGGTGGACGGCACCCTCACACTGGCCGAGGCGACCTGCCGCACACCGAAGACCGAGCCCGCCGCCCAGCCCCCGGCCGAACCGTCGGCCGCACCGGCCGACGTCAAGCCGCAGGGGGAACCCGCCCAGGCGGGCCTGGCCGAGACCGGCGGCGGCTCGACGACGCCGTACGCCGTGGCCGGCGCACTCGTCCTGCTCGCGGCGGGAGGAGGGGCGGTGGCCCTGTCCCGCCGCCGCGGCTGACCCCGCGGGCAGGACGCCACGTGGTGCTCTCAGGCCTCCAGCGCCTGCTCCAGGGCCCGGAGGAACCCGTCGGTCGTGGCGCGGTCCCGTACCGCCAGCCGTAGCCACTCCTCGTTCAGGCCGGGGAACGTGTCGCCGCGGCGGACGGCCCAGCCGAGGTCGCGCAGACGCCGGCGGACCGCGGTCGCGCGGGGCAGGCGGATCAGGACGAACGGGCCCTGCGCGGGGCCTGCCACGCGCAGCCCGGCCGGGGTGAAGCGGGCGAGGCCGGTCAGCAGGTGCGCACGGTCCGCCGCCACGCGGTGCGCCGCGTGAGCCGCCTCCGCCACCGCACGCGGCCCCACGCACGCCTCGGCCGCGGCCAGCGCCGGGGTCGACACCGGCCACAGGGGCTGCGCACGCTCCAGCTCCTCTATGGTCTCCGGCGCCGCCAGCACGTAGCCGATCCGCAGCCCGGCCAGTCCCCACGTCTTGGTCAGGCTGCGCAGCACCACGAGGCCCGGCACGTCGACCCGCCCGGCCAGGGCCTCGCGCTCGCCCGGCACCGCGTCCATGAACGCCTCGTCCACCACCAGCACCCGCCCGGGCCGGGCGAGTGAGGCGAGCGTGTCCGCCGGGTGCAGCACCGACGTCGGGTTCGTCGGGTTGCCGATCACCACCAGGTCCGCGTCCTCGGGGACCGCCGCCGGGTCCAGCCGGAAACCGTCCTCCTCCCGCAGCAGCACCCGGCCGACCGTGTGCCCCGCGTCCCGCAGCGCCGCCTCCGGCTCCGTGAACTGGGGGTGCACGACGACCGGCCGCCGCACCTTCAGCGCCCGCGCCAGCAGCACGAACGCCTCCGCCGCGCCCGCCGTCAGCAGCACCCGCTCCACCGGCAGCCCGTGCCGCGCGGCCACCGCCGCCCGCGCGGCCCGCCCGTCCGGGTAGGCCGCGAGCCCGTCCAGGGACGCGGCGATGTGCTCCCGCAGCCAGGCGGGCGGCGTGTCCGCGCGGACGTTCACGGCGAGGTCGACGAGCGAACCGCCGTCGTCCCGGACCTCCGCGTCCCCGTGGTGGCGCAGATCGTGCCCGTGCTCAGTGCGCATGCGAGTGAGCGCCGTGGTGGTGCCCGTGCCCGTGGTGGTGGTCGTCGTCGTCCGGGTGGAAGTGCGGCTGCTGCGGCATGCCCACCTTGTCCTCGAAGCCCGGCAGCGCGATGCGGTAGACGCAGGAGTCGCAGTTCATCCGCAGATCGCCCTTGACGGCCTCCTCGTACCGCTCCCACACCAGGTCGAGCAGCTCCGGCTCCGGCCCGATGACGTCGGCCGACAGCACCTCGGCCTCCGGATGCGCGGCGGCCCAGCCCTCCGTCTGGTGCCGCACCCGGTCCGGCAGGATGCCCGTGAACAGGAAGTAGGGCAGGACCACGATCCGCCGCGCGCCCAGCCGCACACAGCGGTCGAGCCCGCTCGGCACGTCCGGCGCCGCCAGCGACACGAACGCCGTCTCGACACCCGCGTAGCCGCGCCCCTCCCACAGCAGCCGGGCCGCCTTGTGCACCTCGGCGTTGGCGTCCGGGTCCGTGGAGCCGCGCCCCACCAGCAGCACCGTCACGTCGGACCGGTCGCCCGGCGAGCGGTCCGACGAGCCCAGGGCCTCGTCCAGCCGCCGCTCCAGCACGTTCAGCAGCGCCGGGTGCGGGCCGAGCGGACGCCCGTACGTGTACGAGATGCCCGGGTGCCGCTCCTTCTCGCGGGCCAGGGCCGCCGGGATGTCGCCCTTGGCGTGCCCGGCGGACACCAGCATCAGCGGGACGGCGGCGAAGCGCCGTACGCCCTGCTCGACCAGTTCGGTGACGGCTTCGCCGAGCGGCGGCGGGGACAGCTCGATGAAGCCGCCCGCGACGGGCAATTCGGGGTGCCGGGCCCCCAGCTGCCGTACGAAGTCGCGGAACGCCTCGGCTCCGGCGTCGTCCCGGGTGCCGTGGCCGGCGATGAGCAGGGCGGGCGGGGTGGTCACAGTTTCTCCTCGGCGGAAGTGGGGTGGTACAGCAGGGCGTTGAGCGCGGCGGCGGCGACCGCCGACCCGCCCTTCTCGGACACGTTGCTCACGGCGGGCAGTCCGCTCTCGCGCAGCGCGGCCTTCGATTCGACCGCTCCGACGAAACCGACGGGCAGGCCGATGACGAGCGCGGGGTCGGCGTCGAGCGTCAGCAGTTCCTCCAGTGCGGTCGGCGCGTTGCCGATCACCCAGAGGGCGCCGGGCCCGACCTGTTCGTAGGCGAGCCGGATGGCGTGCGCGGACCGGGTCAGACCGGGCCCGGACTCGGCGTCCTTCAGACGGCAGACGGTCTCGCGCCGGGTGATGCCGGCGCCGACCATCTCCACGTCGACGACCACGGGAGCCCCGGCGTGCAGCGCCGCGTGCGCCTTCTCCAGGGCGGCCTCGTCCATGACGAGGTCGCCGGCGTAGTCGAGGTCGGCGGCGGAGTGGATGACCCGCTCCACGACCGCCCGGGTCAGCGGCGGGAAGTGCGAGGTGTCCAGCCGGGCCCGCAGACGCCGGTAGGACTCCACCTCGATGGGATGGACGACGCGGTTCACTCGGCACCCTCCTGCGCTGTCTGCCAGCGGTAGCCGCGCGGCGTCACCATGCGCCCCGCGATGTCCCGGGTCGCGGTGTTGCCCACGGTCACGACCGTCATCATGTCGACCGTCGCCGGGTCGAGGGAGCCCAGCGTGGTGAGCCGGCTGGACTCGTCCGGCCGCGAGGCGTTGCGCACGACACCGACGGGCGTCACCGGGGACCGGTGCTCGGCGAGGATGCCCAGCGCCTTGGGGAGCTGCCAGTCACGGCCGCGTGAACGGGGGTTGTAGAAGGTGACCACGATGTCCGCCTCGGCCGCCGCCCGCACCCGCCGTTCGATGACCTCCCACGGCGTGTGCAGGTCGGACAGGCTGATCGACACGTGGTCGTGGCCCAGCGGCGCGCCCAGGATGGCACCGGCCGCGAGTGCGGCCGTCACCCCGGGCACACCGACCACGTCGATGTCGTCGGAGGCCTCGGCCAGGGCGGGGGAGGCCATGGCGTAGACGCCCGCGTCCCCACTGCCGATCAGTGCGACGGCCTGACCCTTGCGGGCCTCCTCGACGGCCGTGCGGGCCCGCTCCTCCTCGGCACCGAGCCCCGACTCCAGGATGCGGGTGCCGGGCCGCAGCAGATCACGGATCTGGTCGACGTACTGGTCGAGCCCCACGAGCACGGACGCGCGCCGCAGTTCGGCCTGCGCGCGCGGCGTCAGCAGGTCCCGGGCGCCCGGCCCGAGCCCGACCACCGCGAGCCGCCCGCGCCCCGGCCGCCGTACGACGGCACAGGTCGCCATCGCCGGGCTCGCGGCCGACTTCCGCTTGGGGACGAGCAGTTCGCCCCCGCCGACGAGCGCGGCGGCCTCCGCGACGGAGGGGGTCCCGACGGCGGCGAGCGGCGCGTCGGACGGGTTGGGCACGTCGACGCCGGCCAGCTTCTCGGCCGAGTGCGTCACCAGGGGCACCCCGAGCCGTTCCGCGGCCTCGACGATGCCCTGCTCCCCGGCCTTGGCGTCGACGGTGGCGAGTTCGGCGACGGACGCCCCCGACAGACCGGCCTCCCGCAGGGCGGCCTCGACCAGCCCGAGGATCTCCTCCGCCGGCGCGCCCTTGGACGCCCCGACCCCGACCACCAGGGTCGGCGGACGCAGCACCACCTCGCGCTCGGCCGCCTCGACGAGCCGGTCGGTCAACCGGATCGCGTACGACCCCGCCTCGGCGACCGGCAGCGGCGGCAGGGACCAGGCCACCTCGGCCCGCAGTTCCACCGCCTCACCGTCCAGCAGCGCCCGCGACACCGCGGCGACATCGCCCTCCACGGGCAGGCCGAGGGTGTCCAGACCCGGCAGGTCCACGGCGTCCGTGGCCGTCGTCACCACCGGCTCGGCACCGAGCAGGTCACCCACCTCACGGGCCAGTTCGTTGGCGCCGCCCGCGTGCCCGCCCAGCAGGGACACGGCGAACCGCCCGCCCTCGTCGACGCACACCACGCCCGGGTCCTCGGTCTTGCCGGACAGCAGCGGTGCCACCAGCCGCACCACAGCCCCCGTCGCCAGGAAGCACACGAGCTGCTCGCACTGCGCGAACGCGGTCCGTACGGCGTCCCCGACGGGACCCTCGTACACCCGGGTGCGGTCCGGCCACGCGGCGGCCAGCCGGTCCCGCGCGGCAGCTCCCGCCGCCGTGGCGGAAATGAGGCCGATCACTGAGCGACTCCTTCTTCGACGGCTGCCGGGGGCCGGACGCCCCACAGCAGGAAAACGGGGTTGGTCGCCGCGAGCCGGGTCACGTCCCCGGGCAGCGGCGCGAGCCGCGACGACTGCAACAGCACGCCGTCGCAGCTGAGACCGGCGCTCGCCAGGGCCTCGCGCGCGGCCGGCACCCGGTCGAGCGCCGCCATGGCGACGACCACCGTGCGCCGGGCACGCCGTGCGCACGCGGCGACGATCGAAGGCAGTTCGCGCCCGCCGCCCCCCACGAACACGGCGTCCGGGATCTCGGCGAGCTCCGCGAGCGCCTCCGGTGCCGCGCCCCGCACCACCCGCACGTCCACACCGTGCGCGGCGGCGTTGGCGCGGACCCGGTCCGCGCCGTCCGCGGTCTTCTCCACGGCGGTCACGGCCGCACCGAGCCGCGCGCACTCCACGGCCACGGACCCCGAGCCCGCGCCCACGTCCCACACCAGGTCACCCGGGCGCGGTCCCAGCCGGGCCAGGGCCAGGGCCCGCACCTCGAACTTGGTGATCATCGAGTCCCGGTGGGCGAACTCCGCCTCCTCCAGGGCCCAGCCGGCGGGCCGCTCCCCGGGCCCCGCGACCGTCCGCACGGGGCCGAGCGCCCGCGCCCGGTCCAGGCACAGCACCACGTTCACCGCCGTGCCCCAGTCCCGGGCGGCGGCCTCGGCGGGCGTCACCCGCTCCACGCGCTCCGCGTCCGAGCCGAGCCCGGAGGCGACGACCAGCACCCGTGCCGTGTCCCGCAACGCGGCACCCAGCTCCGCCGGACCCGCGCCCGGCCCGGTCAGCACGGCCGTCTTCGCCTGCGCCCGGCACACGTTGACGGCCGTGCGCAGCTCCCGCCCGTGGGCGCTCACCACCACGGCGTCGTCCCACGGCAGCCCGATCCGCGCGAACGCGGCCGCGACGGACGACACCCCGGGCCGCACGTCCAGCCGCTCCGGCCCGAACCGCTCGGCCAGCACCCGCACGATCCCGAAGAACCCGGGGTCGCCGGAGGCCAGCACCACGACGGGACGGTCCTTCGCGAGGTACTCGCCGACGGTGTCCAGGGCCGGGGCGAGCGGCCCGAGCACGACCCGCTCGGCCGTCTCCGGCAGCCGGGCGGCGTCGAGATGCCGCCGCCCGCCCACGACCAGCTCGGCATCGGCGAGGACGTCGTCGGAAGGCGCCGCCCCCGTCCCCGTGCCGACCACCGTGATCACGTACTCGCCCCCCGCTCGCGCAGCGCCCGCCGGGCCTCCGGGTCGGCCTTGCGGTAGCCGTGGAAGTGACCCGGGTGGTACAGGTGCGAGCGCGTGCCGTGCGCGTCGAGCGCCGGTCCGACCAGGAACAGGGTGTGCTTCCAGAGCTTGTGCTCCTTGACCGTCTCCTCCAGCGTGCCGATCGTGCACTTCACGACCAGCTCCTCCGGCCAGGTCGCCTGGTACGCCACCACGACCGGCGTCGTCGTCGGGTAGCCGCCCTCCAGCAGCTCCCGCACGAGCTGCCCGCTGCGGGCGGCCGAGAGGAACACCGCCATGGTGGTGCCGTGCTTGGCGAACTCCCGGACCTCCTCCCCGGGCGGCATCGGCGTCTTGCCGCCGCCCAGCCGGGTCAGCACCACCGACTGCGCCACCTCCGGGATGGTCAGCTCGCGCTGCGCGAGGGCCGCGACGGCCGAGAAGGAGGACACCCCGGGCACGATCTCGGTCGCGATGCCGATCTCGGCACAGCGGTCGACCTGCTCCTGCGTGCCGCCCCACAGGGCCGGGTCGCCGGAATGGATCCTGGCCACCTTCAGCCCCTCGCCGCGGGCCCGCTCGTACACGGCGACGACGTCCTCCAGGGACATGGTCGCCGAGTCGAGGATCTCCGCGTCCTCGCGGGCGTGTTCGAGGACCTCCTCCTGGACCAGGCTGGCCGCCCAGATCACGACGTCGGCCTCGGCGATGGCGCGGGCGGCACGGAACGTCAGCAGGTCGGCGGCGCCGGGGCCGGCACCGACGAAGGTCACTTTGCCGGCAGGGGCGTCGGCCATGGGATGGGTCCTCTCGTACAGGGGGTGGAACGGGGGAGGGGCGGCGGTGGGCGGACGGGTCAGAGCTTTCCGCCCCGGCCGCCGTCGCGCCGGGCGGGTGCGATGAGCGTCGACAGGTAGGGAAGGGGCGCGTCGTCGAGGTCGGCGGCCCGGCGCACGGACTCCTCCGGCAGCCCGAGCGCCGATCCCCACACGGCGTCGGCGAGCCGCCCGGTCTCCCGCAGCGCCTCGGCGACCTCGTGCGCCTGCCGCCCGAACTTGTAGGCGACCACGGTCCCCGGCCCGGCCAGCGCGTCCTTCAGCACGCCCGACCCGGCGGTGACCGGCACGAGCGTGAGCGGCTCGGTTCCCTCGGTCAGCACGGCACCCGACCGGGCGGCCAGGTCCTGCATGGCGGTGATCCCGGGCACCGTCGAGACGACCGTCCCCGGCACCAGTTCGGTGATGGTCTGCGCGAGGTAGGTGAACGTCGAGTAGACGTTGGGGTCCCCGATCGTCGCGAAGGCCACCGACGCGTGCCGCCGCAGCAGCTCGGCGACCCGCTCGCCGGCCGCGTCCCAGGCCGCCTCGCGCCGCGCCCGGTCGCTGCGCTCGTTCAGCGCGAACACGACCCGGACGACCTTCTCCCCGGGCACGTAGTGCAGGACGGTCGCCTCGGCCCGTCCGGGCTCGCCGCCGTCCCGCCCGTCGGGAGCAGCCATCACGGGCACCACCACGACATCCGCCGCGCGCAGGGCGTTGACTCCCTTGACGGTCACCAGCTCCGGATCCCCGGGCCCCACCCCGACTCCGACCAGCCTGCTGCTCATGACGTCCGGCACCTCTCGACGAACCGACGGGCGACACCGGGCTCGGACGCCCAGTGCGTGTGCAGATAGCTCGCGTGCACACCGCGCTGTACAAAACCCTCGACCCGCGGCCGGGGGCTGCGGACCCCCCAGGCGGGCTCCGCCCCCGAGCCGGGCTCCGCCCCCGAGCCGGGCGCTACGGCGGTCCGGTGGAACTCGTGCCCGCGCATCCGCGTCCCGGCCGCCGCGAGCACGCTGTCGCTCACGGCCACGGCGTCCCGGTAGCCCAGCGTGAGCCGCTCGGTCATCCGCGCCGAGGCGTCCAGTACGCCGCACATCGGCAGCCCGTCCAGCTCCCGGCACAGATACAGCAACCCGGCGCACTCGGCGGCCACGGGAGCGCCGCTCGCCGCGAGGTCGGCAACGGCCTTGCGCAGGGGTTCGTTGGCGGACAGCTCGGCGGCATACACCTCGGGAAACCCGCCCCCGATCACCAACCCGGCGGTCCCCTCGGGCAGCTCCTCGTCCCGCAGCGGATCGAAGGTGACGACCTCCGCGCCGGCGGCGGTGAGCAGTTCGGTGTGCTCGGCGTAGGAGAAGGTGAACGCGGACCCACCGGCAACAGCGACGACGGGCGCCCGCGTCGCATCCGACCGCGTCGGGCCGCCGGGGGTGCTGCCCCAGGTGTCCGACCGCGTCGAGCCGATGGGAGTGGCTAGCGTTTCGTCCGACCGCGTCGGGCCGTCGGGGAGAGGGCCCCGTGCGTCCGGCCGCGTCGGGCCTGCAGGGGCCTGACGTCTGTCATCCGACCGTGTCGGGTGGTGGGCGGGCGAGGCGGGGGTCCAGGGGGCGGAGCCCCCTGGCACGGCCCCGGCTGCACGTGCCAGGGCTTCCAACGCCCCCAGGTCACAACCGTCCACGACCTGCGCGGCCATCGCGGCAACGGCCTCGACCGCCGCCCCCCGCCGCTCAGCCACAGGAACCAGACCAAGATGCCGCGACGGCGTGTCCACCTGCGGAGCCCGCCGCAACACCCCCAGCACCGGCACCCCCGCCTGCTCCAGCGCCTCCCGCAGCAGCTCCTCGTGCCGGTCCGAGGCGACCTTGTTCAGGATCACGCCCCCGACCCGCATCTGCGGGTCCCAGGAGGCGAACCCGTGCACCAGTGCCGCCACCGACCGTGACTGCGACGACGCGTCCACGACCAGCACCACCGGCGCCCCGAGCAGCTTCGCGACATGCGCCGTGGACGCGAGTTCTCCCTCGCCCGCGGCCCCGTCGTACAGCCCCATCACGCCCTCGACGACGGCGATGTCACACCCCCGCGCCCCGTGCAGGAACAGCGGCCCGACCAGCTCGGGCCCGCACAGGTACGCATCCAGGTTCCGTCCCACTCGCCCGGTCGCGAGCGCGTGGTACCCGGGGTCGATGTAGTCCGGCCCGACCTTGTGCGGGGACACGGCGAGCCCCCGCGCGGCGAACGCGGCCATCAGCCCCGTGGCGACGGTGGTCTTGCCGCTGCCCGAGGAGGGCGCGGCGATGACCAGCCGTGGGACGGAAGCACTCACCACTCGATGCCCCTCTGGCCCTTCTGGCCCGCGTCCATGGGGTGCTTGACCTTGGACATGTCGGTCACGAGGTCGGCGAAGTCCACGAGCTTCCCGGGCGCGTTCCGCCCGGTGATGACGACGTGCTGGGTCCCGGGCCGGTCCCGCAGCACCGAGATCACCTCGTCCGTGTCCACCCAGCCCCAGTGCATCGGGTAGGCGAACTCGTCGAGCACGTACAGCTTGTACGTCTCGGCCGCCAGGTCCCGCTTGACCTGCTCCCAGCCCTCCCGGGCCTTCTCCTCGTTGTCCATCTGCTGATCGCGCTGCACCCACGACCAGCCCTCGCCCATCTTGTGCCAGTCGACGGACCCGCCCTCGCCGGAGGCGCCGAGCACCCGCAGCGCGTTCTCCTCGCCGACCTTCCACTTCGCCGACTTGACGAACTGGAACACCCCGATGGGCCACCCCTGGTTCCAGGCGCGCAGCGCGAGCCCGAAGGCGGCGGTGGACTTGCCCTTGCCGACGCCCGTGTGGACGACGACCAGCGGCCGGTTCCGGCGCTGCCGGGTCGTCAGCCCGTCGTCGGGCACCACACTCGGCTGTCCCTGCGGCATTACGCGGCCCTCCTCTGCACGTCCTTCACCAGCCCGGCGATGCTGTCCGCCCGCAGCTCGCCCAATGTCACGGCCGTACCGCCCAGTTCACCCGCGAGCTGCCCGGCGAGTCCGAGCCGCACCGGCCCCGACTCGCAGTCCACGACGACGGAGGCGACCCCGTCGGCCGCGAACAGCCGCGCCGCACGCCCGGCCAGGGCGACCGGCTCCGGGCCGCCGGTGGCCCGCCCGTCCGTCACCACGACGACCAGCGGCCGCCGCGCGGGATCGCGCAGCCGCTCCACACGCAGCACGTCGTGCGCGCGCAGCAGCCCCGCCGCGAGCGGTGTGCGCCCGCCCGTCGGCAGCGTCTCCAGGCGGGCCGCCGCCGCGTCCACCGACGAGGTCGGGGGCAGCGCCACGTCCGCGTCCGTGCCGCGGAAGGTCACCAGGCCCACCTTGTCGCGCCGTTGGTAGGCGTCGAGCAGCAGCGACAGCACGGCGCCCTTCACGGCGCTCATCCGCTGCCGTGCCGCCATCGACCCGGAGGCGTCCACGACGAACAGCACGAGATTGCCCTCGCGCCCCTCGCGGGTGGCCTGCCGCAGATCGTCCCGGCGCACCACCAGGCCCGGCCCGGACCGTCCGCGCGCCCGCTGGTGCGGGGCCGCCGCCTGCACGGTCGCCGCCAGGTGCAGTTTGGTCAGGGCGCCCCGGGGCCGCCGGGCCCCGGTCGTCCGCCCGTGCTCGGTGCGCGCCCGCGAGCGCCGCCCGGCCGCACCCTCGCCGATCCCGGGCACACTCAGCACCTTGGTGCGAAACGGCTCCGACGCCCGCACGGCCGACTGCTCGCCGCCGCCCGAGGGCTGCGGCTGCCCGCCCTCGCCGGCCTCGGGCCGGGCCGCGGTGTCGCCGTCGCCCTGGGGCGCGTCGTCGGGTTCCGGCTGTCCGCCGCCCCCGCCGGGCCCGTCCGGGCCGCCGTCCGGGTCCGGGTCGTCGTCGTCCGAGCCGCCGAACTCCTCCAGGGTCTCGTCGAGCTTGTCCTCGTCGAGCCCCGGCGCGTCGAAGGGGTTGCGCCGCCGCCGGTGCGGCAGCGCCAGCAGCGCCGCCTGCCGGACGTCCTCCGCGAGCACGTCCGTGCGCCCGGCCCAGGCCGCCAGCGCCGTGGCGGTCCGCGCCATCACGATGTCGGCGCGCATGCCGTCCACCTCGAAGGCCGCGCAGGTCGCCGCGATCTGCCGCAGCGCCCCGTCGCCCAGCCGCACGGACGGCAGCAGCTCCCGCGCGGCGACGATCCGCGCCCGTACGGCGGCCTCCTCCTCGGCCCAGCGCGCGGCGAAGGCGGCCGGGTCCTCGTCGTAGGCCAGCCGCCGCCGGACCACCTCCACCCGCTGGTCCGGCTCCCGCGAGGCCGCGACCTCGACGGTCAGCCCGAACCGGTCGAGCAACTGCGGCCGCAGTTCGCCCTCCTCGGGGTTCATGGTGCCGACGAGCAGGAAGCGGGCCGCGTGCCGCACGGAGACGCCCTCGCGCTCGACGTACGAGGCGCCCATCGCGGCCGCGTCCAGCAGCAGGTCGACCAGGTGGTCGTGGAGGAGGTTGACCTCGTCGACGTAGAGGATCCCGCGGTGCGCGTCGGCCAGCAGGCCCGGCTCGAAGGCCTTCACGCCCTCCGCGAGCGCCCGCTCGATGTCCAGCGCGCCGACCAGCCGGTCCTCGGAGGCGCCGACGGGCAGTTCGACCATGCGGGCGGGCCGCTCGGCACCGCCGCCGGTCTCGTGGGGCCCGTCCGGGCACCCCGGGTCGGGGGAGGCGGGGTCGCAGGAGAAGCGGCAGCCGGGGACGACCGGGACCTCAGGCAGCAGCGCCGACAGCGCCCGCACCGCCGTCGACTTGGCCGTGCCCTTCTCGCCGCGCACCAGCACACCGCCGACCGCCGGGGACACGGCGTTCAGCAGCAGCGCGAGCCGCAGGTCGTCCTGGCCGACGACGGCCGTGAACGGAAAGGGGGTGCTCACTTCTCGTCGCCCTCCAGGTCGCCTTCGAGTTCCAGGTAGGTGGTGCGCAGCCGTTCCAGCGTCTCCGCGTCCGGCTCGGCCCACAGTCCGCGCTCCGCGGCCTCCAGCAGCCGCTCGGTGATGCCGCGCAGCGCCCAGGGGTTGGACTTCTTCATGAAGTCCCGGTTCTCCGGGTCGAAGACGTACTCGGCGCTGAGCTTCTCGTACATCCAGTCGTCGACCACGCCCGCAGTGGCGTCGTAGCCGAAGAGGTAGTCGACGGTCGCCGCCATCTCGAAGGCGCCCTTGTAGCCGTGCCGCCGCATGGCCGCCATCCAGCGCGGGTTGACCACCCGGGCGCGGAAGACGCGGTGCGTCTCCTCGCCGAGCGTGCGGGTCTTCACCTGGTCCGGGGTGGCCGAGTCGCCGACGTACGCCTCGGGGCTCGCGCCCGTCAGGTGCCGCACCATGGCGACCATGCCGCCGTGGTACTGGAAGTAGTCGTCGGCGTCGACGAGGTCGTGCTCGCGGGTGTCGACGTTCTTCGCGGCGACGGCGATCCGCTTGAACGCCGTCTCCATGTCCCCGCGCGCGGCCCGCCCGTCGAGCCCCCGCCCGTAGGCGTAGCCGCCCCACACCGCGTACACCTCGGCGAGGTCCGCGTCGGAGCGCCAGTTGCGGGCGTCGATCAGCGGCAGCAGACCGGCCCCGTAGGCGCCCGGCTTGGAGCCGAAGATGCGGGCCGTGGCCCGGCGGCGGTCGCCGTGCTCGGCGGTGTCCTGGTCGGCGTGTGCCCGGACGAAGTTGGACTCCGCCGGCTCGTCCAGCTCGGCGACCGTGCGCACCGCGTCGTCGATCAGGCCCACGACGTGCGGGAACGCGTCCCGGAAGAAGCCCGAGATGCGGACCGTCACGTCGATGCGCGGCCGGCCGAGCTCCGCGAGCGGGATCACCTCGCACCCGGTCACCCGGCGCGAGGCGTCGTCCCACACCGGCCGGCAGCCCAGCAGCGCCAGGATCTCGGCGATGTCGTCGCCCTGGGTGCGCATCGCCGAGGTGCCCCACACCGTCAGGCCGACGGACGTCGGGTACTCACCGGTGTCCTGCAGATACCGCTGCACCAGCGAGTCCGCGAGCGACTGCCCGACCTCCCAGCTCAGCCGGGACGGAATGGCCTTGGGGTCGACGGAGTAGAAGTTGCGGCCCGTCGGCAGGACGTTGACGAGCCCACGGGTCGGCGAACCGGAGGGGCCGGCCGGGACGTAACCGCCCCGCAGTGCCCGCAGGATGTGCCCGATCTCGTCGGTGGTCTTCTCCAGCCGGGGCACGACCTCGGTGCAGGCGAACTCCAGCACGGCGACGGCGTCGGGGAGTTCGGTGCCGAGGACCTCCCGGACCAGCGGCGCGCTCGCCTCGACCGCCCAGCCGCGCTCCTCCATGCCCTCGGCGATCCGCCGGCACAACTGCTCCAGCAGGTCGATCGCGTCGGCGGCGCTGCGGGCCGGGCCGTCCACCAGGTCCGTCAGCTCGACGGGCACCTTCACCGGAGCGCCCGGCTCGGCCAGCAGCTCCTTCTCCACCAGCCCGAAGTGCTCCGCCAGCGACGCCCGCAGGCCCGGCAGCGCGTTGGCCTGTCCGCCCCACACCTGCGAGGCGCGCAGCACGGCCAGCACGAGGTTCACGCGCGGCTCGCCGACCGGACCGCCGCCCAGGATGTGCAGGCCGTCGCGGATCTGCACGTCCTTGATCTCGCACAGATAGCCGTCGATGTGCATGACGAACTCGTCGAACTCCTCGTCGTCCGGCTGCTCGTCGACATGCAGGTCGTGGTGGAGTTCGGCGGCCTTGACCAGCGTCCAGATCTGGGCGCGCACGGTCGGGGCCTTCGCCGGGTCCAGATCGGAGACGAGGGCGTACTCGTCGAGGAGCTGCTCCAGCTTGGCCAGGTCGCCGTAGGTGTCGGCGCGGGCCATCGGCGGCACGAGGTGGTCGACGACCGTGGCGTGCCCGCGGCGCTTGGCCTGGGTGCCCTCGCCCGGGTCGTTGACGATGAACGGGTAGACCAGCGGCAGGTCCCCGAGGACCGCGTCCGGCGCGCAGCCGCCGCTGAGCCCGAGCCCCTTGCCGGGCAGCCACTCCATGGTGCCGTGCTTGCCCATGTGGACGATCGCGTCGGCGCCGAAACTGTTCTCCAGCCACCGGTAGGCCGCCATGTAGTGGTGGGACGGCGGCATGTCCGGGTCGTGGTAGATCGCGATCGGGTTCTCGCCGAAGCCGCGCGGCGGCTGGATCAGCACCACGACGTTCCCGAACTGCAGGGACGCCAGCACGATGTCGTCGCCGTCGACGTAGAGGCTGCCCGGCGGCTCGCCCCACGCCTCGGTCATGGCGTCCCTCAACTCCGGGTCGAGCTTCTCGAACCACGCCCGGTAGTCCGCCAGCGGCACCCGCGCGGGCGCGGCGGCCAGCTGCTCCTCCGTCAGCCACTCCACGTCGTGCCCGCCGGCGTTGATGAGCCGGTGGATCAGCTCGTCGCCCTCGTCCGGATGCCCCTCGACGACGTACCCGGCGTCCCGCAGCGCGTCCAGCACCCGCACCGCCGAGGCCGGGGTGTCGAGACCGACCGCGTTGCCGACCCGCGAGTGCTTGGTCGGGTAGGCGGTGAAGACCAGCGCGAGCTTCTTCTCGGCGTTCTCCTTGTGCCGCAGCCGCGCGTGCCGTACGGCGATGCCGGCGACGCGCCCCGCCCGCTCCGGGTCGGCGACGTAGACGGGCACGTCGTCCGGGCCCTGCTCCTTGAAGGAGAACGGCACGGTGATCAGCCGTCCGTCGAACTCCGGGATGGCCACCTGCATCGCGGCGTCCATGGGGGAGAGGGCGGCGTCCGAGTCCGACCAGGCCTGCCGCGACGACGTCAGGCACAGGCCCTGCAGCACGGGGATGTCGAGCTCGGCGAGGGCGCCGATGTCCCAGGCCTCCTCGTCGCCGCCCGCCGAGGCCTGCGAGGCGTGCGTGCCGCCCGCGGCGAGGACGGTCGCGACCAGGGCGTCGGCCTGCCTGAGGATCTCGTACAGCCCCGCGTCCGCGCCGCGCAGCGAACCGCAGTACACGGGCAGCGCGTTGGCGCCGCGCGCCTCGATCGCGTCGCACAGGGTGTCCACGAAGGCGGTGTTGCCGCTCAGTTCGTGGGCCCGGTAGAAGAGCACGCCGACGGTCGGGCGGCCCGGCACGAGCTCACGCTCGCCGTGGACGCCGTACTCGGGCATCTTCCGAGGCTCGTCGAAGCCCTCGCCCGTCAGCAGCACGGTGTCCGAGAGGAACCGGGCGAGTTCGGTCAGGTTGTCCGGGCCGCCCTCCACGAGGTACCTGAGCGCCTCGGCGACGACACCGGCCGGGACGGACGACTCGGCCATCAGCTCCGCGTCCGGCACGGCCTCGCCGCCCAGCAGCACGGTCGGGATGCCGGACGCCTTCAGCGCGGCGAGCCCGTCCTCCCAGGCCCGCTTGCCGCCGAGCAGCCGGACGACGGCGATGCCGGCCCCGTCCAGCAGGGCCGGAAGCTCCTCCCGGACGTCCACGCGGGTCGGGTTGCCGATCCGGTAGTCGGCACCTGAGGCGGCCCGGGCCGCCAGCAGGTCCGTGTCGGCGGTCGACAACAACAACACAGTGCTCATGCGGGTGCTCCCGGTGGAATGAAGGGCAGTCCTTGCGGCGCGCCGGACTCGATGAGCCGCCACAGCGCGTCGGTGTCCGCGTGCTGTTCGATCAGGTCGCCGAGCCGGTCGAGCTGCTCCTCGCGCAGCGCGGCGAACGAGGTGTCCGGCGCGGGCACGAAGCGGCGGCCCGCGGCGGCCGCCACCTCGCGCAGAAAGGCCCGCCGGAAGCCGTCCGACTCCAGTGAGCCGTGCCAGTGCGTGCCCCAGGTCTGGCCGACCCGGCAGCCGTCCAGGAAGGGGTCTCCGCCGGTGACGTCGGCGACCCCGTGGTGGATCTCGTAACCCTCGACGTGCTCCCCGAGGGCCTCCCCGGACGGCCGGGTGAGGGTCTTCTCGCGGGCGAACCGCACCCGTACGGGCAGCATCCCGAGCCCGTCGACGTGGCCCCGGCGGCTCTCCACGTCGTCCTCGATGTGCTCGCCGAGGATCTGGAAGCCGCCGCAGATGCCGAGCACGGGCCGCTGCTCGGCGGCCCTGCGGACCAGGGCGTCGGCCAGCCCGCGCTCGCGCAGCCACTCCAGCGCCCGGACCGTCCCGCGGGTGCCGGGCACGATGACGAGGTCGGCGTCGGACAGCTCCTCCGGCCGGTCCACGAACCGCACCACGACGCCCGGTTCGGCGGCCAGGGCGTCCACGTCGGTGAAGTTGGACATCAGCGGCACGGCGCAGACCGCGACGCGCAGCACGTCCTCGCCGACCGGCGGGGCGACGACGGACTCCCGCACCACCCCCCGCAGGGAGACCCTGAGGCCGTCCTCCTCGTCGATCCCGAGCCCGTGCCGGAACGGCAGCACGCCGTACGTCCTGCGCCCCGTGAGGCCGTGCAGCATCTCCAGACCCGGCTCCAGCAGGGAGACGTCCCCGCGGAACTTGTTGACGAGGAACCCGGCGACACAGGCCTGGTCCTCGGGCGACAGCAGCGCCACCGTCCCGAAGAACGAGGCGAACACCCCGCCCCGATCGATGTCGCCGACGACGAGCACGGGCAGCCCGGCGTTCCGGGCGATCCCCATGTTCACGATGTCCGTCCGCCGCAGATTGATCTCGGCGGGAGAACCGGCCCCCTCACAGATCACCGCGTCATACGTGCCCCGCAACTGCTCCAGGCAGTCCAGCACCGTCCCGAGCAGCCGCTGTTGGCGTCCGCCGTGGTAGCCACGCGCGCTCATCTCCCCGACCGGCTTGCCCAGCAGCACGACCTGACTGCTCTGCTCGCCGCCGGGCTTGAGCAGCACCGGGTTCATCAGCGCGGTCGGCTCGACGCGGCAGGCCTGCGCCTGCATGGCCTGGGCCCGTCCGATCTCGGCCCCCTCCGTCGTCACGAAGGAGTTCAGGGACATGTTCTGTGCCTTGAAGGGCGCGACCTTGACGCCTTGGCGCACCAGCCACCGGCAGATACCGGCGGTCACGACGCTCTTGCCGGCGTCGGAGGTGGTGCCGGCAACGAGAAGCCCACCGCTCATGTCATTTCCCCCACTTCAGCGACCACGGGCCCCGGAGCGACGGCGCACTCCCGAGCAACCGCGCACTCCCGAGCAACCGCGCATTCCCGAGCAACCGCGCATTCCCGAGCGACCGCGCGCTCCTGGACGACGGCGCACTACTGGACGACCGCGTACTCATCAGCAACCGCGCGCCCGCGCACACCCCGAGCGCGAGCCATGTCACGCGCTGCGACAGCCGCACGGCCCGTTCGACGTCCTGCGTACCGACGGCACGCCCCCGCGTGTTCAGCACGGGACGGTGCTCCACCCGCCCGCCGTACGAGAGCGTCCCGCCGAGCCGCACCCCGAGCGCCCCGGCGAACGAGGCCTCCACGGGCCCCGCGTTGGGACTCGGATGCCTGTCCGCGTCGGCCCGCCAGGCCCGCACGGCCCCCCGCGGATCCGGCCCGGCCAGAGCGGCGAGCACGGCGGTCAGCCGCGCTCCCGGCCACCCCGCGAGGTCGTCCAGCCGCGCGGAGGCCCACCCGTAGCGGCGGTAGCGGGCCGACTTGTGCCCGACCATGGCGTCCAGGGTGTTGACGGCCCGGAACCCCAGCAGCCCCGGCACCCCGCCGACGGCCCCCCACACCAGCGCCCCCACCACCGCGTCGGAGGTGTTCTCGGCGACGGACTCGACCACGGCCCGGGCCATGCCGTCGGCGTCGAGGGCCTGCGGATCGCGGCCGCACAGGTGCGGCAGCCGCGCCCGGGCCGCCTCGACGTCCCCGGCCTCCAGCGCCTGCCCGATGGTGCGCGCCTCCCGGGCGAGTGAAGTCCCCCCGACGACGGCCCAGGTGGCGGCAGCGGTCAGCGCCGCGGAGGCGGCGGGGGAGGTGCGCACGGCACGCGCGGCGACGGACCCGAGGGCGACGGCCCCGCCGGCACACACGGCGGTGTGCAGCGCGCCCCACCCGCGGTGGTCCCGCCACAACACCCGTTCCACGGCACCCGCGGCCCGTCCGAACGCGGCGACCGGATGCCCCCGGCGAGGATCACCGAGCAGCAGGTCACCGATCAGACCGGCGGCGGCGCCGTACGCGAAGACGCGACCGGCACCCATGGGCTCAGCCGGCCAGGAGGGCGGGCAGGGGTGGGGTGGTGAACCTCGATCGGCAGCCGCGCATGGCGATATGTGTCCTCACTCAGGGTGTCCACGCCCTGGTTCGACGAGATCGGCGGTGAGAGTTCCTGGCTCCCGGGGATTGCTACCCCGGTGACAGTGGCGGGACCGCGCCGGACTTTCACCGGCTTCCTCTCCTGCCGCCGTACTGGCCCCGGCAGTCCACCACGGCCGGGAACGGCCGTCAACTTGCCGTTGACCTGCGAGGGGAGAGTGTGGAGAACCCCACATCGCCCCCTGCCCCCACACGACGACCGGGCGGCACAGGACCTCAAGTCCCGTGCCGCCCGGCGGACACGATGTGCGGTGCGGCGCTCAGGCCACGATCAGGTAGATCCCGTACCCCACGGCCACCGCACACGCCGCGAAGCACGCGTACGCGCCGGTGACCGCGAGACTCGCGGACCCGCCCTCGGCGACCGCCCGCTCGCGGCGCGAGAGACCGGTGATGCCGAGGGTGAACAGGCCGACGAGGGCCACGGTGACCACGAGGCTGACGCCGAAGACGGAGCCGAGGGCCGCCCAGTCGATCTTCATATCCGAGACTCTTCCTTGTAACCGGTGGCGGTCAGACCGTGGTGGTCGTGGTCGGCGTGCGCTCGGCGGTGGCCTGCGCCGGGAACGAGGGGACCGGGTCCTCCGACGCCGGGGCCGTGCCGCCCACCGGCGGCGGCGTCACCGCGGCGATCGCGGTGGTCACCACACCGGCAGGCTCGGCGTCAGCGGTGTCGTTGACGTTGGTGTGGTCGACCACCTCACGCCGCGACAGCTTCCAGATCGCCGCGCTGGAGGCGATGAGGAAGACGGCCACCACCGCGGTGCCCCAGCTGCCGAAGCCGGTGACGTACTCGGCGAGCGCGCCCACCAGGGCCGCGGCCGGCAGGGTCAGACCCCACGCGACGAACATCCGCGTCGCGGTGGACCAGCGGACCACGCCGCCCTTGCGGCCGAGCCCGGCACCCATCACCGAACCGGACACGGAGTGCGTCGTGGAGAGGGAGAAACCGAGGTGCGAGGAGGCCAGGATGACCGTGGCCGCGGAGGTCTGGGCGGCGAAGCCCTGCTGCGGCTGGAGGTCGGTCAGTCCCTTGCCCATGGTGCGGATGATGCGCCAGCCGCCCAGGTAGGTGCCGAGCGCGATGGCGAGACCCGCCGAGAGGATGACCCACATGGGCGGGTCCGAGTCGGGCGCCACGGCGCCGCCGGCGACCAGCGCGAGGGTGATGATGCCCATCGTCTTCTGGGCGTCGTTGGTGCCGTGGGCCAGGGAGACCAGGCCGGCGGAGGCGATCTGACCGGTCCGGTAGCCCTTCTTGGACGCCTGGCTCTCGGCCTTGCTGCCGAGGGAGTACGTCAGCCGCGTGGCGAGCATCGCCGCGATGCCCGCGACCAGCGGGGCGGCGATCGCCGGAATCAGCACCTTGGTGACCAGCACGTCTCCGTGCACCGCGCCGATGCCCGCCGAGGCGATCGTGGCACCGATCAGACCGCCCATGAGGGCGTGGGAGGAGCTGGAGGGCAGACCGACGAGCCAGGTCAGCAGGTTCCAGAGGATCGCGCCGACCAGTGCGGCGAAGATGACCTCGGGCCGGATGCCGGCCTCGTCGACGAGGCCCTTGGAGATCGTGTTGGCGACTTCGACGGACAGGAAGGCGCCGACCAGGTTGAGGACCGCGGACATGGCCACAGCGACCTTGGGCTTCATGGCGCCCGTGGAAATGGTCGTGGCCATCGCGTTCGCGGTGTCGTGGAAACCGTTCGTGAAATCGAACGCGAGTGCGGTTACCACCACAATCGCGAGGATCAGCGAGAAGCTTTCCATTTACCCAGGCAATCGTTCGAGGTCATTGGCGCGACGAACGTAGGCAACCTGAGTGAACGGAAGATGAACTGAGAGGGGCGCAGGGGTGACCGCAAGAGGGGGTTCGGGGTTCCGCCCGGCACGGCCGCCCGGCGCCCCGGCGGCCGACCGCCGGGAGTGTTCCATTTCACCCGGATGAGTGACCCGTCGAACGGATCCCGATCACACGCCACGGTCACACGCCACGGTGTCACCGCGGTCGTGTACGACGCATGCCCTGAAGCGCGCCCCGAAGTCCCCCGCACCGCAGCGCTGCGAGCGCCCGCCTGGCAGGATCGCGGCATGGCTGAGCGGCGAGGCGACGGGCGGGGCA
Source organism: Streptomyces sp. NPDC059696 (assembly GCF_042733745.1). NCBI lineage: Bacteria > Bacillati > Actinomycetota > Actinomycetes > Kitasatosporales > Streptomycetaceae > Streptomyces > Streptomyces sp. NPDC059696. The sequence goes on from NZ_JBHWFG010000029.1 coordinate 99,126, forward strand.
CAGCGGACGTACCGGACGCACCGGACGCGACGGCCGTGACGGACCCGACGGACGTGACGGACCCGACGGACGTGACGGACGTGACGGACGTACCGGGGGGCGGGGCGGATGCGGGGGAGCCGCGCCGCGGGTCCGTGCGCCCCGAGGAGGCACGCGCCTGGGGCGACCTCGTCGCGACGGCCCGCCGGACGGTGGCGGAGGGCCTCGTCGTCGGCACGTCCGGCAACGTCTCGGTGCGCGTCGGGGACACCGTCCTGGTCACCCCGTCGGGCGTTCCCTACGACCGGCTGACGCCCGACGACGTGACGGGCGTCGACCTGGACGGCCGGCAGGTCCTCGGTACCCTCGTCCCGACCAGCGAGCTGCCCATGCATCTCGCCGTCTACCGCACGACCGGCGCCCGGGCCGTCGTCCACACCCACGCCGTGCACGCCACGGCCGTCTCGACGCTCGTGACCGAGCTGCCGCTGATCCACTACATGGCCGCCGCGCTCGGCGGCCCCGTCCGCGTCGCCCCCTACGCCACCTACGGCAGCGACGAGTTGGCCGAGAACATGCTCCACGCCCTCACCGGCCGCTCCGGCTGCCTGCTCCAGAACCACGGCACCCTCACCCACGGCACCACCCTCGCCCAGGCCTACGACCGCACCGCCCAGCTGGAGTGGATGTGCCGCCTGTGGCTCACCGCCTCCTCGGTGCCCGGCCTGGCCCCGAGCCTGCTGTCCCGCGAGCAGCTGACGGAGGTCGCGGAGCGCCTGCGCGGCTACGGCCAGCGCGACTGAGCCACCCGCCAGCCCGCCACCGAGACCACCGAACACCCCACCGCCAGCACCACCGCACACCCCGCTGCCAGCCCGTCACCGAGACCACCGGACACCCCGCCGCCAGCCCGTCACCGTCACCACCGCACGCCCGCCGCCCCCCGTCACCACCGCACACCCCGCCGCCAGCCCGCCACCGTCACCACCGCGCCCCCCGCACGCTCGCCGCGGGCACCACCGCACCACCGCACCACCCCGCCGCTCCGTCCCACTGGTCGGCTGCCCGGTCCGCCGGGACACTTGGAGGCGTGCGCACTGTCAGAGCGACGGCCGCTGCCGTCACCGCCGTGATCGGGGCCGGTGCCGCCGCGGTGGCCGCCGGCCGGCTCGCCAGCGACGCCGCGCTCAAGGCACCCCCCGGCAGGCCCCTGCCGACCGAACCGCGGCTCACCGTGCACGGCACCGCCGCCGGGCAGATCAGCCTCACCCGGGACCTCGCCGCCCTGCGCCCCGGCCGCTACGGACTCTCCGGCGACGGCTCCCACGCCGTCGTCGGCCCCGTCCTGACCGGCGTCCGGCATCCCGCCGACACCGTCGTGCGCCGCCTGGAGAGCGTCACCCACGGCACGCTGACATCCGGTGACAAGGTCTGGCTCACCCCGAACGTGTACGTCGGCAACCCCGGCACCGCCCTCGGACTCGAACACGCCGACATCGACGTCCCCGGCGAACTCGGCCCTCTGCCCGCGTGGTTCGTACCGGGCAAGCGGGACACCTGGGTGATCGCCGTGCACGGTCTGGGCACCACCCGGGAACTCGCCATGAACGTCATGGGGTTCCTGCACCGCAGCCACATCCCGGTGCTCGCCCTCGCCTACCGCGGCGACCTGGGCGCACCCCGCCCGCCCGACGGCCTGAACCACCTCGGCGAGACCGAGTGGCGCGACCTCGACGCGGCCATCCGCTACGCCGTGCGCTACGGCGCCCGGCAGGTCGTCCTGCACGGCTGGTCGACCGGCGCCACCATGGCCCTGCGCGCCGCCGCGCACTCGGGGCTGCGCGACCGCGTCGCCGGGCTGGTCCTCGACTCCCCGGTGCTCAGCTGGGAGACCACCCTGCGTGCCCTCGCCTCGGCCCGCCGCACCCCCGGCGCGCTGCTGCCCCTCGCGGTCCGCGCCGCCCAGGGCCGCACCGGACTGACCGGCGACCGCGCCGCCGACAAGGACCCCTCGCACGGACTGCGCGTCCCGGTCCTGCTCTTCCACGGCCCGGACGACACCGTCGCCCCCTGGGGGCTGTCCCGCCGGTTCGCCGACGCCCGGCCCGACCTGGTGGCCCTGCGCACCGTCGCCCACGCCCCGCACGGAGCCCTGTGGAACGCCGACCCGGAGGCCTACGAGGAGGCGCTCCGGCGCTTCCTCACGCCCTTGATGTGACCCGGCCGCGGCCCGCCCCGTGACGCCCCGCTCGCGGCGGCGTTTCCACACCCCCCGTTCACGCCCCCTTCGCCCGGCCGCAACCACGTCCCGTCCCGCCCCGCGCCGACCGGTCGCCACCCTTCCGTTTAGTGCCGTACCACTGGCCAGTTCCCGGCCCTCGACCACTCCCGCGGGCCGGTGCGTTGGCCATCCCCGTCGCCCGCGGTGACATTCCGTTTGGGTTTTCGGACCGTCAACCGGAAGACTGCCCCCGTGACGTCCCGTATCCCGCGCGACTCCAGGCTCCGACTCGTCCGCCCGCGACCCCTGGCCGCCGCCCCACCACCGATGAACCAGCGGCGCTCGCGCCGCCCCGCGCCGCGCCCCCCGGAGGGCACCCCGGCACCGGCGGAACTGGCCAGAATGGCACGCTCAGGTCTCGCCGCCGCGGCCCGCGTGGCCCGCTGGGCGGACAGGACGCTCGGCCCCGGCCGGGACAGCGCCACCGACGACGGCAAGGCCACCCTCTCCGACGCGACCGCCGAACGGGCCGCCCGCGATCTGGGCCTGACCCCGGCTCAGGTCAGAGCCGACTGGGACACCGCCCGCCTCGCCGGACTCATCGAGGTGCACGGCGACACCGCACGCCCCGGCTGGCGGCTGCGCGCCTGGGACCGCGACGACAGCGCCGTGCTGCGCGGCTGGGTCGCCCTCTTCGACGCCTGGTCGCTCGCCTACCCGGAGCCCGAGGGCCACGAGCCCGCCGCCGTCGCCGAGGTCGTCTCCGCCATCCCGCAGACGCTGACCTTCCTCCAGCTGTCCGCCGGCCCGGTCCCCGTGGAGCAGCTCCTCGATCTCCTGGAGCAGCGCGTCACCGAGCTGCGCACCGCCCGCTGCGAGATCCCCTACGGACCCCAGCCCGAGCCGCAGGCCGAACCGGAGCCCTCCGACGCCCCGCTCGCCCCGCTGCTCGACTGGGCCCTGCGCGCCCTCGCCTCCGTCGGAGCCCTCACCTACGGCGACGGCCAGGCCACCCTCACCCCCCTCGGCAACTGGGCCGTCTGGGTCAAGCTGGAGCAGATCTGCGTCGCCGCGCAGAGCCCCGCCGGGAACATCGAGCAGGCCGCCGAGGACATGCTCCGCGGCTGCGCCCAGCTGCGCCCCAACGCGGCCCGCGCCGAGTACCGCGCCTGGCTCGCCGCCCGGCCCGTCGGCAGCGCCGTCACCGAGCTGCTCGGCGCCGCCCGCGGCGAGGACGCCCTGCTGCGCGGCCTCGCCTTCGAGGCGCTGCGCGTGGTCGGCGCTCCCGCCGAGCCGGACGTCCGCGGCGTGCTGGACGAGCCCACGCTCAGGCCGTACGCGCTGCTGTGGCTGGCCGAGCACGACGGCGCGGACCCCGAGGACGCCCATGAGGTCCTCACCCGCGCGGAGGCCACCTGGCTGTGGGTGGACACCGCCGCCGCCGTCGCCGACCACGGTGAGGCGCCGCTGCTGGTGCGCCACTTGGAGTCGGCCGTGCAGCCGACCGTCCCGATGCTGCTGGACGAGGTGCGCGCCGTGGGCCACCCGCGCACGGTGCAGGTCCTGGTCGCCCTCGCCGCCGCACACCCCGACCCGGCCCTGGCCAAGGCGGTCCGCCGCGCCGCCTTCCAGGTGCACACCGGCGGCAGCTAGGGCCACTCGGGCCGGACGGCGCCCGGCGCGGTGCTAGACCGCCGTCTCGGGCGCGTAGGTCCCGAAGCTCCAGACGTTGCCCTCGACGTCCCGGGCCATGTAGTCCCGGGAGCCGTAGTCCTGGTCCGTCGGGGGCATGAGGATCTCCACGCCGTGGTCCACGGCGTGGCGGTGGTGCGCGTCGACGTCGTCCACCACCACGTACACCCCGGTGGTGCCGGCGTCCTTCATGGCCGCGTCGAACACACCGCCCCGGCCCTTGGAGCCGATCATCACCGCCCCGTTGCCCTGCGCCAGCTCGGCGTGCAGCACCGAGCCGTCCTCGCCCTCGTACACCGACAGCTCCGTGAAGCCGAGGGCCTCCGTGAGCTGCCGGATCGCCGCCTTGGCGTCCGCGTACAGCAGCGTCGGGTAGATGCTCGGACGCCCGCCGGACGTACCTGCCATGGCGATCACTTCCTCGTGTCTCGCGGGGCTGTACCGCCCAGTGTTCCACCGCACACCGACAACGGCCCGGCCACCGACAACGGCCCGGCCACCGGCGACGGCCCGCCGTCCGGCCGCCGTTGATCGAACACCCGCACACAGAAAAAGTGGTTGCACGCCCCCGTTAGACTGTCCCCCATGGCCATTCTCCTCGCGCATTAGACGGCGGGAACGCCCGCCCGTCGCCCGCCACCGCCCTTCCAACGGCGCGCCACGCGCGGCACCCCCTGATCCGTCCATCCCGCCCCCGTATCCGCCCTGGAGTCTGTCCGTGATCTCCGCCTCCGGTATCGAGCTGCGCGCCGGTGCCCGCGTCCTCATCGAAAACGCCTCGTTCCGCATCGCCAAGGGCGACCGCATCGGCCTGGTCGGCCGCAACGGCGCGGGGAAGACCACCCTCACCAAGTGCCTCGCGGGCGAGGGCATGCCCGCCGGCGGCACCATCACCCGCTCCGGCGAGGTCGGCTACCTCCCGCAGGACCCCCGCACCGGCGACCTCGACATCCTCGCCCGCGACCGCATCCTGTCCGCGCGCGGCCTGGACGTGCTGATCCGCAAGATGCGCGACAACGAACAGCGCATCGCCAACGGCACGGGCGCCACCCGCGACAAGGCGCTCAAGCAGTACGAGCGCCAGGAGACGGAGTTCCTCACCAAGGGCGGGTACGCCGCCGAGGCCGAGGCCGCCACCATCGCCGCCGCGCTCAACCTGCCCGACCGGGTGCTCGGGCAGCCCCTGCACACCCTCTCCGGCGGTCAGCGCCGCCGCATCGAGCTGGCCCGGATCCTCTTCTCCGACGCGGACACCCTGCTGCTCGACGAGCCCACGAACCACCTCGACGCCGACTCGATCGTCTGGCTGCGCGACTACCTGAAGACCTACCGCGGCGGCTTCATCGTGATCTCCCACGACGTCGACCTCGTGGAGACGGTCGTCAACAAGGTGTTCTACCTGGACGCCAACCGGGCCCAGATCGACATCTACAACATGGGCTGGAAGCTCTACCAGCAGCAGCGCGAGGCCGACGAGAAGCGCCGCAAGCGCGAGCGGCAGAACGCCGAGAAGAAGGCCTCCGCGCTGCACTCGCAGGCCGACAAGATGCGGGCCAAGGCCACCAAGACGGTCGCCGCGCAGAACATGGCCCGCCGTGCGGACAAGCTGCTGGCCGGCCTGGAGGCCGAGCGCAAGTCCGACAAGGTCGCCAGGCTGCGCTTCCCCGAGCCCTCCCCTTGCGGCAAGACCCCGCTCATGGCCGAGGGGCTCTCGAAATCGTACGGCTCGCTGGAGATCTTCACCGACGTCGACCTGGCCATCGACAAGGGCTCGCGCGTCGTCATCCTCGGCCTCAACGGCGCCGGCAAGACGACCCTGCTCCGCCTCCTCGGCGGCGCGGAGGAGCCCGACACCGGCAAGGTCATCCAGGGCCACGGCCTCAAGCTCGGCTACTACGCCCAGGAGCACGAGACGCTCGACCCCGAGCGCACGGTCCTGGAGAACATGCGCTCGGCCGCCCCCGACCTGGACCTGGTCGACGTCCGCAAGACGCTCGGCTCGTTCCTGTTCTCCGGCGACGACGTCGACAAGCCGGCCGGGGTGCTCTCCGGCGGCGAGAAGACCCGCCTCGCGCTGGCCACCCTCGTGGTGTCGTCGGCCAACGTGCTGCTCCTCGACGAGCCGACCAACAACCTCGACCCGGCCAGCCGGGAGGAGATCCTCGGCGCGCTGCGCACCTACAAGGGCGCGGTCGTCCTCGTCACGCACGACGAGGGCGCGGTCGAGGCGCTCCAGCCGGAGCGGATCATCCTGCTGCCGGACGGCGTCGAGGACCTGTGGGGCGCCGACTACGCGGACCTCGTCGCCCTGGCCTGAGCGGCACCTCGCTTGATCGAATGCGTGATCAACGGCGTATGGATCATTCGGCCCAGCGGTGATCCATCATCTGTGTGAGATCTCCTCGTACCGAGGTGTGTCCTACATCGATTTCGCGGCCGAGTCCCCGATTCTTCGGGGCTCGGCCGCGGCGCCTTTCTGACCTGGCCTTTTCTCTTGCCATCCGTTCGGGCGTACGGACACCGCCCGTCGGAATTCCACATTCCGCATGTGGGGACGCGCTCCCGTCGTCACAACCTTGTCTCACGGACCTTGCCGAATGGGTGGCCATGAGGGCCCGGAGGGGTGATCATGAGGAGACCAGAGCGCACTTCCCATGAGGAGGCACGGGTGGCCGAGACTCTGAAGAAGGGCAGCCGGGTGACCGGCGCCGCGCGCGACAAGCTCGCGGCAGACCTGAAGAAGAAGTACGACGCCGGTGCGAGCATCCGGGCGTTGGCCGAGGAGACCGGCCGCTCGTATGGCTTTGTGCACCGCATGCTCAGTGAGTCGGGCGTCACGCTGCGAGGGCGTGGCGGGGCGACCCGGGGCAAAAAGGCCACGGCCTGACCCCGGGTGGCCCCACGGCTCCGATGGTGGCCACCCGGTCGGTCGACTGATCGCCCGGGTGGTTACTGTGCAGTCACTTAAGCGTGCCTGCCCACGGCGGTTCCGCCGTCGTACGGGCACGTAAGACCGCACACATCGGAGGCGTCCCATGGCTTCGCCCGACAAGGACTTCGTTCCCGTACTCGACAAGGACGGCGTACGGCTCACCGTCGACGACGCGATCGCCACGGTGACGCTGACCAACCCGGACAAGCGCAACGCGCAGAGCCCCGCTCTGTGGCGGGCGCTGGCCGAGGCCGGTCGGCAGTTGCCGGGCTCCGTCCGTGTCGTGGTGCTGCGGGCCGAGGGCAAGTCCTTCTCGGCCGGGCTCGACCGGCAGGCGTTCACGCCCGAGGGCTTCGACGGGGAACCGTCGTTCATCGACCTCGCGCGCGGCTCCGACACCGAGTTGGACGCGACCATCGCCGAATACCAGGAGGCGTTCACCTGGTGGCGGCGCAGCGACATCGTCTCCGTCGCCGCTGTCCAGGGGCATGCCATCGGGGCGGGCTTCCAGCTCGCCCTCGCCTGCGACCTGCGCGTCGTCGCCGACGACGTGCAGTTCGCCATGCGCGAGACCAGCCTCGGACTGGTGCCCGACCTGACGGGCACTCATCCGCTGGTGGGGCTCGTCGGCTACGCCCGCGCGCTGGAGATCTGCGTGACCGGGCGCTTCGTCGCGGCCGAGGAGGCCGTGAACACCGGCCTCGCCAACCTCGCCGTGCCTGCCGGGCAGCTGGACGACACGGTCCGCGACCTCGTCTCGGCCGTGCTGGCCGCGCCCCGCGACGCCGTCATCGAGACCAAGGCCCTGCTGCGCGGCGCGCAGGACCGCACGTACGAGGAGCAGCGCGCGGCCGAGCGCCAGTCCCAGGCCCGCAGGCTGCGGGACCTCGCGGGCGTCGAGGCCTGAGCCACGCCGACAAGCCCCCCGGACGCACGACCGGCCCCAAGCGGCCCGCCACAGGCCTCCCGTTCCACCACCGATGACGAGCGCTCACCACGACCGCCACGGTCGGCGGTCCGCGGGGGCACCGGTCAGGCGAGGGCCACTGACGACGGCCGTCACGGTCGGCTGACCGGGGAACGCCGGTGAGGCGAGGGCACTCACCACGACCCCCACCGTCGGCTGTCCGCGGGGGCACTTGTCAGGCGAGGGCGCTCACGACGACCGCCACGGTCGGCTGTCCGCGGGGGCACCGGTCACGCGAGGGCACTCACGACGGCCGCCACGGTCGGCTGTCCGTGTGAAAACCGGTCAGGCGACGGCACTCACCACGACCGCCACCGTCGGCTGTCCGAGGGAGCACCGGTCAGGCGATCGCGCTCACCACGACCGCCACCGTCGGGTGATCCGACAGCGTCCGCCTGACCGCTGTCCGGACCTCGCGGGCCACGTCCCTGGCCCGCCGGTCCGCGCTCACCGCCAGCTCCAGCCGGACATGGCGGTGGGGCAGTGCCGCACCCTCGGGGAACAGCAGCTCGATGTGCACGGGGTGGCCCAGTGTGCCGGTCAGACGCAGGACACCCGGCACGCCGAGCGCGGCGTCGGCCACCCGGGCCTCGTCGTCGCCCTCGGCCCGCGCGGTGGCCGGGGGCTCGGGCAGGGCGGCGGCGGGTCCGCGGTCCGCCGGTTCCGCCTCGTCCAGCAGTCCCGTCACCCGCAGATCCACCTCCGTCACCGTCAGCCCGAGCCGCCGGTCCGCCGCGGCCGCCAGCGCCTCCCGCAGCGCCGCTGCCGTCGCCGGCAGGGGCCGCGAGGCCGTCGCGGCGATCTCCGCCGTCACCCGCAGCGGCCCCGGCGGCAGCGCACTCGGCGGAGCCGGTACCACCGGCTCGGCGGTGTCCGCCGCGTCGGCGACCGCGACGCGGAGCGCGTCGAGGCGCACGCCCGGCGCGTCCCGTGCCGCACTCCGCAGCACCGCCTCCACCGCCCGCTCCGTGATCCACGCGCCGTCCCGCGCGTCACCCAGCGGCAGGAGCCTGCCGATTCCCAGCTGATGTCTCACTGCCTGCGTCCATCGGTCGGCCGTCATTCCTCCAGCCTGCCGCATCAGAGGCGCGCTCCCACGCAACCGTGCTTACGGTGGTCCCAGGACGACGACCGAAAAGGACGTGCGGCGATGACTGACATGACCGAGAACCGGGGCGGGGAGTCCGAGACGGCGGCGGCGCGCAGGAGCCCGCTGGTCAAGCGCGGGGGAGGGGACCCGGGTTCCCGGGGCCGGACGACCATCGCGGACGGCGTGGTGGAGAAGATCGCCGGGCTCGCCGCACGCGACGTCGACGGCGTGCACGCCATGGGCAGCGGTCTGTCCCGCACCTTCGGCGCCGTGCGCGACCGGGTGCCCGGCGGCGCCAAGTCGGTGACGCGCGGGGTGAAGGCGGAGGTCGGCGAGGTCCAGGCCGCCCTCGACCTGGAGATCGTCGTCGAATACGGCGTGTCGATCGCCGATGTGGCCCGGGGCGTGCGGGAGAACGTCATCAACGCCGTGGAGCGGATGACCGGTCTCGAGGTCGTCGAGGTCAACATCGCGGTGAGCGACGTGAAGCTGCCGGACGAGGAGGAAGAGGAACCGGAGCGCCGGATCCAGTGAGGCACGGGCCAACGGACAACACAGCGGCTAGGGAGCTGAGAAGCGCATGAGCATGGCCGTGGTCGGCATGATCGCCGGCATGGCGCTGGCCTTCGCCGGATACTTCGGCGGATTCGGTGCCTTCGTGCTGGTGGCGGCATTGGGCGCCGTCGGCTTCGTCGTCGGCCGGTTCCTGGACGGGGACATGGACTTCGGGGACTTCTTCCGCGTCCGTGAACGGCGGCGGTGACGCCCGTGAGCACGGGGGCCGGTGCACTCGACAGACCACTGCCCGTGGTCCCGCCGGGCGAGCGCGGCGGGACGCGGATCGCCGACCGGGTCGTCGCGAAGATCGCCTCGCAGGCGGCCCGCGAGGCCGTCGGCACGCTGCCACCCGGCGCCGGACGGCCCTCCGCGTCCGTCGTCGTGCACCACGAAGTCGCCCACGTCCGGGTCAACGTCGAACTCGACTACCCCTGCGACATCGGCGCCCGCTGCCGCAGCGTGCGGCACCGGGTCGTCGAGCGGGTGGAGGCCCTGGTGGGCATGCAGGTGCCGGAGGTCGTCGTCCAGGTGGAGCGGCTGCACCTGGTCGCGGCGCTCGGCACGGTTCAGGGGAGGACGCGATGAGCGAACCCGGGGACCGGGAACAACCGCCCGAGGGCACCACGCGGCGACTGCCCGTCCTGGACGAGCGGGAGCCGCACGACGGCGGCGAACCCGGCACGACCGACGCGTCGGACGCCCAGGAGCCACCGGCCGAAACCGGTGAGGACGGCGGCCGCGAAAGCCGCTTCTGGTCGGCGCGCCGCGTCCCCGCGGCCGTCGTCGCCCTGCTGCTCCTGGGCCTGATCGGGCTGTTCCTCTACGACATCGTCTCCGTGCGCGCGGGCCGGCCCGGTATGTACTGGCGCAAGGAGCTGGCCCGGCAGCTGGCCGAACGGCCCCTCGACGACACCTGGGTGCTTGTCGGTGCCGGTGTCACCGCCGTCCTCGGCCTGTGGCTGCTGGTCCTCGCCGCCACACCCGGCCTGCGGGCCGTGCTCCCCATGCGGCGCAGACACCCCGAGGTCCGTGCCGGACTGCACCGGGACGCCGCCGCCACCGCGCTGCGCGACCGGGCCATGGAAGTGGCCGGTGTGCAGTCGGCACGCGTGCGGGTGCGCCGCAGACGGGCGGACGTGCGCGCGGTGGCGCACTTCAGGGAAGTGGACGACGTACGGACCGATCTGGACGCCGTGCTCGCCGACGCGGTCAAGGGGCTGGGGCTGTCCCGTACGCCCTCGCTGTCGGTGCGCGTCCGGCGGCCCGGCCGGAAGGGGTGAGCGAGCGTGCTCCCGATCGTCAACCGCGTGGTCCTCGGCCTGGTGGGCCTGGTCCTGCTGGTGCTGGGCGGCTCCGTCCTCGCCGTCGGCCTGGGCGCCCCCGTGCCCTCGTGGTGGATCCACGACAGCAAGCACGACGTGCTGCTGAGCAACGCCGAGCGCACCCGCTGGCAGGACGAGAGCTGGTGGTGGCCGGTCGTCATCGCCGTCCTGGCGGTCCTGCTGCTGCTCGCCCTGTGGTGGCTCGTCGCGGTCCTGCGCCGGCGCAGGACCGCCGAGGTCCTCGTCGACACCGGCGACGGCGACGGAGCCCTGCTGCGCGGCCGGGCCCTGGAGGACGTCCTCACCCAGGAGGCGGCCCGTATCGACGGCGTGGACGGAGCCCACGCCCACCTGAAGGGACGCCGCAGCAGCCCCGAGGCCCACGTACGCCTCGCACTGGAGCCGCACGTGGACCCGGGGACGGCGTTGACCGACTTCACGACCGGCGCCCTGGCCCACGCGAAGACATCGGCGGGTCTCGACTCCCTTCCGGCCGAGCTACGCCTGCGGGGCGTCAAGCACGGCGCGGAGAGGGTGAGTTGACGCCCCACCACCGCCGGCGCGCACCCGGGGCGCGCGGGGCGGGACCGCGGTGCGGCTCCGCCGCGGGGGGGCCGCCCCCCCCCCCCCCCCCCGCGGGCGGCGACGGGCAGAACCCCAGGCGGGCGGCACCGGCGACAGGCACCCAAAAACCCCGAAGATA
>NZ_JBHWFG010000030.1:0-105873 GCF_042733745.1 Streptomyces sp. NPDC059696
CTCCGGGCGCTTCCCTTCGGTCTTGCGTTTCCGACTCTATCAGATCTTTCCGATCCGATTTCCTCGGTGCTTTCCAGGTTCCCGCTTTCGCGTTTTCCTTTCCGGCGGTTCCGACTTTATCAGAAGTTTCGAGCCGGACTGACCGGCCGCTCTTTTCCGATTCATCGGGAGTGGCTTCATTGAAATCAGCGTTTCAAGAAGCAGATAGATGTTCACTATGGCCTGGTCTGGGACTGGAGCCCATGTCCAGGCAACTGTTCGAATCTACCTCCCCGCACTTGCCGTGTCAACGGCTCCTGTGGGGCGAAGAGGAGACTAGCAGTTGAACGGACGTGGTCGCACATCCGCCGGTCGGCGCGACGATCAGGCGGCTGTCGGGACGGTCGCGCTGCGCTCCGCAGCCTCGACGTCACCGGTCTCTCCCCCGCGCGCGGCACGACCACCGACGACATAGACGTAGGCCAGGAAGAGCACTTCGGCGGCGATTCCGATGGTGATGCGGGCCCAGGTGGGGAGGCCGGACGGAGTGACGAAGCCTTCGATGGCGCCCGAGACGAAGAGGACAAGGGCCAGACCTATGGCCATGCCGATGGCGGCTCGGCCTTCCTCCGCGAGCGCCGTGCGCCGCGTCCGTGGTCCCGGGTCGATGAGGGTCCATCCCAGGCGCAGACCGGTGCCGGCTGCGACGAAGACGGCGGTCAGTTCCAGGAGGCCGTGCGGGAGGACCAGCCCAAGGAACGTGTCGAGGCGGCCGGCCGAGGACATCAGGCCCACGCCGATACCGAGGTTGAGCATGTTCTGGAAGAGGATCCAGAGGACCGGGAGCCCGAGGAAGACCCCGAGGATGAGGCAGAGAGCGGCGGCCCAGGCGTTGTTCGTCCACACCTGGGCGGCGAAGCTGGCGGCCGGATGGCTGGAGTAGTACGTCTCGTACTGCCCGCCGGGGCGAGTGAGCTCGCGGAGCTCGTTGGGCGCCGCGATCGAGGCCTGGACCTCGGGATGGGTGCCGATCCACCACCCCAGGAGGGCCGCGACCGCCGTGGACAGGAGCGCGGTGGGCACCCACCAGTGCCGTGCCTTGTAGACGGCGGCCGGGAAGCCGTGGGCGAGGAAGCGCGTCACGTCATGCCAGGAGGCACGCCGGGTGCCCGTCACGGCACTGCGCGCGCGCGCGACGAGTTGGCTGAGTCGACCGGTGAGCTGCGGATCCGGGGCACTGGACTGGATCAGGGACAGGTGTGTGGCGGTGCGCTGGTAGAGGGTGACGAGTTCGTCGGCCTCCGCGCCGTCGAGACGGCGCCGACGGCGGAGGAGGGCTTCGAGGCGGTCCCACTCCGCTCGGTGGGCGGAGACGAAGACGTCGAGGTCCATCGGTGTGCCTGCTCCTCGGCTGGTCGTCGGAGGCTCGTCGTGGATCAGCTTGTCGTATTACGGTGCGATGCGCCCTCAGCTTGGCAGACTGGCCCTGTCGGGGGCAGGGCAGGGGAAGGACGGCGGGCGTGAGCGAGCTGGTGACGGGCGAGGCTGTGGCGTTGGAGCTGCGGCCCGCGAGGCTGCCCAGCAGGGCGCTGGCCGTGCTGCTCGATCTGGTGGCGGCCATGGCCGTCTACATCGCGGTGACCATCGTGCTGGTCACGTCCACGGCGTCCTTGGACGAGGCGGCGCAGACGGCTCTGTCGATCGCGTCGTTCGTTCTCGTGCTGGTCGGCGGTCCGATCGCGGTGGAGACGCTCAGCCACGGGCGGTCGCTCGGGAAGATGGCGTGCGGTCTGCGGGTGGTGCGGGACGACGGGGGGCCCATCCGGTTCCGGCACGCGCTGGTGCGGGGCTTGATCGGGGTGATCGAGATCCTCATGACCTTCGGGATCGTGGCCTGTATCGCCTCGTTCGTGTCGGCGCGTGGGCGGCGGCTGGGGGACGTGTTCGCGGGGACTCTCGTCGTGCGCGAGCGGATTCCGGTCGCTCGGGCCGGTTTCGTACCGCCGCCTCCGCCCTGGCTGGCGGGGCGGTTCGCGGAGCTGGATCTGTCGGCGGTGCCTGACGGGTTGTGGCTCGCCGTCCGGCAGTACCTGACGCGCATGCGGCAGCTGGACCCGCAGGTGGGCTGGTCGATGGCGGAGCGGCTGGCGACGGATCTGGCGGAGCGTACGGGGGCTCCGGTGCCGCTGGGGGTGCCGCCGGCCGCCTATCTGGCGGCGGTCGTGCAGGAGCGGCAGGCGCGGGAGGCCCGGCGGGCGTTCGGGAGCGAGGCTGCCAGGACGGCCATGTCCGCCGCTGCTCCGGGGCCCGTCGGCCCGTCGGCCGCGGTGCCGAAGGTCGCGCCCGGGCCGTCCGGCGTGGAGCGGCCGACGGAATCACCGGAGCACCCGGTGCAGCCGGAGGGTCCTGCGGGCGAGTGGCATCCCGTGCAGCCGGAGGGTCCCGCGGGCGAGCGGCATCCCGTGCAGCCGGAGGGTCCCGCGGGCGAGCGGCATCCCGTGCAGCCGGGGGGCTCGGCCAGTGAGCGGCGACCGGTGCAGCCGGGGGCTGCGGCGGGCGAGCGGCCCGGGACCGGGTTCGTGCCGCCTGCGTAGTTGAGGGAGCCGGCCGACGTGTCAGTGGAACGTCGACGGCGGTGGGAACGTCGACGGCGGTGATTCCAGGTCTTCGAGTTCGACGCCGGGGGCCGCGAGCACGACGTCCCCGGCGATGTGCACGGTGTGCTGCTCGCCGGTGTCCAGGGCTGTGACCTGGTATTCGTCCACGGTCAGAGGGCCGTTGTCAGTGGCGTGTGCTTCGCTTCTCAGCAAGGCCCAGGACTGGTCCACGGTGCGCGGTGCGAGGACCGGGTCCGTGAAGGCGACCAGGCGTACGCGGGTGGCTGCCGTGGAGGGGGTGAGGCGCAGGAGACGGGCGGTGGCGACGAGGAACGCCGGGGACGTGCCGGTGAAGGCGTGGGCGCGCACATTGCCTTCGGTGGCCTCGGTCCCGGTGGGGTCGGTCCGGACCCAGGTGACGCCGTCGAGGGCGGCGCCGCGGACCTGCCAGGAGGCGGCGTGGAGTTCCAGGCGGAGGGGGCGGCCGAGTTCGTCCAGGGTGAGGTCGACGGAGCCGTGGTGATCGCCGGTGGGGGTGGTCAGCTGGGAGACGTAGCGCCAGCCGGAGGGGCCGGGGGCGCACTGGAAGTGCTCGTCTGCGAGGGGGGTGTGATCGTGCGGATCGTGGAGCGAATAGCGGCCGCGGGGCATGGGAGTCCTGGGTCCTGAAGGGCTGGGCCGGTCTCGGCCGGTCGAGAACGGGGCAGGCCCCCGGCACGGGGGTGCGGGGGCCTGCCTCGGAGATCCGGCCGGTGCGCATCAGCCGGTGGTGACTCGACCGGTAGCCGGCCAGGCGGCGTGAACCGGCCGGTGGCGAACCGGCCGGCACCGACCGACCGTGGCGCACCAGCCGGTGCGAACCGGCCGTTGGTGGTGCACCCGGTGGTGAGTCGACCGGCGGTGAACCGGGCGGCAGCGGTGCTGCCGGGGCTCAGTAGCGGTAGTGGTCCGGCTTGAACGGGCCCTCGACCTTCACGCCGATGTACTCGGCCTGCTCGGGGCGGAGCGTGGTCAGCTTCACGCCGAGCGCGTCGAGGTGGAGGCGGGCGACCTTCTCGTCGAGGTGCTTGGGCAGCACGTAGACACCGGTCGGGTACTCGTCGGGCTTGGTGAACAGCTCGATCTGGGCCAGGGTCTGGTCCGCGAAGGAGTTGGACATCACGAACGACGGGTGGCCGGTGGCGTTGCCCAGGTTCAGCAGGCGGCCCTCGGACAGGACGATGATCACCTTGCCGTCGGGGAAGGTCCAGGTGTGCACCTGGGGCTTGACCTCGTCCTTGACGATGCCGGGGATCTTCGCGAGGCCGGCCATGTCGATCTCGTTGTCGAAGTGGCCGATGTTGCCGACGATGGCCTGGTGCTTCATCTTGGCCATGTCCGAGGCCATGATGATGTCCTTGTTGCCGGTCGTGGTGATGAAGATGTCGGCCTTGTCGACGACCTCGTCCAGGGTCGTGACCTGGTAGCCGTCCATCGCCGCCTGCAGGGCGCAGATCGGGTCGATCTCGGTGACGATCACCCGGGCGCCCTGCCCGCGCAGGGACTCCGCGCAGCCCTTGCCGACGTCGCCGTAGCCGCAGACGACGGCGGTCTTGCCGCCGATGAGGACGTCGGTGGCACGGTTGATGCCGTCGATCAGGGAGTGGCGGCAGCCGTACTTGTTGTCGAACTTCGACTTGGTGACGGCGTCGTTGACGTTGATCGCCGGGAAGAGGAGGACTCCGTCGCGCTGCATCTCGTACAGGCGGTGGACACCGGTGGTGGTCTCCTCGGTCACGCCGCGGATCTCCGAGGACAGCTGGGTCCACTTCTGGGGGTTCTCACCCAGGGTGCGGGTGAGCAGCTCCAGGATGACGCGGTGCTCGTCGGACTCGGCCGTGTCGGGCGAGGGGACCTTGCCGTCCTTCTCGTACTCGACGCCCTTGTGGACGAGGAGGGTGGCGTCGCCGCCGTCGTCGAGGATCATGTTGGGGCCGCCGGTGGGGCTGTCCGGCCAGGTCAGGGCCTGCTCGGTGCACCACCAGTACTCCTCCAGCGTCTCGCCCTTCCAGGCGAAGACGGGGACGCCCTGCGGGTTGTCGGGCGTGCCCTCGGGGCCGACGGCGATGGCGGCGGCCGCGTGGTCCTGGGTGGAGAAGATGTTGCAGGAGGCCCAGCGGACCTGCGCGCCGAGGGCGACGAGGGTCTCGATGAGCACGGCGGTCTGCACGGTCATGTGCAGGGAGCCGGTGACACGGGCGCCGGCCAGGGGCTGCGCCTCGGCGTACTCCTTGCGGATCGCCATCAGGCCCGGCATCTCGTGCTCGGCGAGGGTGATCTCCTTGCGGCCGAACTCGGCCAGGGAGAGGTCGGCGACCTTGAAGTCCTGTCGGTTCTCGACAGTCGTCATTGCGAGCTGCTCCTCGGAGTGTGGGTCGAGGGTGGGTACGGCTGGTCTGCGCGGCGGCGGACACAGGGGTGTCCGGAAGAGGACACAGGCATGCCCGCGTACGCGCAGCGCAGTCCGTCGGAGGCCCTCTCTCCCTCGGCCGGTCCGCTGGGGGACCGCCCGACCGCCATCAGCAGCGACGTCTGGCTCCGTCCCAAGCTACACCGGGCGCGGGGCCGATCCCCAGTCCGTCGGCGAACACATCGAGCCGATCATGTGACGGACCGGGGGACGCGCCGTGGGCCGGGGGCGGAAAGCGGGACGGGGCCCGCCGAGTGGTTCGGCGGGCCCCGTGGGCCGAGGGGGAGGGTCGGTGCTCGTCGGCGAGGGGAGGGTCAGTGCTCGTCGGCGGGGTGGGGGACCGGGCCGCCCGGGGAGGCCTCGGGGTCGGGGCCCTTGGCCGCTTCCCGCTCGCTGTAGATGTCCGGTTCGAGGTAGATGACGCGGGCGATCGGGACAGCGTCGCGGATGCGGGCCTCGGCGGCGTCGATGGCGGTGGCGATCTCGGTGGCGGTGTCGTCGTGCTGCACGGCGATCTTGGCGGCGACGAGGAGTTCCTCGGGGCCGAGGTGGAGCGTGCGCATGTGGATGATGCGGGTGACGGTGTCGCCGTCGACGATCGCGGCCTCGATCTTCCGGGTCTCCTCGGCGCCGGCGGACTCGCCGAGCAGCAGCGACTTGGTCTCGGCGGCGAGGACCAGGGCGATGAGGATGAGCAGGATGCCGATGCAGAGGGTGCCGATGCCGTCCCAGACGCTCTCGCCGGTCAGGAGGGCGAGGCCGACACCGCCGAGGGCGAGGACCAGACCGACCAGGGCGCCGAAGTCCTCCAGGAGGACGACCGGAAGCTCGGGGGCCTTGGCGTGGCGGACGAAGTCCTTCCACGAGCGCTGGCCGCGCAGGGTGTTGGACTCCTTGATGGCCGTGCGGAAGGAGAAGCCCTCGGCGATGATCGCGAAGACCAGGACGCCGACGGGCCAGTACCAGTGCGTCAGCTCGTGCGGGTGCTTGATCTTCTCGTAGCCCTCGTAGAGGGCGAACATGCCACCGACCGAGAAGAGGACGATGGAGACGAGGAAGGCGTAGATGTAGCGCTCGCGGCCGTAGCCGAAGGGGTGTTCGGGGGTGGCTTCGCGCTTCGCCTTCTTGCCGCCGACCAGGAGCAGTGCCTGGTTGCCGGAGTCGGCGACGGAGTGCACGGACTCGGCGAGCATCGACGACGAGCCGCTGAAGAGGAACGCCACGAACTTCGCCACCGCGATCGCCAGGTTGGCGCCCAGTGCCGCCACGATCGCCTTGGTACCGCCTGACGCGCTCATATGTTCGCGTTGTCCCTTCGTACGCCGTTCCAGGGGCCGGGCGATCGCCTTGGTGCGCGCCCGTGGCTTTGCCCGTGCTTGACGGTGGGCCATTGTTGCAGCCCGCCGTCGGAGCGGTGAGTCAGGTCACCAGCACGGTGTCCTCGAAACGGTCAGGCGACGACGGTGGCCCGGAAAAGCGTTCCCGTACCGGACACTTCGGCCTTTTCGCCGGCCGGGACGAAGACGGACCGGCCGGGGGTCAGGTCGTGTTCGCCGGCCCGGACGGTGCCGGCCGTGCAGAGCAGGATCTGCGGGGTGGGGCGGGTCAGGTCGTGGGTGCCGCCCGCCTCGGGCAGGACGTAGCGGGAGAGGCGGAACTCGTCGATGGGGGTCTCGTAGACCTCCTCGCCGTCCGCGGAGGCCTCGGGGCGCAGGACGCCGGGGTCGCTGGGCCGGAAGCGGACGACGCGCAGGAGTTCGGGGACGTCGACGTGCTTGGGGGTCAGCCCGCAGCGCAGGACGTTGTCGGAGTTGGCCATGATCTCCACGCCGAGGCCGCTCAGGTAGGCGTGCGGGACGCCGGCGCCGAGGTAGAGGGCCTCGCCGGGCTGGAGCCTGACGTGGTTCAGCAGCATCGCGGCGAGGACGCCCGGGTCGCCCGGGTAGTGGTGGGCAATGTCGGCGTAGGGGGCGTAGGCGCCGCCGAGGCGGGTGCAGGCGGTGGCCGCCTCTGCGACGGTGCGGGACATCTCGTCGGGGTCGGCGGTGAGGATGGCGGTGAGGACCTCGCGCAGGGCGGCGTCCTCGGGGTGGGCGTGCAGCAGGTCGACGTAGGGCTTGAGGGAGTCGACTCCGAGGTCGTCGAGGAGGGCGGCGGCCTCCAGGGGGTCGCGGAAGCCGCACAGGCCGTCGAACTCGGTGAGGGCACAGACCAGTTCGGGCTTGTGGTTGGCGTCCTTGTAGTTGCGGTGCGGGGCGTCCAGAGGGATGCCGCGCCGCTCCTCGTCGGCGTAGCCCTCCTGGGCCTGTGCGAGGTCGGGGTGGACCTGGAGGGAGAGCGGGCCGCCCGCGGCGAGGATCTTGAGGAGGAAGGGCAGCCGGGGACCGAACTTGGCGACGGCGGCGGGTCCGAGTTCCTTCTCGGGGTCGGCGTCGACGATCTCGACGAGGCTGCCCCGGTCGGTGCGCGAGGGTGCGCCGGGGTGGGCGCCCATCCACATCTCCGCCTGCGGTTCGCCGGTCGGTTCGACGCCGAGCAGCTGCGGGATGGCGGTCGTGGAACCCCAGGCGTAGGGGCGGATGGTGTTGTCGAGGCGGTCCATGGGGTTCTCTCTGCGTGGTGCGGGCGGGCGCGTCAGGGTGTCCCGGGCAAGATCAGGCCCTCGAAGCGAGCGCCAGGTAAACGGCGGCGAAATCCGTGATGGCGATCAGTTCCGCGAGGGTCTCCAGTTCGCCGCCGGCCTCCGGTTCGAGCTCGCTGATGGGTGTGTCGTGGCTGAGGGCGAGGTCGCGGGCGCCGGGGGCGGCGGTGAGGCCGCCGATGGGGCGGTCGCGCAGCAGCACCACGCGCGCGTGCAGGGCGGGGGGTTCCTCGACGCGGTCGCGGAAGAAGTCGTCGGGGTCGGCGCTGGCGGCCAGCGGGCCGGCGAGCAGGGCGCTGTGGGCGGCGAGGGCCTCGGGGAGTTCGGCGACGACCGCGGGGGTGCCGGACAGCTCGGCGAGGGCGGCGGCGAAGCGGCGGCCGGCGGGGCCCGCCGAGGTGCCCTCGGTCCAGACGACCGGGAGGGCGTCGGCGAGCTCGGCGGCGAGGGTCTTGGCGGCGTTGCTGTACGTGGCGATGGCCGGGCCGCAGCGCTCGGCGACGTGGTCGAGCCGGTCGGCGACCTTGCCGAGGGCGTCCGGCGGGGCGGCGAGCACGCCGGTGCGGTCCAGGAGGGCGAGGAGCGGGGTGAGCAGGGCCCACAGCACGCCGGGGGCGGACGCGGCGAACGGCTCGTCCTGGTCATAGGGGGCGGTCGCCATGGGCACGAAGAGGCCGTGCGCCCCGGCGACGGCCTCGGCGAGCGGGGTGCGGGCGGGGGCCACGGCGACGACCGTGCAGCCGCGGCGGTAGGCCTGCTCGGCGAGCAGCGACAGACCGGGTTCGGTGCCGTCGGGTGTGGTGATCAGCAGGAGGTCCACGGAGCCGACCCAGCCGGGCAGTTCCCAGCGCAGGGCGCCGGCGGCCGGGGCGACGCCGGTGGGGGCGAGGCGGGTGACCGGGCTGCCGGCACCGGCCAGGGTGCCGATGAGGTCGGCGGCGTGGGTGGCGGCGGCACCCGGGCCGGCGATGAGGACCGCGCGGGGGCGGCCGTCCGGCTTCAGGTCGCCCACGCCCGCCTCGGCGGCATGGCGGGCGGCGGTGCGTACGCGGGCGCCTGCTTCCGCGGCGCCGCGGAGCAGCCCGCGGTGGTCGGCCTCGGCGAGGCCCTCCGGTGAGTCGAGCAGCGATTCGTCGAGCATGGGCGGCAGCTTCCCATCGCCGGGGTCCGTTGTGAGGTGTCCTGGATCGTGCCCGCTGTGCCGGGGGCTATGTGCGCCGAGGGTCGCGCCGGCGGGTGCGCCCCCTGCCGGTCACGCGGGGCGGCGGGCCTCGTCGACGAGCAGGACGGGGATGCCGTCGCGCACGGGGTAGGCCAGGCCGCAGTCGGTGCCGGTGCAGATCAGCTCGGTGTCCTGCTCCGTGAGGGCGGAGTGGCAGGCGGGGCAGGCGAGGATCTCGAGAAGGCCGGATTCGAGGGGCATGGAGGTTCCTCCGGTGTGCGGGCGCTTGGGGTCGTGCCTGGTCAGATTACCGCCGGTGGGGGTCGGGCCTCAGCCTCTGATGATCCCCAGCACCTCGTCGCGCACCCGGGCCATCGTCTCGGCGTCCCTCGCCTCCGCGTTCAGGCGCAGCAGCGGCTCCGTGTTGGACGGGCGGACGTTGAACCACCAGTCGGCGGCGGACACGGTGAGGCCGTCGAGCTCGTCGAGGGTGACGCCCTCGCGGGTGCCGTACGCGGCGCGGATGGCGGCGAGGCTGGCCTGCTGGTCGGCGACCGTGGAGTTGATCTCGCCGGAGCCGGCGTAGCGGTCGTACTGGGCGACGAGGGAGGACAGGGGGCCGTCCTGGCCGCCGAGGGCCGCGAGGACGTGCAGGGCGGCGAGCATGCCCGTGTCGGCGTTCCAGAAGTCGCGGAAGTAGTAGTGCGCGGAGTGCTCGCCGCCGAAGATCGCGCCGGTGCGGGCCATCTCGGCCTTGATGAAGGAGTGGCCCACGCGGGTGCGGACCGGGCTGCCGCCGTTCTCCGCGACGACCTCGGGTACGGACCAGGACGTGATCAGGTTGTGGATGATCGTGCCCTTGCCGCCGTGCCGGGCCAGTTCACGGGAGGCGACCAGGGCGGTGATCGCCGACGGGGAGACCGGCTCGCCGCGCTCGTCGACGACGAAGCAGCGGTCGGCGTCGCCGTCGAAGGCGAGCCCCAGGTCGGCGCCCTCCTCACGGACCCGCTTCTGCAGGTCGACGAGGTTGGCCGGGTCGAGGGGGTTGGCCTCGTGGTTGGGGAAGGTGCCGTCGAGCTCGAAGTACATCGGGACCAGGGTCAGGGGCAGGCCGGCGAAGACCTCGGGGACGGTGTGCCCGCCCATGCCGTTGCCCGCGTCGACGACGACCTTCAGGGGGCGGACGGAGGTCAGGTCGACCAGGGAGAGCAGGTGGGCCGCGTAGTCCGACAACGTGTCACGGGCGCTGATGGTGCCCGTCGTCGCGGCCGCCGCCGGGGCGCCCGACTCGCTCCAGGCCTCGACGAGTTCACGGATGTCCGCCAGGCCGGTGTCCTGGCCGACCGGGGCGGCACCGGAGCGGCACAGCTTGATGCCGTTGTACTGCGCCGGGTTGTGGGAGGCGGTGAACATGGCGCCCGGCAGGTTGAGCGCGCCCGAGGCGTAGTACAGCTGGTCCGTCGAGCAGAGGCCGATCTCCGTCACGTCGGCGCCCTGGGCCGCCGCCCCGCGCGCGAAGGCGCGCGACAGGCCCGGTGAGGAGGGCCGCATGTCGTGCCCGGTCGTGATGGCGCTCGCGCCGGTGACCCGCACGAAGGCCGCTCCGAAGAGCTCGGCCAGGGACTCGTCCCACTGGTCGGGAACGACCCCGCGTACGTCGTACGCCTTCACGACCTGCGACAGATCAGCCACGGCCAACCTTCCTGGAAAAGTACTGTCGGTCCGCACAAACTACCCCCGCCCACCGACAGCGCGCCGGGCGGATGCCGAGACGGCTCCCGGCCGTCACCGCAGGTCCTCCCGGCCATCCGGGCGAGGGTGACGGCCGGTGCGGTCATCGCGCCGACCGCCACGGGCGCGGTGGACGCCCCGTTGAGGTCATGTCCCGTCAGGCGAAAGCGATTTCTCGCGCCCTCACGTCGGAGTGGTCAGGTCCGCGGCAAGCTCGCCTCAAGGGGTACGCGCGTGAAGGGCTCGGGGGGCCGGGTCAGTTGTCGGGCGAGCGCAGGACGCGCAGGTGCCCGCGCCGTGCGACCTCTCGCGGATCGGCACCGCGGCCTCCGCCGCCGGCCTCGGCCGCGCGCTCCTGGGGGCGGGCCGCCTCACGCACGGCGTTCGCAAGCGCTTCCAGGTCGTCGCCGCTGGGGCGGGCCGGGGCCGAGCCGTCGAGGAGCCGGACGACCTCCCACCCGCGCGGGGCGGTGAGGCGCTCGGAGTGCTCGGCGCACAGGTCGTAGCAGTGGGGTTCGGCGTAGGTGGCGAGCGGGCCGAGGACCGCGGTCGAGTCGGCGTAGACGTACGTCAGCGTCGCGACGGCGGGACGGCCGCAGGCGGTGCGCGAACAGCGACGTACAGGGCTCACGATGTTGGACGGTACCGCACTCTTGAGCGGGCCGCGACGACTCTCCACCAGGTCACTCCCCCGTGTCGTGCTGTGAAACGCCGCACACACTCCTTTGAGCGTACCTTCCTGACCTGCCCGGACAGCGACGCCCGAGATGCCGGACAGCCCGGCATGCGATCAAGAGTCAACACAAAACCCACAAATACCGTGAGGTCGTCGGTCTCGGCGGGATACGGATTTGAGCCCAACCTTGGCTTGAATGGTCATGTAACAACATGCCGTGCGGGCGCGGCCGGAAGCCGTCCCTGCCGCAGTGCGGTGCCGGGCACCGGGGCCGGGCGGGGACTACCCTTCACCAGTGATGGACAAGCCCGTAACGCCTCGTGCTGCCGCCCCCGGCCCCCGCCGTCGTGATCGCCACGGACGGGGTATGCGCGGCCCGATCGCACCGCCGCAGGTGCCGCTGGCCGCGAGCCGCGCGGACGTGTTCGCCGATCTGGTGCAGGACTCCGTGGAGCGCCTGGAGCGGCGCTGGCCCCAGCTCGCCGACATCGACTTCCTGGTCCTGGAGGTGCCACGGCTCGACGGGCCGGGCCAGGCCTGGAACGACGAGGCCGTGCCGCTCGGCGGCACGATCGGCGCGCGCGAGGGCCGCCCCGCGCGCGTGGTCGTCTACCGGCGGCCGGTCGAGATCCGCACCAAGGGGCGCGACGAGCGGGCGGCGCTGGTGCACGAGGTCGTCGTCGAGCAGGTCGCCGAGATCCTCGGGCTGACACCGGAGACGGTGGACCCGAGGTACGGCGAGGAGCAGGGCTGAGGACGACCCGGGGCTCGCCGCCGCGGACGATGTGGGCGGTGTCCTGCCCGCGGACGTCGGGCCGGGGCCCGGCCGCGGGTCTACTTCTGGAGCCCGCGGGTCTACTTCTTGAGTCCGCGGGTCTACTTCTGGAGCCCGCGGGTCTACTTCTGGAGCACCGACAGGTCCTCGTCCGCCTCCGGTACCGCCACCGTCCCGCGGTCGTCGGGCAGCGTCTGGACCGTGAAGGCGGGGACACCGTCCTCGTTGGCCACGAGGGTGCGGGCGCCGTAGACCGGGCCGCCGGAGACCGGCTCGACCGTGAGCGCGTAGGTGCCCTTGAGGCCGCCGGGGACCGGGGGCTCGATGTCCTGGGTCGTGCCTGCCTTGAGGGTGTACGTCTTCGACACCGGCGTGCCGCCCTCGCTGCCGGCCGAGGCGGTGACCCTGACCGTGGCCGCGGCGGCCGGGGCCGTCAGGGACAGGGTGCTGCCCTTGCCGCTGTTGTCGGCGGACGTCGCGCGCGTGCCCACGGGGCGGGTGGCCGGGATGAACGCCGTCTCCTGCCTGTCGCCCTTGCCGCGTACGACCTTCAGGGCCGCCACGACCGGCACGGACCGGTCCGTCGGGGTCAGCACCAGGGAGCCCGCCTCGCCGCGGGTGACGTCGCCCAGGTCGACCGCGGTCGTCATGCCGCCCTTGACGTGCACCGTCTCGTGCCCGGCCGGGGTGATCGGCCCGGAGGGGGAGGCGAGGCGCACCTTCAGGTCCGCGTCGGCGTCTCCGGGGGTGAAGGCGACCAGGCGCACGGCGGTGGCGTCCTTGGGGATGCCCGGCAGCACCAGGCTGCCCGAGGGGTCCGTGGACGCGGGCAGCCAGTCGCCGCCGATCTTGTCGTCCAGGGCCTGCACGGCCGCGCCGACGCGTCCGCTGCGGACGTTGACGTGGACCGTGAGGTCGGTCTGCCGCTCGTCGGTGAGGGTGGACAGCAGGACCGGCTCGCTGGAGTGCGGCGGGACGGTGATGCCCTCCCCCACCGCGGACTTCAGGGCGCCGTCCTTGCCGTGGAGCTCGATGTCGACCACGGCGGCCGAGTCGTCGGGGTTCGTCAGGTGGACGTAGTCGGTGCGGTCGGCTTCCGTGCTCGCGCCGGGGAACCAGAAGTCGGTGTCCGGAGCCGTGCAGTTGACGCCCTGCAGGCCGCGCCCGGTGCCCGCGGCGACCTCGGTGGTCTGCTGGACGGTCCAGCCGGGGGCGAACCTGCCGTCGGCGGTCCCGACGAGAGCGGGCGCGTCACCGCCGGAGCTGTCGCCGGTGACGGGCTTGCCGGGCTCCTTGGGAGTCAGCACGGGCTTCGCGGACTTGTCCTCGCCGGACTCACCGCCGTCCTTGCCGCCGTCCTTGCCGCCGTCCTTGCCGCCTGACGTGCCGTCGCCCGTGTCCTTGCCGCCGGGCGCGGCGTCGGCCGACTCCTCGATGGCCGCGCTGAGTTCGGCCTTGCCACCGCTCCCGGTGCCCTTCGTGACGGGCGTGAAGGACGTGTAGGACGTCTCGGCGAGGTCGGACGTGCTGGGTGCCGGGCAGAGCAGGCTGGCGCGCTCCACGGGCAGTTGGGCGGCCGCCTTGGCGGTGTCCGTGCCCGGAGGGTCCGGCTGGGACAGCACGGCGAAGCCGGTGACGGCGGCGAGCGCGGTCGTGCCGGCGATGAGGGACAGGGTGGTGCGGTTCACTGCTGGCTCCCGTCGGGACGCTCACTGCCCGTGCCGTGGGGGTGGTGCTGCTGCGCCGGGTCGTACGGCGTGCCGTAGCCCTGGCCCTGGTCCTGGCCGTAGCTCTGGTCGTAGCCCTGCTGGTCGTAGGACGGGTTCTGGCCCTGGCCGCCGTAGGCGTACGGGTCGTACTGGCCGCCCTGGTACGGGTCCGCCTGGTACTGCTGTCCGTAGGCGTCGGCCGGGTACGGGGCGTTCTGGTACGGGTCGCCGTAGCCGGCGTGCGCGCCGCCCTGGTAGCCGGCGTTGTCCCACTCGCCGTAGTTCTGCTGCTGGGGCACCGGCGCCGGAGGCTGTTGGGGCTGCGGGGGCGGGAACTCCTCGGGGACGGCGGCCTCTTCCGCCTCGGCCTCCGCCTGGGCGCGCAGGCGGCGGGCCCGGCGGCCCTCGCCGGCGACGGCCTCGGCCGGGACGGCCGGCTCGTCGGGGAGGTCGTCGTCGATGTCGCGGCGCCGGCCGGGCAGGGCGAGCACCACGAGGACGACGGCGAGCAGGCCCTGGGCCCACAGCCAGGCCGTGTGACCGACCGGGTCGTCGTAGGTGACGTCCAGCGTGCCGCCGGAGGCGGGGAGCCGGAAGCCCTGGGCCCAGCCGTCGACCGTGGTGCGGGTCAGCGGCTTGCCGTCGAGGGTGGCCGTCCAGCCGTCGGCCGCGGAGTCCGCGAGGCGCAGCACGCGTCCGTCCGCGCCGGCGGGGATCGTGGTGTGGATGTCGACCGGCCCGGCGGCGACGGGCTGCGGGGCGCCGGAGGCGGGGACGATCGTGGCGCGCGCGACCTCCCGGTTGACGCGCCACAGCGCGCCGCCCGCCTGCTGGCTGAGCCGGGACAGGCCGGGCGTGGCGTCCAGGACACGGGTGACCTCGCGGGGCGCGCCCTGGTGGACCAGGACGTAGCGCACGGCGAAGCCGCCGAGCTGGTCGGCCTGGTCGGCGCCGGAGCCGGCGACCAGGTTGGCGACGACCTTGTCGAGCCGGTCGTTCTCCCCGTCGGCCCCGGCGATCTCTCCGTCGCCGAGACGGGCGCCCGAGCCGCGGACCAGCATGTAACCGACGTGGGCGCCGGATTCGCTGTCGAGGACGAGGGTGCGGGCCTGGTCGCGGGTGTTGCTTTCCTCGGCGACGAACGCGGGGACCTGTGTCGGGTCGCGTCGCTCCAGGGGGGTGTCGGCGCCGCGGATCATCCAGCCGGCGGCGATGAGCAGCGGGCCCGCGGCCGAGGCGAAGGCGATCAGTACGGCGACCGGCTGGCGCCAGCCGAAGCTCTGCTCGGCCACGCGCGCCCGTGCCCCGTCGGCGCCGAGCGCGGCGGCCGCCAGGAGGGCCATGCCGTAGACGAGGGTCGCCGGTCCGGCCCAGGTGGAGCTGTTGGCCAGGACGGCGAAGACGAAGCCGGTCAGGGCGACGGCCCATGCGGTCCAGATGCCCGCCTGGCGTTCGGAGCGGACCAGGGCGGCGAGGGCGGCCAGCACGATGCCGATGAGCATGAGGCCGCTGACGGTGCCCGGCCCGCCCGGGCTGGCACCCAGCAGGTCGAGGGCGGAGGCGGACGAGGGGTCGTACGCGAGGCCCGCTTCCTTGAGGAAGCCGAACGGCAGCAGCGTCAGCGACCAGGGCGCGAGGAGGAGCAGGGGGGTGCCGAGCTGGGCGAGGAACCGCAGCCCGTAGGCCGTGATGTCGCCGCGGCGCAGCACGAGCAGCGCGATGCCGAGGAGCAGCGCGATGGGCCACACGATCGGCGTGAAAGCGGTGGTGATGGTCAGCAGCAGCGCGTACGCCCAGGTGGCACGCCAGCTGCCGCGCGCTTGGCCGGTGCGCGTCAGGCCACCGGCGGCGACGGCGGCGCGGGCGACGAGCGGCAGCAGCGCGGCGAGGACGGCGGTGCCGATGCGGCCGCCGGCGAGGGCGCCGGTGGCGGCGGGCAGGAAGGCGTAGACGACGGCCGCCCAGGCGCGCAGCAGCCGGGACTCGACGAGCGGGCGGGAGGCGAAGTAGGCGGCGACACCGGCCAGCGGCACCGAGCCGACGAGCAGGACGGTGACGGCGAGGCCCGTCGAGCCGAACAGCAGGGACGCCAGCATCGCCACGAGCGCGACGTACGGCGGCGCGGACGAGGTGCCGCCGGCGCCGACCGGGTGCCAGGCGTCGAGGTAGCGCGACCACAGCTCGCCGGAGTCGGGCGGGGCGGGCAGCAGGGCGCCGCCCGCGAGCGCGCCGCCGCCGAGGAGCTGGCGGCAGGCGACCAGGGAGACGAGGAGCAGGACGAGGAAGAGCACCGGGCCGGGCTTGCGCGCGATGCGCTTGAGCCGGGCGAACTGCTCGATCTCCAGGAAGTCGGCGTCGTCGCCGCCTGGGCCCGATTCCACGGCGCTGCCGTGCCGTCCGGCGCCGGCGGCGGCTTCCGGGTCGGAGCGGCCGACGAGGCTGCCCGCGACCTGCTCGACGGTGACGCGGACGGTCGCGCCGGGCGGTGGGAACAGCGCCCGCAGCTCGCCCTTGTCGATCCGGGGCGCGCCTCTGCGGCGGCGCCCGGCGAGGATCCGCTCCGGCCGGAGCAGGGTGCCCATCAGGCCGCGGATCTCGTCGACGGCCTGTCCGGGGACCTTGCCGACGAGGTAGGCCACGGTGCGCAGCAGGGTGCCGAGCACGATCCGCAGGATCACCCAGGGGAGCACGGCGGTACGTGCGTTGACGAGCAGGGTGTAGACGGCGCCGGCCTTGTCGACCTTGTGCGGGGAGGCCGCCGTGCGGCCCACGCAGTCGACCGTGCGGCGCTCGCGGCTGGACGCCTCGGCGTGCCGGACGACCGCCTCGGGGGCGACCAGGACGCGGTAACCGGCCGCGTGCGCCCGCCAGCACAGGTCGACGTCGTCGCGCATGAGGGGCAGGTGGCGGTCGAAGCCGCCGAGCTGCTCGAAGACGTCGCGGCGCACGAGCATGCCGGCGGTGGACACCGACAGCACGGGCCGGACGTGGTCGTGCTGTCCCTGGTCCTGTTCGCGGCGGTCCAGGCCGGTCCAGCGGCGGCCGGAGTTGGCGATGGAGACACCGACCTCCAGCAGCTGCCGCCGGTCGTACCAGCCGCGGAGTTTGGGGCCCACGACGGCCACGTCCTCGCGGCCCAGCTCGTACTCGGTGTCGACGACCCGCAGCAGCTGGGCCAGGGCGTCCGGGTCGGGGGCGCAGTCGTCGTGCAGCAGCCACAGCCACTGCACCGGTTCACCGTGCGGCAGCTCGGGCAGGTCGTAGGCGTCGTCGCGCCACGAGCGCGTGACCGGGTCCCAGCCGCTGGGGCGCTTCAGGTACGGCAGCTCGTCCGGGGTGAGGACCGGGGCGGTGCGGTCGCACTCCTCGACGGCCTGGCCGAAGCCGGTGCGGCGGGCGAGGTGCAGCACCCGGTCGGCGCCGAGGGCATCGGTGACCAGCTGCGCGGAGGCGTCCGAGCTGCCGGTGTCGGCTCCCATCGCGTACTGGACGGGACGCTCCTGGCCGAGCAGTCCGGCGAGCGCGTCGGGCAGCCAGCGGGCGCCGTCGTGGGAGACGAGGACCGCGGTCACCACATGACGCGGGAACTCAGGTGCGGCAGCGGTGTCGTGATGGGCTGCCGGGTGGCTGTGCACGGACATCGAGGTACGGGCCCCGGTTCGGTGGACTGCGGTGGACGCCTGCGCCCGGTGGGGGCGGCGGGGCGTCTCGGACGAGCGACCACACTATCGGCTGCACAGCAGACGGCCCGCCGCCTGTGGATAACCCACGGGCGGCGGGCCGTTCGCGAAGAGGGGCGGGGGTCAGACGGCGGCCTTCTTCAGCCGGCGGCGCTCCCGCTCGGACAGGCCGCCCCAGATGCCGAACCGCTCGTCGTTGGCGAGGGCGTACTCGAGGCACTCGGAGCGGACCTCACAGGCGAGGCAGACCTTCTTGGCCTCCCTGGTCGAGCCGCCCTTCTCGGGGAAGAAGGACTCGGGGTCGGTCTGGGCGCACAGCGCGCGCTCCTGCCAGCCGAGTTCCTCGTCCGCGTCGTCGACCAGCAGTTGCTGCACCGTCTCGGTCATGTGCGCCCCTCGTCTGTCTTTCGCGTCCCCGTGATCTAGCCGTTACCGATTCCGGCTGAACGACACGAGTGAAATTACAAGTGTGCTGCTCCGGGCGAGTCAAGCCGAGATCTGCTATTGAGCCCCTTATTCACTCTGCGGAACCAAGCCCATGCGGAAAGTGTTCAAATCACCATAAAACCTGACACACAGACGGAGCCCGTGAGGGCTCACGCCTTCCGCCGGACCCCATACAGAGCTGTACGAACAAGGACGCCCAGAGGTTCGGTCTCGTTCCGACACGCACGTCGAAGCGAAACGGATCACAGTCGGATCACGAGTACGCAACGGGGTTCGTGCGCCCGGTTGGACGCCATGTGTCCCGGGCGGGGCATGCACAAACCTTTCATCTGAGCGATCGACCGGATGAGGTGAAACACGTCCCACGGACCGGGTGTCGGGTTGACAGTGAAGGTGTGAACCGGTGTCCTTGTGGGCATGCTCGCGAACTTGGCATTCACCTCGACCCGCACCGCCGGGTCCCACGGTGCTGCCCGCGCTCGCTGTAGCTGTCGCTGTTCCAGCTGTTGAGCCCCACCTGCTCCGGCTGAAGGCCGAGACCCACCCGTCTCTCGGCTCCCGTTCCCTCTGACCTTCTTTCACTGAGGAACCACGCACCCCATGAACAGCGACAGCGACCTCCAGATCGCCGGCGACATCCTCGAAGTCACCCACCTCCTCCAGACCCCGCGCGAGCACCCGGCCACCGTCGCCGAGTTCGTCGGACTGGCCCGCTCCCTCGCCGAGGACCGCTCCCAGTGGGAGCACCTCGTCCGCTACGACGCCACCAGCCGCTGGTACCACCGGCTGCGCACCGGACCGGGCTACGAGGTGTGGCTGCTGTCCTGGGTGCCCGGGCAGGGCAGCGGGCTGCACGACCACGGCCGCTCCTCCGGAGTGCTGACCGTCCTCGACGGCACGCTGACCGAGCGCACGGAGCGGGGCACACGCGCCCTGCGGGCGGGCGCGCAGCGCGTGTTCGCGCCGGGGTACGTACACGAAGTCGTCAACGACGCGCTGGAGCCGGCGGTGAGCCTGCACGTGTACTACCCGGGCCTCACCGAGATGCCCATGCACACCGCCCAGCACTGCACGGCCCGGGACGTACCGGGTGTGGTGACTGCCTGACCGGTTGTCGCGGGCCTGCGAGACCGTCCCACCCGTCGCCCGACCACCACTCCTCAACGAGTCAGCCTGACGGCTGACACACTGTGCCCATGCGCATTGTGGTTCTGGCAGGAGGCATCGGCGGTGCCCGGTTCCTGCGTGGTCTGAAGCGGGCCGTCCCGGACGCGGACATCACCGTCATCGGCAACACCGGGGACGACATCCACCTCTTCGGGCTGAAGGTCTGCCCGGACCTCGACACGGTGATGTACACGCTCGGCGGCGGCATCAACGAGGAGCAGGGCTGGGGGCGCGCCGACGAGACCTTCCACCTCAAGGAGGAGCTCGCGGCGTACGGCGTCGGGCCCGAGTGGTTCGGCCTGGGCGACCGGGACTTCGCCACGCACATCGTGCGGACGCAGATGATCGGCGCCGGATACCCGCTGAGCGCGGTGACGGAGGCGCTCTGCGACCGCTGGAAGCCGGGCGTGCGGCTCATCCCCATGTCCGACGACCGCGTCGAGACCCATGTGGCCGTCGAGACGGACGGCGAGACGAAGGCGATCCACTTCCAGGAGTACTGGGTGCGGCTGCGCGCCTCGGTGCCCGCCCGGGCCGTCGTGCCGGTGGGCGCCGACCAGGCGAAGCCCGCCCCCGGTGTCCTGGAGGCCATCGCCGAGGCGGACGTGATCCTCTTCCCACCGTCCAACCCGGTCGTCTCGATCGGCACGATCCTCGCCGTGCCCGGCATCCGGGAGGCGATCGCGGACGCCGGGGTGCCGGTGATCGGCCTCTCCCCCATCGTCGGAGACGCGCCCGTGCGGGGCATGGCCGACAAGGTGCTCGCCGCCGTGGGCGTCGAGTCGACCGCCGCGGCGGTGGCCGAGCACTACGGCTCGGGCCTGCTGGACGGCTGGCTCGTCGACACGGTCGACGCGGGCGCGGTGGAGCAGGTCGAGGCGGCCGGGATCCGCTGCCGGGCCGTGCCGCTGATGATGAGCGACGCCGACGCGACCGCGCGGATGGCCCAGGAGGCGCTGGCGCTGGCCGAGGAGGTGCGGGGCGCGTGAGCGGCGAGGTCGCCGGTGCGCAGCCGGGTGCCGCCGGGTACCGGGTGTGGGCCGTGGAGGGACTGCCCGAGATCGCCGCCGGGGACGACCTGGCGAAGCTGATCGCGGCCGCCGAACCCGGCCTGGCCGACGGGGACGTCCTGCTCGTCACCTCGAAGATCGTGTCCAAGGCGGAGGGCCGGGTCGTCCGGGCCGCCGACCGGGAGGCGGCGATCGACGCGGAGACCGTCCGGGTGGTGGCCCGGCGCGGCACCCTGCGGATCGTGGAGAACCGGCAGGGTCTGGTCATGGCCGCGGCCGGGGTCGACGCGTCCAACACCCCGTCCGGGACGGTCCTGTTGCTGCCCGAGGACCCGGACGCCTCCGCCCGCGCCGTCCGGGACGGGCTGCGCGAGGCCCTCGGCGTCGAGGTCGGGGTCGTGGTCACCGACACGTTCGGCCGGCCCTGGCGCTCCGGGCTCACGGACGTCGCGATCGGCGCCGCCGGCGTACGCGTGCTCGACGATCTGCGCGGCGGCACGGACGCGTACGGCAATCCGCTCAGCGCCACCGTCGTCGCCACCGCCGACGAACTCGCCGCGGCGGGCGACCTGGTCAAGGGCAAGGCCGCGGGGCTGCCGGTCGCGGTGGTGCGGGGGCTCGGGCACCTGGTCGCGCCGGACGCCGACGGCGACGGGGCGCGGGCCATGGTCCGCGGCGCACGCGACGACATGTTCCGCCTCGGCGCCTCGGAGGCGGTCCGGCAGGCCGTGACCCAGCGGCGCACGGTCCGGTCCTTCACGGACGAGCCCGTCGACGCCGGTGCCGTACGGCGGGCCGTGGCCGCGGCCGTGACCGCCCCGGCGCCGCACCACACGACGCCGTGGCGGTTCGTGCTGCTGGAGTCGCGGGAGTCGCGGACGCGGCTGCTCGACGCGATGCGGGACGCGTGGATCGCCGACCTGCGGCGCGACGGCAAGAGCGAGGAGTCCATCGCCCGGCGGATCCGGCGCGGTGATGTGCTGCGCAACGCGCCGTATCTGGTCGTCCCCTGCCTGGTCATGGACGGTTCGCACACGTACGGCGACCCGCGCAGGGACGCCGCCGAGCGGGAGATGTTCGTGGTCGCCACGGGCGCCGGTGTGCAGAACTTCCTGGTCGCGCTGGCCGGGGAGCGGCTGGGCTCGGCCTGGGTGTCGTCGACGATGTTCTGCCGGGACGTGGTGCGCGAGGTGCTGGACCTGCCGGCGGACTGGGACCCCATGGGCGCGGTGGCGGTCGGCCACGCGGCCGGGGAACCCCGGCCGCGGCCCGAGCGGGACGCGGGCGCGTTCATCGAGGTGCGGTGACGGGTGCGGTGACAGGTGCCGGGCGGCGCCTACGCTCGTAGGGCCACTCCTCACGGATCCCAGGGACTCATTCATGGCAGGACGGTTCGCTCAGCGGCCCACGCTCCCCCACAGCCCGAAAGGCGTGGGAGCCACCCCCACGACAGTGCGGGGTGGGCATGTCGCCGTGCCCCCGGGTGTGCCGCGGCAGGCGACGGGGCCGGGCCGGGTGCGGGAGTGGGTGCCGGACGGGCCGCTGGACCTCGGCCTGGTGCTCGGGCCGCTGCGGCGCGGGCCCGGCGACCCGACGTTCCGGGCGACCCCCGACGGGTCCGTGTGGCGCACCAGTCTCACCCCGGCCGGACCCGGCACCCTGCGGGTGTGCGCGTACGGCGGCGGGGTGCGCGGCGAGGCCTGGGGGCCCGGGGCGGACTGGCTGCTGGAGGGGTTGCCGGAGTTGCTCGGGGCGGCGGACGATCCGTCGGCGTTCGTGCCGCGGCACCGGCTGCTGGCGGCGGCGCGGCACCGGCGGCCGGGGCTGCGGCTGAGCCGGAGCGGGCTCGTGCTGGAGTCGCTGATCCCGTCGATCCTGGAGCAGAAGGTCACCACCGATGAGGCGTACCGGGCGTGGCGGCTGCTGGTGCGGAAGTTCGGGGAGCCGGCGCCGGGGCCCGCGCCCGCGCGGATGTACGTGATGCCGGACCCGCGGACGTGGGCGCTGATCCCGTCGTGGGAGTGGCACCGGGCCGGGGTCGACAACAAGCGGGCGTCGACGATCCTGCGTGCGGTGCGGGTCGCCGCGCGGCTGGAGCAGGCCGTGGGGATGGAGCCCGGGGCGGCGCGGGCCCGGCTGGAGCTGGTGCCGGGGATCGGGCCGTGGACGTCGGCGGAGACGGTGCAGCGCAGTCATGGGGCGGCGGACGAGGTGACGGTGGGGGATGTGCATCTGCCCGGGATCGTGGGGTGGGCGCTGGCCGGGGACCGGGACGCGGATGACGCGGCGATGCTGGAGCTGCTGGAGCCGTACGCGGGGCAGCGGCATCGGGCGGCTCGGTTGATTCTGCTGAGCGGGAGGGTGCCGGCTCGGCGGGCGCCGAAGATGCCTCGGTGGGATATCGGGCAGTTGTGAGGGGGCGGTTTGTGAGCCGTGACTTGCCCGTGCTCGGCGTGGGTGCCGGGGGCGGGGGGTTTCGCAGCCCGGCGTAGCGGGCTGCCTCCCCCGAGCTCTCGGCTTCGCTCGATCAGGGGGACTCCCACGCCCACCCGTGCGGCCTACCGGTCCGAGGAGGACGTGCGGCCTACCGGTCCGAGAAGAACCGGCGGCCTACCGGTCCGAGGAGGACGTGCGGCCTACTGGTCCGAGGAGAAGCGGACTGCTCCTGCTGGGATGCGGGCGTCGCACCAGATGCGGGCGCCCTCCAGGAGTTCGTTGTCGGGGCCGATGACCGCGCCGTCGCCTATGACCGTGCCCGTCAGGACCGAGCGTTGGCCGACGCGGGCGCGGGAGCCGATCAGGGAGTCGGTGATGACCGCGCCGGGTTCGATGACCGCGCCGGGCAGGATCGTGCTGCCGAAGATCCGCGCGCCCTCGGCGACGAAGGCGCCCTCGCCCACCACCGTGCCGCCCGCCAGCTTCGCGTCGGACGCGACCCGGGCCGTGGGCAGGACCAGGCGGTCGCCGCAGCGGCCGGGGACGGCGGGAGAGGGGGCGCGGCCCAGCACCAGGTCCGCCGAGCCGCGCACGAAGGCCGCCGGCGTGCCCAGGTCCAGCCAGTACGTGGAGTCGACCATGCCCTGGAGGTGCGCGCCCGCCGCGAGCAGGCCGGGGAAGGTCTCCCGTTCCACCGACACCGGCCTGCCCAGCGGGATCGAGTCGATGACCGAACGGCGGAAGACGTACGCCCCCGCGTTGATCTGGTCGGTGACGATCTCCTCGGGGGTCTGCGGCTTCTCCAGGAACGCCAGGACCCTGCCCGTGTCGTCCGTGGGGACCAGGCCGTAGGCCCGCGGGTCCGTGACCTTGGTGAGGTGCAGGGAGACGTCCGCGCCGGTCGTCTCGTGGGTGTCGACCAGGGCCCGGATGTCCAGGCCCGTCAGGATGTCGCCGTTGAAGATCAGGACCGGGTCGTCGGGGCCGGAGTGCAGCCGGGAGGCCACATTGCGGATGGCACCGCCCGTGCCGAGCGGCTCCTCCTCCGTGACGTACTCGAGGTGGAGTCCCAGCGCGGAGCCGTCACCGAAGTACGGCTCGAAGACCTCGGCCAGATAGGAGGTGGCCAGGACGATGTGCTCGACACCGGCCGCTCTCGCTCTCGCCAGCTGGTGCGTGAGGAAGGGCACCCCGGCCGCCGGGACCATGGGCTTGGGCGTGTGCACCGTGAGCGGGCGCAGCCGGGTGCCCTTGCCGCCGACCAGGAGGATCGCTTCTGTCACGTGTCGTCTCTGCTTCCTGCCGGGACCGGCCGAACTGTCTTTCGGCCGGTCAGTGTATGCAGACCGTTCCGTGGCGCCTTCGCTGGCCGTGCGGCGTTCCGCCCCCGCCGCCCCCCCGACGGCGGTGAACGTGGAGTCAGCGGCCCTGGTACTGGGCCGCCTTGGAGCGGGCCGAGCCGAGCTTCGCGTAGAGCTTCCCGCCGGGGCACTCCGTCTTGAAGCCGTCCCGGTGCCCCGAGATCACGTTCAGTCGTACTTTCTTGCCTTTGCTGTAGAGGTTGCTGCCGGCCGACTTCAGCGTGGTCTTCTTCTTCGGGTTCATCCCGTGCAGCCCCAGCTTCCAGGCACTGAGCCGGGCGATGGCCTTGACCGCGGCCTTCGACGGCTTCTTCGCGCCGTACGACCCGAGGACGGCGATCCCCATGCTGTTGCTGTTGAAACCCAGGGTGTGCGCGCCGAGCACCGGTCTCGCCACGCCCCCGGCGCGGCCCTCGTAGATCTTTCCGCACTTGTCGATGAGGAAGTTGTAGCCGATGTCCCGCCAGCCCATGCTCTTGACGTGGTAGCGGTAGATACTGCGGATGAGTGAGGGGACCTGCGAGCAGCTGTAGTTGTTGCCGCTGGCGGTGTGGTGCACGAAGGCCGCCTTGACCTTCTTCGTGTACCGGAAGCCGCTCTCCCGCAGCCCCTCGTCCGCCCCCCAGCCGCGCCGCGTGACGATACCCGGGCGCGGGCCGATGTACGGCTTGGCCTGCCGCTGCTGCTCCGTCAGCCCCTCGGAGTGGAGAGCGAGGTACTCCTCCTCGGTCTCGGCGCGGCTCAGTTCCGCGATCTCGGTAGCGCCGAACGGGGCGAGACCGGCGTTGGCCGCGGAGGCCTCGGCGAGCGCGGACGACTCGGCGTTCACGGCGTCGACGGCGCGGGGTTCCTCCTCGGTCCCGGACCGGGTGTCGTCCTCGCCGGGGTCGACGAGTTCGAGGCGGAGACCGGAGGGCAGCGGGGGCGCGGCGGGCAGCTCGCGGGCGCCGGCCTCCGCACCGTCGGACGCGGAGCTGACGCGGAGTTCCACGCCGTCGGAGTCGCCCACCCACAGCGGTGCGGTGGCGCCGCGGACACGGTCCGAGGCCCGCTCGGCGGCGTCCCGGTCGGCGGCGTGTTCGGCGTTGTGGGTCTCCACGTCCTGCCAGTCCGACCAGGCGCCGGTGCCTGCGGCGCGGGTGCGGACCTGGACGCGGCCGTGCAGTTCGGCGTCGGGGTCGTCCCAGACGACTCCGACGAGGGAGAAGTGGCGTACGGCTCGGCGGGGCAGGCCCTGCTCGGTGGCGGGGCCGGAGGGGGTGGCGCGGGTGAGGGGCTGGAGGGGCAGGGACTGGGTGCTGCCGGCCGCGTTCGGTTCGGCCGCGCGACGGGCGCTCGGGGCGGTGACCCGGGTCCCCGCGTGAAGTGCGGGTCTCGCCGTGGTCGCGGCGTCCGTGGCCGGCACCGGTCTCGCCGTCGCCGCGACGGCGGGAGGGGTGAGGGGGAGGGCCAGAGCGGCCGCACAGGTGACACCGATCGAGGAAGCAAGGAATCCACGCATGCCCCTGATCTTGGACATAGTCGTATAAGTCTGTCCATTTGGGATTTGACGGACCGTCGGCCGGGACTCCGCCGAACCGGTGGCGCATTCGGGGTGCGGCGGTGGGCGGGCCGTTGGGCGGGGACCCGCGCGCCGCGTACGCTTGCGCCGATGAACGCCACCGATCGCACCCCCGCCGACCTGCTGGGTTCCGCGCTCGCCGCGGATCCGGGACGTCCCCTGGTGACCTTCTACGACGACGCCACGGGCGAACGCGTCGAACTGTCCGTCGCCACCTTCGCCAATTGGGTGGCCAAGACCGCGAACCTCCTCCAGGACGAACTGTCCGTCGAGCCCGGGGACCGGGTGGCGCTGCTGCTGCCCGCGCACTGGCAGACGGCGGTGTGGCTGCTGGCGTGCGCGTCGGTGGGCGTCGTCGCGGACGTGTCGGGGGACGCCCGGGCCGCCGATGTCGTGGTGAGCGGGCCGGACCGGCTGGAGGAGGCACGGGCCTGCTCCGGGGCGCGGATCGCGATGGCGCTGCGGCCGCTCGGCGGGCGGTTCCCGCAGGTACCCGAGGGGTTCGTCGACTACGCGGTGGAGGTGCCGGGCCAGGGCGACCGGTTCGTGCCGTACGCGCCCGTGGATCCGGAGGGGCCCTCGCTGGTCGTGGCCGGGCGGGAGTTCAGCGGAGCCGAGGTGGTCCAGCGGGCCCGGGCCGAGGCGACCGCGCTGGGCCTGATCGGGCCCGGGTCGCGGATCCTGTCGGGGCTGCCGTACGACACGTGGGACGGCTTGAACGCCGGGCTGTTCGGACCCCTGGCCACCGGCGGTTCCGTGGTGCTGTGCCGGCACCTGGAGCAGGCAGGGGACGGGGTCCTGGACAAACGCGTGGAGAGCGAACGCGTCACGGCGATCGCCCGGGGCACGGCGGGCCACTGACACTCGGCGCGACGCGACAGAGCCACAACGGCCGTCGCCCGGGGCACGGCCAGCCACTGACACCGGACGGGACCCGACAAGCGCCGCGACAGCCACCGCCCGGGGCGCGAGCCAAGGCCACTCGGCGCGACGCGACAGGCGCCACGACGGCCGGCGCCCAGGGCCCGCCCGGCCACTGACACCCGACGCCACACGGCACCTGGCACACGGCACCTGGCACCTGGCACCTGGCACGCCGTACGCAGCACACGGCACGCCGTACGCGGCACGCAGCACGCCGCACGCGCCGCGGTGGGCGGCGTCCGTGGGTGGTCGCGGTACCCGGGCCCCCTCCCCCCCCGTTCGGCCCATCCCCATCCGCCCCCGGACCTCGCTCCAGGTCATGGTCGTAGGAGCAGTGCGCTCGGGGCGTTCCTACGTCAGGAGGGATGGGTGCTGCCGTGGGCTACAGGGTCGGTCCGGGCGCGGGGGCGTCCGCCAGTGGGCGGGGGCTGGTGCGGCGGCGCCGACGGCGGTGGGTGCGCATCACGGCCTTCGGGGTCACGGGTCTGCTCGTGGCGGCCGGCGGGATCGGCTGGGCCCTCTACGCGAAGCTCAGCGGGAACATCACCCCCGACGAGGCGGCCGCGGCCGAGCTCGCGCGCTACGACAAGGAGCGGCCCACCTCCCTGGTCAAGGACGCCCGGAACATCCTGCTGATCGGGTCGGACTCGCGGGAGGGGCGTGACAACGCCCGCTACGGGCGGGACTCCGGGACCGAGCGGTCCGACACCACGATCCTGCTGCACCTGTCGGCGGGCCGGGGCAGCGCGACCGCCGTCTCCCTCCCCCGGGACCTCATGGTGAACCTGCCGGGCTGCCGGCGCCCGGACGGATCCCGCAGCGCGCCCCGGTTCGCGATGTTCAACCAGGCCTTCCAGATCGGCGGTTCGGCCTGCACCATCCGGACGGTGGAAAAACTGACCGACATCCGCGTCGACCACCACGTCGTCGTCGACTTCCACGGCTTCAAGGAGATGGTCGACGCGGTCGACGGCGTCAAGGTGTGCCTGCGGGAGCCGATCGACGACCGCGCCGCCAAGCTGCGGCTGCCCGCCGGGCGCGTGACGCTGAACGGCGAGCAGGCCCTCGGCTACGTCCGCGCCCGCAAGTCCCTCGGTGACGGCAGCGACACCGAGCGGATGGAACGGCAGCAGCGATTTCTCGGGGCACTCGTCAACAAGGTGCGCAGCAATGACGTCCTGCTGAATCCGGCGAAGCTGTATCCCGTGCTGGACGCCGCCACGTCGTCGCTCACCACCGACCCGGAACTGGCCAGCTTGCGTGGTTTGTACGAACTCGTGCGCGGCCTGCGCGACATCCCCATGGAACAAGTGCAATTCCTGACCGTCCCCCGGGAGTCGTATGCGTACGACGCCAATCGCGACCAACTGGTGGAGCCCGCGGCGGAGCGGTTGTTCGAGCGGCTGCGCACGGACTCCCCGCTGGTCGTGGCGGGGAACGGCCCGCTGAATCCGGCTCCGAGCGGGCTCACCGGCGCGCAGGGCGGGTCGTACGGGGATGCCTATCCGGGCCTTTACCGCGCGCCCGCCGTCACCGTTTCTCCTCCACCGACGTTTCAGGGGAACACGGCAGCCGAGGACACCTGCGAGTAAAGCGGACACCAAGGCGGCTCCAAGGCAATGACTCCTCACCAGGGAAATGGGCGAATTGCCCAGGTGTAGGGACGTGGAATGGGTCACCGTCGTCGCCGGTCGGCGAAAGGGGCGGTTAGTGTGAGCGATCCGGTGCGCCCGGCTCTGAGGGACGGTCCTGAGGTCGCGCACTGTGTGACCGAGACCCGGGCGCCTTGGAGGGGGAAGGCGCCGCGTCCCCCGACGGAGGAATCAGGCAACCGTGGACGCGCAAGGCCGTGGGCGGGCGGACGACGTCGATCCCGCAGACCAGTGGGTGCTCAACCCGAGCACCGGCGAATACGAACTGCGACTGGGTCCTTCCGCACCGCAGTCGGGTGTCCCCTCCCCACGCAGGCCACGGTCCTCCGAGGCGGCCCCGGCGCGCAGCCGCACGCAGGCGTCCGGCCGGTCGCGGACCGAGGCGCCGGGCCGGCCGCGCCCCGAGACACCCGGCCGTGCGGTGCCGCCGCCGCGCCGGCGCCGCGGGGCACCGGAGGAGCCGCTGCCGGGGCGGCGCGGACGGCGTCCGGCGAAGAAGGCCTCGAAGGGCAAGAAGGTCCTGCTGTGGACCGGCGGCACGATGGCGTTCGTGCTGGTCGCGGGTGCGGGCGCCGCGTACTTCTACATCGAGCACCTGAACGACAACATCGCGTCCGTCTCCGACGACGGTGCGAGCACCGGTGGCTTCAGCAAGGACAAGGCCATCAACATCCTGCTGATCGGCACCGACAAGCGCACCGGCAAGGGCAACGGCAGCTACGGGGACGCCGGCAGTGTCGGGCACGCCGACACCACGATCCTGCTGCACGTCTCCAAGGACCGGTCGAACGCGACCGCGTTGAGCATCCCGCGTGATCTGATCACCGACATCCCGGACTGCCCGACGACGCAGGAGGACGGCACGCAGAAGGTCATCCCCGGCACGCGGCAGGCCCGTTTCAACACGAGCCTCGGCCAGGACGGCCGCACGCCCAGCTGCACGATGCGGACCGTGACCGAGCTGACCGGGGTCAAGCCCGACAACTTCATGGTCGCCGACTTCAACGCGGTCAAGACGCTGACCAGCG
The DNA here is from genome assembly GCF_042733745.1 of Streptomyces sp. NPDC059696. Lineage (NCBI taxonomy): Bacteria > Bacillati > Actinomycetota > Actinomycetes > Kitasatosporales > Streptomycetaceae > Streptomyces > Streptomyces sp. NPDC059696. The sequence goes on from NZ_JBHWFG010000030.1 coordinate 28,986, forward strand.
CGGTGGGCGGGGTCGAGGTCTGTGTGGGCAAGGACCTCGACGACCCCGACTCGCACCTGAAGCTGTCCAAGGGCATGCACACCATCGAGGGCGAGCAGGCGCTGGCGTTCGTGCGCACCCGGCACGCCGTCGGTTTCGGCGGTGACCTGAGCCGGATCGGGCTGCAGCAGCAGTTCCTGAGCGCGCTGATGCGCAAGCTGAAGTCCAACGACACCCTCACCAGCCCGTCGAAGATGCTGGACCTGGCCGAGGCGGGCACGAAGGCGCTGACCGTCGACTCGCAGCTGGACAGCATCGGCAAGCTGAAGGACCTGGGGCTGGAGCTGGGCAAGCTCGACACCAAGAACCTGACGTTCACCACCACCCCGGTGATCGACAATCCGACGGAGAAGGTCAAGGCCACCGTCGTGCTGAACGAGTCGTCGGCCCCGCAGGTCTTCGACATGATCAGGAACGACGTCTCCTTCACCGCCGTGAAAGAGAAGAAGAAAAAGGAGGCCGCCGCGGTCGCCGCCCGGCTGAAGGGCGCCAAGGCCCCGGCCTCCGAGGTGCGGGTGCGCATCCTCAACGGCGGCGCCGTCGCCGGCAGCGCCCAGGAGACCCTCAGCTGGCTGCAGAACGAGGAGGGCGTGACCAAGTCGGAGAACGCGGGCAACGCGCCCGCCTCCCTGGCGAAGACCACCCTCGAGTACGCCCCCGACCAGGCCGACCAGGCACGCCGGCTCGCCGACATCATGGGCCTGTCCGGTGCCGCGCTGAAGCCGGGCGAGAGCGTGACCAACTCCCAGGGGGTGCCCGCGATGACACTGACCCTCGGCAAGGACTTCGAAGGGGCCGGGGTCTCCCTCACCACACCCACCAAGGCACCGGAGGGGGTGCAGAAGTCCACCGCCGACAAGGTGGAGTGCGCCAAGTGAGGCGACGATCCCTCGCGTTCACCCAACTTCCTCCAAACAAATGGGCGGGATTGCCCAGTTGTGGGAACGTGCATTTTCTCACCCACGTCGCTTGACGCCGAAGTGTGCGGATAGTGTGTGCGATCCAGTGCTCTCACCCCATGAGGTCCGTCCTGGGGACGTGCACTGCTTGACCAGCACCGTGCGCCTTCCGGGGGAGGGCGCCGCGTGGCCATACGGAGGAACAGGCAACCGTGGACGCGCAAGGCCGTGGGCGGGCGGACGACGTCGATCCCGCAGACCAGTGGGTGCTCAACCCGAACACCGGCGAATACGAACTGCGACTGGCTCCTTCCGCAGCGCAGCCGTCCGTTCCCGGTCCCCGTGGGTCCGGTCCCCGTGGGTCCGGACCCCGTGGAGCCGGTGGCCGTGTCCCCGGTGGGCGTGGCGCCGGTGGCCGTGGCCCGGGCGGAACGGGCGGAACGGGCGGAACGGGCGGTGCGGCCCGTGCCCGCCGTCCCGAACCGGCCCGGAGCCCCGGCGCCGCCGCCCCCGACGGTGAGACCCCCTCCCCCCGCAAGCGCACCGGCGCCCCGGCCGAGCCGGCCGCCGGGCGGCGCGGACGCCGTCCGGCGCAGAAGAAGGGGAAGGGCAGGAAGGTCCTGATGTGGACCGGCGGGTCGCTGGCCTTCGTGCTGGTCGGGACGAGCGCGGCCGCGTACCTCTACTACGAGCACCTCAACGACAACATCACGTCCGTCTCCGACGACGGCGCCGGCACCGGCGGGTTCAGCAAGGACCGCGCGATCAACATCCTGGTGATCGGCACCGACAAGCGCACCGGAGCAGGCAACGAGGGCTACGGCGACAAGGAAAGCGCCGGGCACGCGGACACCACACTGGTGCTGCACGTCTCCAAGGACCGCACGAACGCGACGGTGCTGAGCATCCCGCGTGACCTGATCACCGACATCCCGGACTGCCCGACGACCCAGGAGGACGGCACCGAGAAGGTCATCCCGGGCCGGCAGCGCACCCGCTTCAACAACAGCCTCGGGCAGGAGGAGCGGACACCGAGCTGCACCATGCGCACGATCACCGAACTCACCGGGCTGAAGATGGACCACTTCATGGTGGCCGACTTCAACGCGGTCAAGACGCTGACCAGCGCGGTCGGCGGCGTCGACGTGTGCCTGGCCAAGGACATCAAGGACAAGGACTCCAAGCTCGACCTGCCCAGGGGCGAGCACACCATCGAGGGCGAGCAGGCCCTGGCCTTCGTCCGCACGCGGCACTCCGTGGGCTTCGGCGGCGACTTGAGCCGGATCGAGCTGCAACAGCAGTTCCTGGGCTCGCTGATGCGCAAGCTGAAGTCCAACGACACCCTGACCAGCCCCACGAAGATGATCAAACTGGCGGAGGCGGGCACCAAGGCACTGACCGTCGACTCCCAGATCAGCACGATCAAGAAGCTGGCCGATCTCGGGGCGGAGCTGGGCAAGTTCGACACGAAGAACCTCACGTTCGCGACCGTGCCCGTGGTCGACAACCCCGAGGAGACGGTCAAGGCCACGGTGGTCCTGAAGCAGCCGCAGGCCCAGCAGCTCTTCGCGATGGTCCGGGACGACGTGTCGCTGACCGCCGTGAAGCAGGAGAAGAAGAAGGAGAAGGCCGCCGAGGCCGCCCGGCTGAAGGGCAGCAAGGCCCCGGCCTCCGAGGTGCGGGTGCGCATCCTCAACGGCGGTGCCGTCGCCGGCAGCGCCCAGGAGACCCTCAGCTGGCTGCAGGTCCAGGAGGGCGTGACCAGGTCCGAGAACGCGGGCAACGCCGAACAGCCGCTGGACAGAACCACGTTGGAGTACGCCCCCGACCAGGCCGACCAGGCACGCCGGCTCGCCGACATCATGGGCCTGTCCGGTGCCGCGCTGAAGCCGGGCAAGAGCGTGACCAACTCCCAGGGGGTGCCCGCGATGACGCTGACCCTGGGCAAGGACTTCAAGGGGGCGGGCGTGCCCCTCACCACTCCGGCGAAGGTCCCGGACGATGTCCAGAAGGCCACGGCCGACAAGGTCGAGTGCGCGAAGTGACCTGACCGTCCCTTCCTGCGTCTCACAGGTGGACGGAGCAAGCCCGGACGAATCGGCCGGGTGTACATCCGACCGGGCATGTCAGAGGTCCAACCAGAAGCGGGGACGACGTGCTCCGGCGGAGCAGCGGGGAAACCCGTGGTCCGGACGGACACGGGTCACCCGTGATCCGAACACGACGCGGGGCGCGCCCCGGGGTCGGCCAGTGGGTGGGGAGGCAGGGGTATGGCGCAGAGTGACGTGCGCGAAAGCGGCACACGGCACGATTCGGGCGGCCTGGCCCAGGACGAGCGTCCGGGGACGGCGGCGCCCGCCACGGACGGGGGCGAGGGGGGCGAAGGCGGCCACGGCCGTCGGCGCGGCCGGCGTCGCGGCGGCGGCCGCCGGATATTGCGCTGGTCCGCGCTCGTGCTGTCGGTGCTGATACTCGGGACGGCCGGCGCCGGATACCTCTACTACCGCCACCTCAACGGCAACCTCGACAAGGGCAAGCGCAACAGCGGCGAGTCCGACGTCGAGAAGACCGGACCCAACGCGGCGGGCCAGACCCCGCTCAACATCCTGCTGATCGGTTCCGACAGCCGGAACTCCGCGGAGAACGTCAAGCTCGGCGGCGGCCGGGACAACATCGGCAGCAAGCCCCTGGCGGACGTGCAGATGCTCCTGCACGTCTCGGCGGACCGCGAGAGCGCGTCCGTGGTGAGCATCCCGCGGGACACCCGGGTGGACATCCCGAAGTGCGTCGACCCCGACACCGGGGAGGAGTACCCGGCGAAGAACACCATCATCAACGAGTCGCTCCAGCGCGGCGGCCCGGGCTGCACCCTCGCCACCTGGCAGAACCTGACCGGTGTGTACATCGACCACTGGATGATGGTCGACTTCGCCGGGGTGGTGGACATGGCGGACGCCATCGGCGGCGTCCCGGTCTGCGTCAACCAGAACGTGTGGGACCGGCCGTTGGCCGGTGAGCGCGGCGGCTCCGGACTGAAGCTGAAGTCCGGCACGCACAAGGTGGAGGGCAAGCAGGCGCTGCAGTGGCTGCGCACCCGCCACGCCTGGGGCAGTGACCCGCTGCGCGCCAAGGCACAGCACATGTACATGAACTCGATGATCCGGACGCTCAAGGAACAGAACGTCTTCACCGACAGCGGCCGCCTGATGGGCCTGGCCGAGGCGGGCACGAAGGCGCTGACGGTGTCCGAGGAGATCGGCACGGTCAAGGAGCTGTACGACGTCGGCATGCAGCTGAAGTCGGTCCCGACCGAACGCATCACGATGACGACGATGCCGTGGATCGAGGACCCCCTGAACCGCAACCACCTGGTGCCCAAGCCGGAGGACGCCGACCGGATGTGGGCGATGCTCCGCGACGACGTCTCCTTCGACCAAAAGGGCAAGGGCAACGGCAACGGGGCGGGCAAGGGCGGCAAGGCGAGTGCGGCATCGGCCTCGGAGCCGTCCCCGGCGCCGGCGAAGGCGACCGGGCCCGCCGCCGCTCCGGCCGCGGGGCTGTCGGTCACCGTCGTCAACGGCACGGCCGGTGACGAGCAGGCCGCCGTTCCCCAGCGGGCCGCCGCGATCGTGGCCGCGCTGCAGCGGGAGGGCTTCACCCGGGCCGTCGCCTCCGGACAGCAGGACCCGCACGCCCGGACCCAGGTGACGTACCCGAAGAGCACCGGGGAGCAGGGGCGGGCCAACGCGCTGTCGGTGGCGAAGGCGGTCGGCGTTCCCAGCAGCCAGGTGCGGGCCACGGACGACGTGACCACCACGCTGATCATCGGCAGCGACTGGCGGGAGGGCACGACCTACCCCGAGCAGAAGGCTCCCGAGGCGGGCGACCTGCCCGAGACCGCGGACGCGCTGAGCGCCGACAAGACCGAGTGCATGGACGTGTACAAGCCCTACCAGTGGTGAGCAGGGCGGCCGGGGCGTCGGACCGGACCCGCTGACCCCGGACCCGCTGACCCCGGATTCGCTGACCCCGGACCCGCTGACCGGCGGGCCCGGCCACCGCGCCGCGGCGTGCGCACACGCCAGGGGCCCCTCCCCGTCCGGGAAGGGGCCCCTGGCCGCGTCGGGTCAGCTCGCGGTGGCGTCCGCGCGTACCGCGGGGCGCCGGGAGGCGATGACCTTCCTCGCCAGCGCCCGAGGACTGGTCAGGAAGCCCCAGCCCCACGACATGTGCATCGTGGCCAGCGCCACGGGGATCTGCAGCCGCGCCTTCAGCGGCAGGCCCTTGCCCGCCGGCAGCGAGCCGAGCAGGATCGCCGCGAGGTAACCGCCGGGCACCACGAAGCCCCACGGCGTCAACAGCGCGCCCACCAGGACGCCGGCGCCGATCGCGCAGACGGCGGCCGGCGGGGCGAGGTAGCGCAGGTTGATCGAGCCCTCGTGGAAACGGGCGACCACGTGCCGCCAGCGGCCGTAGTCCTTGTACTGCTTGGCCAGCGCCTTCACACTCGGCCGCGGCCGGTACGACACCTTCAGCTCGGGCGAGAACCAGATGAGGCCGCCCGCCTCACGGATGCGGAAGTTCAGCTCCCAGTCCTGGGCGCGGATGAACTCCACGTTGTAGCCGCCCTGCTGCTCCAGCGCCTCACGACGGAACACCCCGAGGTAGACGGTCTCGGCCGGCCCGGCCTGGCCGCCGGTGTGGAAGGCGGCGTTGCCGACCCCGATCTTCGAGGTCATCGCGGCGGCGACCGCGTGCTCCCAGTCGTTCTCGCCCTCGGCGTGCATGATGCCGCCGACGTTCTGCGCGCCGGTCTCCTCCAGGAGCCGTACCGCGGTCGCGATGTAGTTCGGCGAGAGCATGCCGTGCCCGTCGACACGGACGACGATCGGGTGCCGCGAGGCGTTGATCGCCGCGTTCAGCGCCGCGGGCGTACGGCCGGTGGGGTTGGGGACGGTGTGGATGCGCGCGTCTTCTGCCACGAGCTCGGCGGCGATCTCGTCCGTGCGGTCCGTGGACGGACCGAGGGCGATCACGACCTCCATCTCGCCGGCGTACTCCTGCGCGAGGATCGCTTGGACTGCTCCCCGCAGATGCCGCTCCTCGTTGAGGACGGGCATGATCACGGAAACGGCGGGGTGCCGCACGTCGGGATTGGCGTTCATAGGGGGCTCACGTTACCGCGAACGGGGGACACCGGTGCGCGCCGCCGGGGCGGTGGCGCAGGTCGCAGATCGTATCGGCCTACGGTTTCACGGATCCCACGTACGGCCGTCGTCCGGAGGTGTCCCCATGCCCACGCCGCCGCGGTCCCCCCGGTCCACCGCCGGTCCCCAGCGCCGCCCGCAGCCCCCCGCCCCCCGCCGCGCCCCGCGCAGGCCCGTGCGGCCCGCGCGCAGGCCGCGCTGGGCGATGCGGGCGGTGACCACGCTGTCCGTGGTGGTCCTCGCCTCCGCGGGCATCGGGCACGCGGTGATGACCAGCCTGGACGCGGACATCGCCCGGGTCGACCCCTTCAAGGACATGAAGAACCGTCCGCGGGCGGGCCACGGCATGAACGTCCTGCTCGTCGGCACCGACGGCCGGGAGAAGATCAGCGCGGAGGACCGCCGCACGTACCGGCTGGGCGGCGCGCCCTGCCACTGCACCGACACGATGATGATCGTGCACATCTCCGCGGACCGGGAGCGGGCCAGTGTGGTGAGCCTGCCGCGCGACTCGTACGCGGTGACGCCCGAGCACGTCGACCGCACGTCGGGCAAGCGGCACCACGGACACCCCCTCAAGCTGAACGCCGCGTACGCCGAGGGCGGGCCGCAGCTGACCGTGCGCACCGTCGAGAACATGACGAAGGTGAAGATCGACCACTATCTGGAGGTCGACTTCACCAGCTTCATGAAGACGGTGGACGTGGTCGGGGGCGTGCAGATCTGCACGGCGGATCCCCTGAAGGACAGTTACACCGGACTGAACCTCCCGGCCGGCCGGCACACGCTGGCGGGCGGGCAGGCGCTGCAGTACGTGCGCGCCCGCCATGTCGACGGCGCCTCCGACCTGAGCCGCATGAAGCGGCAGCAGCGCTTCCTGGCGGCGCTGGTGGAGCGGCTCACCTCCTCCGGGATCCTGCTCAACCCCATGAAGTTCCGGGACGTGACCCGGGCCGTGCTGGGCTCGGTGCGGGCCGACGAGGGGTTCGGCACCGACGAGATGCTGGACCTGGGCCGCGCCATGCGGAACTTCTCCCCCTCCTCCTCCGAGTTCACGACCGTCCCCATCGGGCGGATGGGGTACGCCGTGAAGGGCGTCGGCTCCACGCTGAAGTGGGACCCCGTGAAGGCGGAGCGCCTCTTCCACGCCCTGCGCAAGGACCAGCCGCTGTCCGTGCACCGGTCGCGCGGCGCCGCCCGGATCGTCTCGGTCGCCCCGCAGCAGATCCGTGTCCAGGTGGAGAACGGCACCCGCACGCCCGGCCTCGGCCGCAGAATGGACGCGGCCCTCGCGTCGACGGGCTTCCGCACGACGCACACGCCCGTGAACTCCGCCACCCGTGACGTGAAGCGCACGGTCGTCGCCTACGACCCCCGCTGGGACCGCTCGGCCAAGTCCCTGGCGACGGCCCTGCCGGGCAGCGAACTGCGCGCGGTCAAGGGCCTGGGCGCGACCCTGAAGGTGATCGCGGGCCCGGACTTCGAACGCGTCCACAAGGTACGGGCCGAGGACCCGGGCCAGGGCGAGTTCGGCGTGGTCCGCGGCGACGAGGTCTCCTGCGGCAGCTGACAGTCCGGACGCGGCCGCGGGCCGGTTCGAGGGGCCACATGCCGCACGGCTGGAAGCCCACAGCGGCGTGCGGCGACCTGTGCCGTGCGGCCGGCTGCGTCGCAGCGACCTGTGCCACACGACCGGCAGCCCCGACGGCGCGCAGCGACCTGTGCCGTGCGGCCGGCAGCCCGGGCCGTCCAGGTCGGGCCGATGAGGCGTGCGGTCTGCTGAATGGGCCGGTCAGTCCTCGATGCCCTCCGCCGCTCGCTTCTCGCGCAGGTCCATGATCGCGCGGCGGCGGGCCAGGCGGTGGGTGCGGCGGATCTGGGCCTCCTGGTAGCGGCGCTTGTCACGCTCCGTCTCCGGCAGGACCGGCGGGACCCGGCGGGGCTTGCCGTCGGCGTCGACCGCGGCGAAGACGAGGTAGGCGGAGCCGACCTGGGTGGGCGGGGCGGACTCGTTCCAGCGCTCGGCCAGCACCCGGACACCGACCTCCATGGACGTCCGGCCGGTCCAGTTGACCTGTGCCTTCACATGCACCAGGTCACCGACGCGCACCGGCTCCAGGAACGCCATCTCGTCCATGGACGCGGTGACCGCCGGCCCGCCGGAATGCCGCCCGGCCACGGCCCCCGCCGCGTCGTCGACCAGCTTCATGATCACCCCACCGTGCACGGTCCCCAGAAGGTTCGTGTCGTTGTGGGTCATGATGTGGCTGAGGGTGGTGCGGGACGCCGAAGTCGGCTTGCCCGGGATATCCGGACTGCCGGAATCCGCAGCTGGGGCCTGGTCTGTCATGGCCTCTACCTTAAGCGGAGGCCGCGCGTGGGGGTTTTGTGTCAGCTTCGCCACAGCAGTGCTCTGATTTTCCGACGACTCTTGTATGGCGCACTACGGGGACCTGCACACTGGGGCGCATGAATGACTGGCCCGAGGGATTCTCCGCCGACAACCGCGGCAACCGCTACGGACGCGGCAGCTCGAGCGCTCAGCCCGAGAGCGCCCGCGTCATGCGGCAGGTCCGCCGCGGCCCGGCGGCATCGCCCGGGCAGGCGCCGTACGGCGGCGGGGTGCCGCCGCAGCCGTCGTACGTCGACGGCGGCGGCTACGGCCCCGGCGACGGATACGACAGCGGCTACACCACCGGCCAGGTCTACGGCTCCCCCGGCGGCCGGGGCCCCGGCGGTCCGGGCGACGGCATGTACGAGCCGCGTCCCGCGCCGGACTGGCGCCGCCGTATCAAGGTGACGGCCATCACGCTGGTGACGCTGCTGGTCGTGACGAGCGTCGGCACCTACTTCTGGGCCGACTCCAAGCTCAACCGCGAGGTCGACCTGTCGAAGGTCATCGACCGGCCGGAGGCGGGCGAGGGCACCAACTACCTGATCGTCGGTTCCGACAGCCGCAAGGGCATGTCGGCCGAGGAGAAGAAGAAGCTGCACACCGGGTCCGCCGAGGGCAAGCGCACGGACTCGATGATGATCCTGCACACCGGTGACGGCGCCCCGACGCTGGTGTCGCTGCCGCGCGACTCCAACGTCACCATCCCGTCGTTCAAGGGCTCGGACTCCGGCAAGCTCTACCCGGCCACCGGCCGCCAGACGAAGCTGAACGCGGCCTACGCCGAGGACGGCCCGGAGCTGCTGGTCCGCACCGTGGAGGCCAACACCGGCCTGCACATCGACCACTACGTGGAGATCGGCTTCGCCGGCTTCGCGAACATCGTGGACGCGGTCGGCGGCGTCGAGATGGACATCCCGCAGGACATCAAGGACACCAAGTCGGGCGCGGACTTCAAGAAGGGCACGCAGACGCTCAACGGCGAGCAGGCCCTCGCCTTCGTCCGCACCCGCTACGCGCTCGCCGGCTCCGACCTGGACCGTACGAAGAACCAGCAGAAGTTCCTGTCGGCCCTGGCCAACCAGGTCGCCACCCCGGGCACCGTCCTGAACCCCTTCAAGCTGTACCCGACCATGAGCGCCGGCCTCGACACCCTCGTGGTCGACGAGGACATGAGCCTGTTCGACCTGGCGTCCATGTTCTGGGCGATGAAGGGCGTCAGCGGCGGCGAGGGCAAGTCGATGAACATGCCGATCGCGGGCAACAGCGCCAACGGCAACCTCCAGTGGGACACCGCGAAGGTGAAGACGCTGGTGAGCCAGCTGAAGAACGACGAGAAGGTCACCGTCTCCGGCAACTGAGCGGGCAGGCGAGGCGAAGGGGGCACCCGGGCGGGTGCCCCCTTCGCCGTGAGACGGCTCTCACATCGAGGCGCCCGACATCGAGCGGCAGGACTCGGCGCAGCGGCGACAGGCCTCGGCGCAGCGCATCATCTGCGCGTCCTCCGGCATGGACATACACGCCTCGGCGCACAGGTCACAGGCTCGGGCGCACATCGCGCACATCTCGGCCATCAGGGGCGAACGACGCATCATCATGTCGGCGCACATGCGCGTCATCTCGGCACAGTCGATGACCGCGCGCATGATCTGCATCTGGGCCGGGCCGCCCATCTGCAGGCAGGAGCTCATGGTCTCCTCGCACACGCTGTGGCAGGTCATGCAGGTCTGGACGCAGTCCTGCATCTCCTTGCTGAGCGGGGTGGTGGTGGCGGGCTGCTGCTGGGTCATGACGTCCTCCCAGGGGGTGGCGGGAGCCGCGGATCGACGCCCGCTCCTCTCGTCCTACGCCTCCGGCCCCATGAGCACCACAGGGCGGAGCCTCCCCGGTATGACCGGTTCCGTCTGTGAGGCACGACTCAGCGGGCTCTGCGTGAAAGTCCCGGCAGCGGAAAAAAGGGTTTCCAGGCGTGCCGGGGTCCGGCACGGCGAGGGCGGGGCGGGCGAGCAAGCGTGCAGGGGGGAGACCCACACATGACACAGCAGACGTACGACGAGCGGCGGGCGCGGGAACCGGAGCGCGAGGCGGAGGCGAGAGGGCCGGAGGAACAGAAGCTGCGGCTGCGCAGACGGCTGGAGCGGCTGATCGGCATCGCCGCGACCGAGGGCAACGAGCTGGTGCCGCTGCGCAACGGCGACGAGATCTTCCCCGCGATGCTGGCCGCCATCCGGGCCGCCGAGCACACCGTCGACATGATGACGTTCGTGTACTGGCGCGGTGACGTCGCCCACGAGTTCGCCGCCGCCCTGGCGGAGCGGGCCCGCGCGGGTGTCCGGGTGCGGCTGCTGCTGGACGGGTTCGGCGCCAAGGAGATAGAGCAGGACCTGCTGGACGCCATGGACGAGGCAGGTGTCCAGGTGGCCTGGTTCCGCAGGCCCCTGCGCCTGTCGCCGATGCGGCAGAACCACCGCTGCCACCGCAAGGTGCTGGTCACCGACGAGCACACCGCGTTCACGGGCGGCGTGGGCATCGCGGAGGAGTGGTGCGGCGACGCCCGGAACCCGGGCGAGTGGCGCGACACCCACGTCCAGGTCCGCGGGCCCGCCGTGGACGGCATCGCCGCGGCGTTCGCCCAGAACTGGGCCGAGTGTCACGACGACCTCTACGACGAGCACGACCGCTTCACCGCCCAGGAGCAGCCGGGACAGGCCACGGTCCAGGTCGTGCGGGGCTCGGCCTCGTTCGGCTGGCAGGACATGCAGACGGTCCTGCGGGTCCTGATCACCTCGGCGCAGGAGCGCCTGCGGCTGGCCACGGCCTACTTCGCCCCGGACGCCTACTTCGTCGACCTGCTGGCGGCGGCGGCCCGGCGCGGGGTCGCGGTCGAGATCCTGCTGCCGGGCCCGCACACCGACCAGCGGGCGTGCCTGCTGGCCGGGCGGCAGCACTACCAGACCCTCGTCGACGCGGGGGTGGAGGTGCGGGAGTACCAGCCGACGATGCTCCACACCAAGATCATGACGGTGGACGGGGTCTGTTCCCTCATCGGCTCCACGAACTTCAACCGCCGCTCCATGGAGCACGACGAGGAGGTCGTCCTGGCGGTTCTCGACGAGGACTTCACGGCCCGGCTCGACGCCGACTTCGAGGCCGACACGAAGCACAGCGAGCCGATCGACCCCGCCCGCTGGAAGCGCCGCCCCGTCACCGCACGCCTCGCCGAGGCGGCGGTCACCCCGATCCGGCGGTTCCTGTGAGCACACCCGGGGGCCGGTGAGGCCCGGCCCCCGGGAGACGGATCACGGCAGGTTGCGCGCCATGACGATGCGCTGCACCTGGTTCGTGCCTTCGTAGATCTGGGTGATCTTGGCGTCGCGCATCATGCGCTCCACCGGGTAGTCGCGCGTGTAGCCGTAGCCGCCGAGGAGCTGGACGGCGTCCGTGGTGACCTCCATCGCCACGTCCGAGGCGAAGCACTTGGCGGCGGCGCCCAGGTAGGTGAGGTCGGCGTCGACGCGCTGGGAGGCGGCGGCGGCCTGGTAGGTCAGGGCGCGGGCGGCCGAGATCTTCATGGACATGTCGGCGAGCATGAACTGGATGCCCTGGAAGTCGGCGATCGGCTTGCCGAACTGCTTGCGCTCCTGGACGTAGCCCTTGGCGTAGTCGAGGGCGCCCTGGGCGATGCCGAGCGCCTGCGCGGCGATGGTGATGCGGGTGTGGTCGAGGGTCTTCATCGCCGTGGCGAAGCCGGTGCCCTCCTCGCCGATCATGCGGTCGGCGGGGATGCGGACGTTGTCGAGGTAGACCTCGCGGGTCGGGGAGCCCTTGATGCCGAGCTTCTTCTCGGGGGCGCCGAAGGAGACGCCCTCGTCGGACTTCTCGACGACGAAGGCGGAGATGCCCTTGGAGCGCTTGGCGGGGTCGGTGACGGCCATCACCGTGTAGTACTCGGACTCGCCGGCGTTGGTGATCCAGCGCTTCACGCCGTTGAGGACCCAGTGGTCGCCGTCGCGGACGGCCTTGGTCTTCATGCCGGCGGCGTCGGAGCCCGCGTCCGGCTCGGACAGGCAGTAGGAGAACATGCCCTCACCCTTGGCGAGCGGGGTCATGTACTTCTTCTTCAGGTCCTCGGAGCCGGAGAGGATCACCGGGAGCGAGCCCAGCTTGTTCACCGCGGGGATCAGGGAGGAGGAGGCGCACACGCGGGCGACCTCCTCGATCACTATGACGGTGGCGAGCGCGTCCGCGCCGGAGCCGCCGTACTCCTCGGGTACGTGGACGGCGTGCAGGTCGTTCGCGACGAGTGCCTGGAGGGCCTCGCGGGGGAAGCGGGCCTCCTCGTCCACCGCGGCGGCGTGCGGCGCGATCTTCGCCTCGGCCAGTGAGCGGACGGCGTCACGGAGCATGTCGTGCTCCTCGGACGGGCGGTACAGGTCGAAGTCAGCCGATCCGGCCAAGGTCTCTCACGCTCCAAAACGCTGCGATGCTGACGCTAACTACCGTTAAGTAATCAAAAGTTTATGGGGTCGCCCACGCGAGTGATACGTGAGCTAGGCGACAGCGGAGAAGTTGCCCGTGAAGGCGCGCCGTCATGCCCCGGCTATGCTCGGGCGCGCACCGCTTGCCGTAGACCCCTGGAGCACCCCATGGCCCTGAAGATCACCGTGATCGGCACCGGTTATCTCGGCGCGACACACGCGGCGGCCATGGCCGAGCTGGGCTTCGAGGTGCTCGCGCTCGACGTCGTGCGCGAGAAGATCGAGAAGCTGGAGCGCGCCGAGGCCCCGATGTACGAGCCGGGTCTCGAGGAGTTGCTGCGCAAGCACGTCGCCGGCATCGAGGGCTCCAGCGGCAGGCTGCGCTTCACCCAGGACTGGGCCGAGGTCGGCGCGTTCGGCGATGTGCACTTCGTCTGTGTGAACACCCCGCAGCGGCACGGCGAGTACGCCTGCGACATGAGCTACGTCGACTCCGCGATCGCCTCGCTCGCCCCGCATCTGCACGGCCCCGCGCTGGTCGTCGGCAAGTCGACCGTGCCGGTCGGCTCCGCGGACCGTCTCGCCGCCTACCTGGCCGCGCACGCGCCCGCCGGTCAGGACGCGGAGCTGGCGTGGAACCCGGAGTTCCTGCGGGAGGGCTTCGCCGTCGACGACACGCTGCATCCCGACCGTCTCGTGGTGGGTGTGCGCAGCGAGCGGGCGGAGAAGCTGTTGCGGGAGGTGTACGCGACGCCGATCGCCGAGGGGTCGCCGTTCGTGGTGACGGACTTCCCGACGGCGGAGCTGGTGAAGACCTCCGCGAACTCCTTCCTCGCCACGAAGATCTCGTTCATCAACGCGATGGCGGAGGTGTGCGAGGCCGCGGGCGGGGACGTCGCCAAGCTGGCGGAGGCCATCGGCTACGACGACCGGATCGGACGGAAGTTCCTGCGGGCCGGGATCGGCTTCGGCGGCGGGTGCCTGCCGAAGGACATCCGGGCGTTCATGGCGCGCGCCGGTGAGCTGGGCGCCGACCAGGCGCTGACGTTCCTGCGGGAGATCGACTCGATCAACATGCGCCAGCGCGGGCAGATGGTGGAGCTGACCCGGCAGGCGCTGGGCGGCGGGCCGTTCCTGGGCAAGCGGGTGGCGGTGCTGGGCGCGACGTTCAAGCCCGACTCGGACGACGTCCGGGACTCCCCCGCGCTGAACGTGGCCGGGCAGATCCACCTTCAGGGCGGCCAGGTGACGGTCTACGACCCGAAGGGCATGGACAACGCCCGCGGGGTGTTCCCGACGCTCGGCTACGCCGACTCGGCGCTGGACGCCGTGCGCGGGGCCGACATCGTGCTGCATCTGACGGAGTGGCGGGAGTTCCGCGAGCTGGACGCGGAGGCGCTCGGCGAGGTCGCCGCGGCCCGGGTCATCCTGGACGGCCGCAACGCCCTGGACCCGGAGCTGTGGCGCAAGGCCGGCTGGACGTACCGGGCGATGGGGCGTCCGAAGGCCTGAGCGCGAGGCCCGTGGGACGGGCGACGCCGGTTCGGCCGAGGCTCAGTCGGCCGAACCGGCGTCTTCGTGCATTCTGCCCCACCCGGGCGGGCGGCGGGGCGGCTGGTCGGCTTCTGCGCGGACCGTCCCGGGCGTCGCGCCGCCACGAAGAGCGGCCGGAGACCCGCTACGCCTCTTCGCCACCTCGGCCGAGCAACGCATCTCCGCGCGGGCGCCGCAGACCCGCTACGCCGTCCTGGCCCGGTCGCGAGGTGTCGTCACGCTGAACCCGTAGACCCGCTACGCCTCCTGAGCCCGGCAGCGGCGCATCCCCGCGCGGGCGCCGCAGACCCGCTACGCCGTCCTGGCCCGGTCGCGACGTGTCGTCACGCTGAACCCGTAGACCCGCTACGCCTCCTGAGCCCGGCAGCGGCGCATCCCCGCTCGGACCCCCGCAGACCCGCTACGCCCCCTTGGCCCGGTAGCGGCGCATCTTCGCGCGGGCGCCGCAGACCTGCATGGAGCACCAGCGGCCGCGGCCGGCCGGGCTGCGGTCGTAGTAGGCCCAGTGGCAGTCGGCGGCCTCGCAGGCCTTGAGGCGGGTCCAGGTGCCCGCGACCAGGGACTCGGCGACGGCGGCGGCGACGCGCGCGTGCAGGGAGTCGTCGTGGGCGGGGGCGAGGGCGGCCGAGCCGTCCGCCGTGTCGACGGTGACGAGGAGCGGGGCCCCGGCCAGGAGTTCGCCGAGCGGGGTGACCGCGCGGTGCGGTGGGTGCCCGGCATGGGCCAGGAGGGTCGCGCGCAGCGACTCGCGCAGCGTGCGGGCCGGGTCGATGTCGTCCGCGGTGATGCCGAGGCGCTCGCGGACCTCGGGCCTGTCCAGCGCGTCGGCGCCGGACTCGATGTCCAGCGTGTTCACCAGGGCCTCGACCAGGGCCAGGTCGCCGGGCGCGGGCGATCTCTCCGTCATGGCTGGACCGTACCTCTCGTCAATCCCCTTGCGAGGTTACCGCCCATGGGGGAGCATGCAGTAACAGTTACTGGTTACCCCACTCTGTGGGTAACGCCGACTTCGAGGAGGAAGTCATGGCCCTCGCCAAGCTGGGTGTCGTCGTCCTGGACTGTCCCGACCCGCGCGCACTGGCCGGTTTCTACGCCGAGGTGCTCGGGGGCACGCCGACGGTGGAGACCGACGGGGAGGACGAGTGGGTCGACCTGAAGGTGCCGGGCGGCACACCGCTGGCCTTCCAGGCCTCGCCCGGGTACGTGGCGCCGCGGTGGCCGTCCGCCGACGGCTCGCAGCAGTTCCACCTCGACCTGGTGGTGGACGACCTGGACACGGCGGAGAAGGGCGTGCTGGCGCTCGGTGCGAAGCCGTTGGACGCCGACGACCGGGAGCGCACATTCCGGGTTTACGCCGATCCGGCCGGGCACCCGTTCTGCCTCTGTGCCTGCTGATCTCCTGCTGATCTCCGGAGGCTCCATGTCCGCCGTGGCCCGTTTCCGTTCCGTCGTCGTCGACTGCCCCGACCCGCACGCCCTGGCCCGCTTCTACGCGCAGGTCGTCGGTGGTACGCCGGAGCGGGAGGACGACGATCCCGACTGGGTGGTGCTGCGCGTCCCGGGCGGGCCCCGGCTCGCCTTCCAGCGCTCCCCCGGCCACACCCCGCCGGAGTGGCCGCGGGCCGACCGCAACGCCCAGCAGTTCCACCTGGACTTCGACGCCGGCTCGACGTGGGACGAGATCGACGCGGCCGAGGAGCGGGTGCTGGCGCTGGGCGCGCGGGTGCTGGACAAGGAGGACTACGAGAAGAAGGACTTCCGCGTCTACGCCGACCCGGCGGGGCACCCGTTCTGCCTGTGCCGGATCGAGCACGGCTGAGCCCGGAAACCCCGCGAAGCGCCCCGGCTACCCGTCCAGCTCCGAGATCGTCGCCGTCGACGGCTCCCGGCGCTGCCGGGCGGCGCGGGCCGTGAAGTCGGCGCCGCGCAGGACGCGCTGGACGTTGCCCCAGGTCAGCAAGGCCACGTCCGGCTCGTCCCAGCCGCGCCGCAGCAGCTCGGCCACGAGCCGTGGATAGCAGGAGGTGTCGCCGAGCTCCTGCGGGTGGGCGGCCCCGGAGTCGTACGTGCCGGACAGGCCGACGCAGTGGGGTCCGGCCACGGCGCGGATGTGGTCGAGGTGGTCGGCGACGTCGCGGACGGTCGGGCCGGTCTGCTCGGCCGTCAGCGGCACCAGGCACAGCCCCTTGGCCGCGCCCAGCTCCGCCAGCAGCTCGTCGGGAAGGTTGGCCGGGTGGGGGCGCAGGCTCCGGGCCGCGGAGCGGCTGCACAGCACGGGCGCCCGGGACAGGCTCAGGACCCGCCGCAGGGTCTGCGGGGAGGCGCCCGAGAGGTCCGCGATGACGCCGAGACGGTTCATCTCGCGCACGACCTCCTCGCCGAACCGGGTCAGCCCCTCCTCACTCGCCCAGGACACGCCGGTCAGCGTGAGGACGCGCAGGCCGAGCACGTGCAGCTGGCGGAGGATGCCGATCGAGTCGCCCAGGGCCGGGGCTCCGGCGGGACCGAGGAGCACGGCGACGCGGCCGCAGTTGCGGGCGTCCGCGACCTGCCCGGCCGTGACGGCGGGCCGCAGGCCCTCCTCGCAGGTCCGGGCCACCGTCTTCGCCAGGTCCAGCTGCTCCAGGGTGGCGCCGACGGCCCGGTCGCCGTCCAGGCCCTCGGGCAGGTGCAACGACCAGAAGAGCGCGCCCACATGGCCGCTGCGCAGCCGGGGCACGTCCGTGTCGACGGTGCTCTCGCCGTCCTCCAGGTCGTACCAGGACAGGCGCTTGAGCGCCCGGGGCAGCGCGTTGTACCCGTCGGCGACGGGGTGCGCGGCGAGGATGGCGTGGGCCCGGGTCATGGGCGCGTCGTCCGGGTCGGAGACGGGCTCGTAGGACTCCGCCGTGACGACGCCCTCGTCGGGGTACGGCTCGGCCAGCTCGTCGAACTCGCCGGCGGCCGCGGCGGTGGTGCGCAGGTCGTCCTGGAGGTCTGCCATGGCGGCTCCGTACGGTCGTTCGTGAGGTACGGCCACCGTCCCACGGCGCGGGACGTGGTTCCTGGTGGGCGGGGCGTTCGGAGTACGCCCCGGGTCTGGCGCGCGGCTGCCCTCAGGACAGTTGGGCCGCGTCGATCACCTCGTCCAGGGTGTCCCGGGAGCGGACCAGGTCGGCGATCATCCGGTCGATGCGGGCGCGCTCGGCGGTGAGGTCGGCGACCAACTTCGGCGTGGCGACGACGGAGGGGCCGCCGTCGGTGTCCCGCATGCAGGGCAGCAACTGGACGATCTTCTCGCTGCACAGTCCGGCCGCGAACAGCTCCTGGATCCGGACGACCCGGTCCACGGCCGCCTCCGCGTACTCCCGGTGCCCGCCGGGAGTCCGCTCGGCGGAGAGCATGCCCTGCTTCTCGTAGTAGCGCAGCGACCGCTCGCTGACGCCCGTACGCCGGGCCAGTTCACCGATCCGCACGGGCCACCTCCAGAGCTTGATTCTGACATTGGTGTCAGATTCTAGCGTACGGGCATGACGCAGCACACGACAGCTCTCTTCGAACCGGCTCGTCTCCCCGGGCTGGACCTGCCCAGCCGTCTGGTGATGGCCCCGCTGACCCGCAATCGCGCCGAGGCGGACGGCACCCCGACCCCGCTCATGGCCGAGTACTACGCCCAGCGCGCCTCGGCCGGGCTGATCATCGCCGAGGCCTCGACACCGAACGCGGTCGGGCAGACGTACCCCGACATCGCCGCCATCCACAGCCCGGACCACGTGACCGGCTGGCGGCGGGTCACGGACACCGTACGGGACGCGGGCGGGCGGATGTTCCTGCAGCTCCAGCACGGCGGCCGGGTCGGCCACCCCGCGACCAGCGGGCTCACGCCGCTGGCGCCCTCGCCCGTCCCGCTGCCCGAGACGATCCACACGCCCGAGGGGCGTCTGCCGTCCGTCGTTCCCCGGGAGATGACCGGCGAGGACATCCGCACCACCGTCGCCGACTTCGCCCAGGCTGCCCGCAACGCGATCGACGCCGGCTTCGAGGGCGTGGAGGTGCACTCCGCCAACGGCCATCTGCTGCACCAGTTCCTCGCCCGCAACACCAACCTCCGCACCGACGGCTACGGCGGTCCCGTCGCCGCCCGGATCAGGTTCACGGCCGAGGTGACCGAGGCCGTGGCCGCCGAGATCGGGGCCGGGCGGACGGGGCTGCGGGTCTCCCCCGGCGCCACCGTCAACGGCATCGCGGAGGGTGAGACGGAGGAGCTCTACCCGGCGCTCGCCGAGCGGCTGGGCGGGCTGGGGCTCGCGTATCTGCACCTGGTGCGCTCCGACCCGGACACCGAGGTGTTCCGTTCGGTGCGCGCCGCCTGGCCGGGCGTGCTCATCGGCAACCCGGTGCTGAGCGAGTTCACCACGCACGAGGTGCACCGGGCGTCCGGCGCGCTGCTGGCCGCCGGGGCCGATCTGATCGCGCTCGGCCGGCCCTTCCTCGCCAACCCCGACCTGGTGGCGCGGCTGCGGCTCGGGGCACCGCTGAACGCGATGCGCGACCGGTACTTCATGTACGTGGGCGGGGCGACCGGCTACACCGACTACCCCACCCTCGATGATCAGCCGGCGGGCGCGTCCAGCGACTCGATCGTGGCGTTGGACGGCGGCCGCGTCGCCTGAAGACCCCGGGCGACGTCCTCCGCCGCGTCCAGCACCCGGACCGCGTTCTTCCAGGTCAGCTTGGCCAGGTCGGCCTTGGACCAGCCGCGGTCGAGCAGTTCCGCGAGGAGGTTCGGGTAGCCGGAGACGTCGGCGAGGCCGTCGGGGGTGAAGGCCGTGCCGTCGTAGTCGCCGCCGATGCCGAGGTGGTCGATGCCGGCCGCCTCGCGCATGTGGTCCAGGTGGTCGGCGACCGTCGCCACCGTGGCGACCGGGCGCGGGTGCCGCTCCTCGAAGGCGCGGTGGACCTTCATGGCCTCCGCGGTGGTGTCGAGGTGGTGGAAGCCGTGGGCGCGCATGTTCTCGTCGGCCGCGGCCGTCCAGTCCACGGCCGCCTGGAGCACGAACTTCGGCACGAACGTGACCATGGCCATGCCGCCGTTGGCGGGCAGCCGCTCCAGGACGTCGTCCGGGACGTTGCGCGGGTGGTCACACACCGCCCGCGAGGACGAGTGGGAGAAGATCACCGGGGCCGAGCTCGTGTCGAGCGCGTCCCGCATGGTCGTCGCCGCCACGTGCGAGAGGTCGACGAGCATACCGAGCCGGTTCATCTCCCGGACGACCTCGCGCCCGAACGCGGTCAGACCGCCGGCCCTCGGCTCGTCGGTCGCGGAGTCCGCCCAGTCGACGTTGTCGTTGTGGGTGAGGGTCAGGTACCGCACGCCGAGGCCGTACAGGCCGCGCAGGGTGCCCAGGGAGTTGGCGATGGAGTGGCCGCCCTCCGCCCCCATGAGGGAGGCGATGCGGCCCTCCCCGCGCGCGGCCTCCATGTCGGCGGCGCTGAGCGCGGGACGCAGGTCCTCGGGGTGGCGGGTCAGCAACTGCCGTACGCAGTCGATCTGTTCGAGCGTGGCGGCGACCGGGTCGGGCGCGTCCGTGCGGACGTACACCGACCAGTACTGGGCGCCGACCCCGCCCGCGCGCAGCCGGGGGATGTCGGTGTGCAGATGGGCACTCTGGTCGGCGGCGATGTCGCGGGCGTCGAGGTCGTAGCGGACCTGTTCGCGCAGCGCCCACGGCAGGTCGTTGTGGCCGTCGACGACCGGGAACTCGCGCAGGAGTTCCCGGGCCGCCTCCTGGGAGGTCACCGCCGTCACTTCCCCGCGCCGAAGCCGAAGCCGCCCGCGCCCTCGACCTTGGAGCGCAGCCGCTTGCCCTTCTCGGTGGCCTGGTCGTTCAGCTCCTGCTGGAAGTCACGCATCCGGCCGCGCAGTTCCTCGTCGTGCGCGGCGAGGATGCGGGCCGCGAGCAGCCCGGCGTTGCGGGCACCGGCGACGGAGACCGTCGCGACCGGGACACCGGCCGGCATCTGCACGATCGACAGGAGACTGTCCATGCCGTCGAGGTACTTCAGCGGCACCGGCACGCCGATGACCGGCAGCGGGGTGACGGAGGCGAGCATGCCGGGCAGGTGGGCGGCTCCGCCCGCCCCGGCGATGATCACCTTGAGCCCGCGGGCGTCGGCCTGCTCGCCGTAGGCGACCATCTCGCGCGGCATGCGGTGCGCGGAGACGACGTCGACCTCGTAGGCGATCTCGAACTCGTCGAGGGCCTTGGCGGCGGCCTCCATGACGGGCCAGTCGGAGTCCGACCCCATGACGATGCCAACAACAGGGCTCATTCGGTGATGGTGCCTCTCAGGTAGCCGGCTGCGTGACGGGCGCGCTCCAGCACGTCGTCCAGGTCGTCGCCGTAGGTGTTGACGTGTCCGACCTTGCGGCCGGGCTTCACGTCCTTGCCGTACATGTGGATCTTGAGCTGGGGGTCGCGGGCCATGCAGTGCAGGTACGCGGAGTACATGTCCGGGAAGTCCCCGCCGAGGACGTTGACCATGACCGTCCACGGGGCGCGGGGGCGCGGGTCGCCGAGCGGCAGGTCCAGCACGGCCCGTACGTGGTTGGCGAACTGGCTGGTGACGGCACCGTCCATGGACCAGTGGCCGGAGTTGTGCGGGCGCATCGCGAGCTCGTTGACGAGGATCCGCCCGTCGCGGGTCTGGAACAGCTCGACCGCGAGGTGCCCGACGACGCCGAGCTCCTTGGCGATGTTCAGCGCCATCTCGGAGGCCTCCAGGGCGAGGGCCTCGTCGAGGTCGGGCGCCGGGGCGATGACCGTGTCGCAGACCCCGCCCACCTGGCGGGACTCCACGACCGGGTAGGCGACGGCCTGGCCGTGCGGGGAGCGGACCACGTTGGCGGCGAGCTCGCGCAGGAAGTCGACCTTCTCCTCGGCGAGCACGGGGACACCCGCCTTGAACGGGTCGGCGGCCTCCTCGACGGAGTCGACGACCCACACGCCCTTGCCGTCGTAGCCGCCGCGGACGGTCTTGAGGACGACGGGGAATCCGTCGCCCTCCGCCGCGAAGGCGGCCACGTCCTGCGGGTCGCTCACGAGGCGGTGCCGGGGGCAGGGCACGCCGATCGCGTCGAGCTTCGCGCGCATCACCCCCTTGTCCTGGGCGTGCACGAGCGCGTCGGGGCCGGGGCGGACGGGGATGCCGTCCGCTTCGAGGGCCCGGAGGTGCTCGGTGGGTACGTGTTCGTGATCGAAGGTGATCACATCGCACCCCCGGGCGAACTCGCGCAGCGTGTCGAGATCGCGATAGTCGCCGATGACGACGTCACTCACGACCTGCGCAGCGGAGTCCTGCGGGGTGTCACTGAGGAGCTTGAACCTGATGCCCAGCGGGATGCCCGCCTCGTGTGTCATACGAGCGAGCTGGCCACCGCCGACCATGCCGACTACCGGGAATGTCACGCCCCCAGGGTATCGGCCGCGCCAGGGTGGCCGGTTTCCCGTCCCCCACCGGCCCCGCCCGGACCATCTCCGGCGGCCGGCCGGTATCCGCAGGAAGATCACGCGCGAGGGTGGTTAGCATGGCTGGATCGACGCCGACGAACGGACGGGGGCCTGCACGACCATGGGACATGGTGCCTCCCGGCTCCGACGAGTCGTCCGTGAAGTCGCCAAGTTCGGCGCGGTGGGCGGTGCCGGGGTGCTGGTCAACCTCGCCGTCTTCAACCTCGTGCGGCACACCACCGACCTCCAGGTGGTCCGCGCGAGCGTCATCGCGACCGTCGTCGCGATCGTCTTCAACTACATCGGCTTCCGCTACTTCACGTACCGCGACCGCGACAAGACCCGCCGCACGCGTGAGATGACTCTCTTCCTGCTGTTCAGCGCGATCGGCCTGGTCATCGAGAACGGCGTGCTGTACGCGGCCACGTACGGCTTCGGCTGGAACACCCCACTCCAGAACAACGTCTTCAAGTTCCTGGGCATCGGCGTCGCGACCCTGTTCCGCTTCTGGTCCTACCGCTCCTGGGTCTTCCGCGCGCTGCCCGCCCACGAGCCCGCGCCGGACCCGCTCCCGCACGCCGAGCCCGCCGGCCTGCCGAAGACCAGGCAGCAGGTGCCGTAGCCGCACGCGGCGCGGACACCCCCCGCCTAGCGGACCGTCGGCTCCTCGTCCTCCGCGGGCTTCTGCAGCGGCGTGCGGGACAGGAAGAGGCCGAAGACCGGGGGCTTGGTCTGGAGCATCTCCAGACGGCCGCCGTCGGCCTCCGCGAGATCGCGGGCGACCGCCAGGCCGATGCCCGTGGAGTTGCGGCCGCTGATCGCGCGCTCGAAGATGCGGGCGCCCAGGTCGGCGGGGATGCCGGGCCCCTCGTCCGTGACCTCGATGACCGCCTGGTTGCCGGTGACACGGGTGCGCAGGGCGACCGTGCCGCCGCCGTGCATCAGGGAGTTCTCGATCAGGGCGGCCAGGACCTGGGCGACCGCGCCGGGTGTGCCCACCGCGCGCAGATGCCGCTTGCCGGAGCTGACGATCGCCCGGCCCGCGCTGCGGTACGCCGGCCGCCACTCGGCGAGCTGCTGCTGGATGACCTCGTCGAGGTCGAAGGAGACGGCGGAGCCGGTGCGCGGATCGCGGGAGTTCGTCAGCAGCCGTTCCACGACGTCCGTGAGCCGCTCGACCTGCGTCAGCGCGATCGTCGCCTCCTCCTTCACCGTGTCCGGGTCGTCGGTGAGGGTGATCTCCTCCAGCCGCATCGACAGCGCCGTGAGCGGTGTGCGCAGCTGGTGGGAGGCGTCCGCGGCCAGTCGGCGTTCGGCGGTCAGCATGCGGGCGATGCGCTCGGCGGAGCCGTCCAGCACGTCCGCCACCCGGTCCAGCTCGGGCACCCCGTACCGCTTGTGCCGGGGGCGCGGATCGCCCGAGCCGAGCCGCTCGGCCGTCTCCGCGAGGTCGGTCAGCGGCGACGCCAGCCGGTTCGCCTGGCGGACGGCCAGCAGCACCGCGGCCACCACCGCCAGCAGCGCCACCAGCGCGATGATCAGCAGGGTGCGGCCGACCTCACGGGTGACCGAGGAGCGCGGTTCCTGGACGGTGACCGTCTCGCCCTCCTCACCGGGCGCGGTCGCGCTGATGACGTCACCGTCCGGCCGGTCGCCGACCTCGATGGGCGCCTCGCCGGGGATGCGGATCACCGCGTAGTAGCGGTCCTGTGTGACCTGCTCGCGCAGCACCTCCGCGTCGACCTGCTGGGACCCGAAGAGCCGGCTGTCGACGATGCTGGCCAGCCGGACCGCCTCGGACTCCACCCGCTCCTGGGCGCTGTTGCTGATCGTCCGGGTCTCGACGATGACGAGGGAGACGCCGAAGACGGCGATCACGACGAGCACCACGGCGAGCGTGGACTGGATCAGTCGGCGACGCATGTCCTGTTACCCGAGCCCGCCTCGCGGCTCAGCTCTTCTCGAAACGGAAACCCACACCGCGCACGGTGGCGATGTAGCGGGGGTTGGCCGCGTCGTCGCCGAGCTTCTTGCGCAGCCAGGAGATGTGCATGTCGAGGGTCTTGGTCGAGGACCACCACGTGGTGTCCCAGACCTCGCGCATCAGCTGGTCGCGGGTGACGACCCGGCCCGCGTCGCGCACCAGCACCCGCAGCAGGTCGAACTCCTTGGCGGTGAGCTGGAGCTCCTCCTCGCCCATCCAGGCGCGGTGCGACTCGACGTCGATGCGCACGCCGTGCGTGGCGGGCGGCTGCTGCGGCTCCGAGACACCGCGCCGCAGCAGCGCCCGCACCCGGGCGAGCAGCTCGGCGAGCCGGAACGGCTTGGTGACGTAGTCGTCGGCGCCCGCGTCGAGCCCGACGACGGTGTCCACCTCGTCGGCGCGCGCGGTCAGGATGAGGATGGGGATGGCGTGGCCTTCGCCCCGCAGACGGCGGGCCACCTCCAGACCGTCCATGCCGGGCAGCCCGAGGTCGAGCACGACCAGGTCGACACCACCCTGCAGTCCGGCGTCGAGAGCGGTGGGCCCGTCCTCACGGACCTCGACCTCGTAGCCCTCCCGGCGCAGAGCACGGGCCAGCGGCTCCGAGATGGACGCATCGTCCTCGGCGAGCAGTACACGGGTCATGAGGTGATGGTAGACCTGCGGCGCCCTGAGCTGGGGTGTGACCGGATCCTTGATTCTTACCGTCGGCACACGCGGCTCTTACGTGCCGGAGGTATAGGTACAGACCTCTGCCTGCGAGGTGGGATCCTGGTAAGGACCTTGGAAACGGGTGTGCGGTTCCGTCGAAACCTGTGATCCGTGTCTCAAGTCCTTCCATATGGGGCGGTGTCCTGCCGTATGGTGAATCAACGCCTGTAGCACCACGGCGACCTTCGGAGGCTGTTTGCCCTGGAGGTCTCTTTTGTGTGCGGGCCGGTTCCCGCCGGCCCCGATGTGTAACGACCTGTGGCCGGGCCTCGTACGTGCGGCGACGCGCGTAGAGGCGTGGATCCCGGTGGCGACCGCCCATCGCTCCGTGACCCGGAGCGAACCCCCGAAGGCGTCGGGCGGACGGCCGTACCCGCCGGTGCCGGCAACCCCCACCGGGCGCACCACCGCTGCATGCGGGGCGCGTCCCGAGCAGCAAGGAACGACCATGGCGTCCAGCCTGACGAAGGACTCGGCCCGACCGGGCACCCCCGGTGCCGAGAAGACCTTCTTCGGCCACCCCCGCGGACTGGCCACTCTGTTCATGACCGAGATGTGGGAGCGATTCAGCTTCTACGGCATGCGGGCCCTGCTCGTCGTGTACCTGCTCTCCGGCGGTCCGGACGCCAAGAAGGGCAGCATGGGCGGCGGTCTGGGCATGGACCTCGCCACGACCACGGCGATCTACTCGGTGTACCTGTCGATGGTGTACCTGCTCGCCATGCCCGGCGGCTGGCTCGGTGACCGCGTCTGGGGTCCGCGCAAGACGGTGGCGATCGCGGCCGTCACGATCATGGCGGGCCACCTGGTGCTGGCCCTGCCCGGCGGCCAGGCCCCCTTCTTCGCCGGTCTGGCGCTGGTGGCCCTGGGCTCGGGCCTGCTGAAGGCCAACATCTCCACGATGGTCGGCCACCTCTACGACGGTCCGGACGACCCGCGCCGTGACGGCGGCTTCACGATCTTCTACATGGGCATCAACATGGGTGCCTTCTTCGCGCCGCTGATCATCGGCACCGTCGGCCAGCAGGTGAGCTGGCACCTCGGCTTCGGCCTGGCCGCGGTCGGCATGGGCATCGGTCTCGCCGCGTTCCTCATCGGCACCCGGAACCTCAGCCCGCAGAGCAACGTCGTCCCCAAGCCGCTGGCGGCCGAGGAGCGCGCGTCCTGGCTCCGCAAGGGCCTGCTGTGGCTGATCGTCGCGACCGTCTTCTACGGCGTCGTCGTGTTCACCGGCCACTTCACCCTGAACTGGGCCATGATCCCGCTGACGGTCATCGGCCTGGTCATCCCGGCCGGCGTGCTCGTCCGCATCAAGCGGGACAAGGAGCTCAGCACGGTCGAGCAGTCGAAGATGACCGGCTACATCTGGTTCTTCGTCGCGGCCGCCGCGTTCTGGATGATCTACGACCAGGGCGGCTCCACGGTCCAGGCGTTCGGTGAGACGAAGGCCTCCGGCTCGCTGCTCGGCTTCGACTTCCCGTCCTCCTGGTACCAGTCGCTGAACCCGGTGTTCATCATGGCGCTGGCCCCGGTCTTCGCCTGGGTCTGGCTGTGGCTGAACCGCAAGGGCAAGGAGCCGAGCACCGTCGCCAAGTTCGCCGCGGCGCTGTTCTTCATCGGTGTCTCGTTCTTCTTCTTCCTGCTGCCGCTGGGCATGGCCGGCGGGGACACCCTGGTCAGCCCGATGTGGCTGGTGGGCATCTACCTGATCCAGACCGTCGGCGAGCTGTGCCTCTCCCCGGTCGGCCTGTCCGTGACGACGAAGATGGCCCCGGCCAAGTACGCCAGCCAGATGATGGGTGTCTGGTTCCTCGCGGTCACGGCGGGCGACTCGGTGACGGGTCTGCTCTCCAACCCGGCCGTCGGCGGCGTGGACCTGAGCGGCACCGGTGCGGTCGCCGTGGAGGCGGTGCTGGCCGTGCTCGCCGGTCTCGCGGTGTACATGTACCGCAGGAAGGTCAAGTCGCTGATGGGCGACGTCCACTGATCGCGTCCGCCTGACGCCCGACGCCTCACGCCCGACGCCTGAGGTCTGACGCCTGAGGCCGCCTGGAGGACGCTTCCTCCGGGGCGAGGCCTCCTGCGGACAAGGGCCGCCACACCTCCGGGTGCGGCGGCCCTTTCTCATGGACCGGGCTCACGGGCCGCGCTCATGGACCGCTGGATCTCGGGGGATCGCCGTCCGGGGCGAACCAGGGGGTGGCGGAGGCCCGGCGGGGAGCGCGCAGCGGCAGGCGCCGGGCCGGGCGGGCCGCGTGGCCGGGGCGGCGGGGCCGTACGTGGTCGATCACGGCCAGCCCCGCGCGCACCAGCGCCGCCGGTACGACCAGCAGGACCAGGCCCCAGAACAGGGTCACGCCCCAGGGGCGGCCCACGCCCCAGGGGTGCTCGGCAAGCACCTTGCCGCCGTACTTCAGCGACACCGTGTAGTCGCCGTGCGCCCCGGCCCCGAGTTCCACGGGCAGCTCGATGCGCGCCTTGCCGCCGGGCCGGATCGTGCCGCGCCAGCGCTGGTCCTGCCATGCGGGGGCGTAGACGCCGTGTGCGGTGCCGATCTGGAAGACCGGGTTCTTCACCGGGGACGTTCCGACGTTGCCGACGGTGACCACGAGAGTCCGGGCGGGCGGTGAGCCGAACCAGGTGAGCAGGCCGCCGGAGCCGCGCAACCGGGGGTCGGCGAGCAGGGACAGCCGTCCGCCGACCGCTTCCGCGGGGAGCGGCTCGACCGCGTGCCCGGCGACCTGGAGGACCGCGTCGGCCTCGGCCTCGGCTCCCGTCACGGTCGCCACGTGCACCACGCAGGGGCACGGCACGGGTGGCTCCACGACGGGCAGTCGGCGGTGGAAACGTCCGTCGGCGCCGGTGGTGACGGCCCGGCCGTCGGCGTTGGCGCAGGTGCTGGTGCCGCCGCTCACCCCCCGCTTCGGCTCGGCCTGCCCGCACACGAGCAGCGTCAGCAGGGCCCGGGGCCGCCAGCCGCTGCCGCGCACGGTGACCGAACCGCCGGTTCCAGCCTGGGACTTGGACAGCTCCACAACGGGCCGATCCACGGCCCCGGCGGACCCGGAACCAGCGAGGACCAGCAGCAGCGCCAGCAGAACCGGCAGTGCGAGAGGGCGAGAGGGTTGGTGGTGAGGGCGGCGGTGAGGCCGGGGGTGGGGGCGAGGGTGAGGGCGAGGGTGGGGGTGAGGATCGGGACAGGGAACACGGGCGGCGAGCGGCATGGGCGGCTCCAGCGGTCGTGCGCTCGGCGGTGCGCCCGCCAGGAGGCGCGATGCTGTCAATGGCCTGCCCGAGTCGCCCGGTGACGCCGGGTCAGCCACAGGGTGCCCGCCGCGCCGGCGAGCAGGACCGTACCGCCGAGGGTGCCGAGGGCGAGGGCCGAGTCCTCGGGGCCGGTCCGCGGAAGGCCGCCGCCGGTGTCCGCACCGGAGCCGTCGTTGCCGCCGCTGCCGCCGCCCTGGGCCGATCCCGAGGTGCCGCCGCCGCTCGTGGCCGTGACGTCGAGGGTGAGGGACGGGGCCGGATCGTTCGTCGGGGTGCAGGTGGTCGTCGTGCCGAGTGCCGTGATGGTGAGGACACCGGCCGTGAAGGTGACCTCGCCGCTCTTCTTCGGCGTGTACGTGCCGCTCAGGTCACTGATCTTGATCGGTGTGTCGGCCGGGATCGCGGCGTCGTTGGCGGGGCCCGTCACCGAGAGGGTGCCGCTGTCGGCGCCGCCGAGGGCGATGGTGGCGCTCGGGGTCATCGCGCCCTTGCCCAGTTCGACCGGGCTGGAGGAGACGCCCTTCTGCCAGGACATGGTGATCCGGTAGCCGTTGCCGCGCTCGACGCTCTTGATGTCGATGGGAGAGACGGCACTCTTGTCGCCGATCGGCGTCTTGCACTGGTAGTTGACGTCGACG
Organism: Streptomyces sp. NPDC059696; assembly: GCF_042733745.1. Taxonomy (NCBI): domain Bacteria; kingdom Bacillati; phylum Actinomycetota; class Actinomycetes; order Kitasatosporales; family Streptomycetaceae; genus Streptomyces; species Streptomyces sp. NPDC059696. Next base: position 57,645 of record NZ_JBHWFG010000030.1, read on the forward strand.
ACCTCGGCCCGGGCGACGGGGGCGGCCATCCACACCGCCGAGCCGGCCAGGGCCGCGGCGGACACGAGCGCGGCGGTTCGTTTCCGGTACGACACGGTGCCGCTCCCCTTCCTGTTCCTGACGGCTTATCAGATAGGGCCGTCAAGGTACGCCCGGGGCCTTGAGGAAGGAAGAGACGGCGCACGCCGGATCTGTGCCGACCTGGCGTGCGGTGAGTGAGGCATGGGAGAGGAACGGGGAAGGCATGGGGGTGCTGCGCGGCGGAGCCCGGGGCGGACATCACCCGTTCGGACGCATCCCGGACCTGTCGAACAGAGCCGGGTGCGCGAGATCACGCGGGCGCGCCAGGACAACACCAGTGGGCCGGGACCTCGGGGGTACCCGGAGCGGGCCGGGAAGCCGAGCTCAGGCGGGTGGCCCCGACCGAACACGGTCCCCCGGAATCACGCAGGCGCGCCCAGTTCCGCCCATACCGTCTTGCCGGAGAGTCCCGGCGTGCGGATGACGCCCCAGTCCAGGCACAGCCGCTGCACGATGAACATGCCGTGACCGCCCGGGCGCCCCGCGCGGTGCGGGGTGCGGGGTGCCGGCTGACCGGTGCCCTTGTCGGCGACCTCGACGCGGATGACCTTGTTGTCACAGCTGATCCGCAGCTGGTCCGGCCCCCCGGCGTGCAGGCAGGCGTTGGTGACCAGCTCGGAGACGACCAGCAGCACGTCCTCGGCGGCGGCCCGCTGGTCGGCGGAGGCGGCGGGCAGCCACCCCCACGCGTACAGCGCCTGGCGGGTGAAGTCGCGAGCCAGCGGAACGACGCCGCTCTCGTCCTGGAAGCTCAGCCGGCGCACCTGTGGGCCCCCGGGCGGCGCCGCGGCCCCGGGCGACGCTTCCGCGCCCTCGCCGGACGCGCCGGCCGCCGCTACGCCACCCTCGGACGCCCCGGAAGCGCCGCCGGGCTCCGGCCCGCGGTCGCCCGGCGGGTAAGGCCGGGTGGTGCTCATCAGCGCTTCACCTCACCGATTCACCAGTTCACGATTCAAAGAAATCACTACACCGTCCGTCACGCAGTGCGCGGTACGTCGGTTTCGCGGCAGCTCTGCCACCGCGGCGCCCGACAGGTTCAGGATGACTCCTGCCCTGGGGGGCCGGGTGAACACCCATGCATTCCGCACGAAAGGCGTGACGGAACCGGGACACCGGCCACAAAGGGGTCGCCGAGGCACCGCGCGCCGACGCACCGCCGGTCAGTCCGACTCGTCGGCCAGGGCCGCCTCGAGCGAATCATGGACGCTGAAGACCGCATCCGCACCCGTGATCTCGAAGACGCGCGCCACCACCGGCTGCATACCGGCGAGGGCGACGCCGCCACCGGCGGCCTCCGCCTTCAGCCGCGCCCCGAGGAGCACGTTGAGGCCCGTGGAGTCGCAGAACTCCAGGCGCGTGCAGTCGATGACCAGGCGCTTGAATCCCTTGGCGAGGCAGTCCTCGAGTGGCTCCCGCAACAGATCGGCGGTGTGGTGATCCAACTCACCCGCCGGGGTCACGACGGCACTGGAGCCCTCTTCCCGCACCTCCACCAGAAGCCGGCCAGACTGTGCGCTGCCGACCGTCCCGCGGTCCATGCCGTCTCTCTCTCCCGACGTCGAAGTGGTTGCTGACGCACTCGAACACTACGCCTTCCCCACACGGTCCGACACCCGAACAAGTACACACAAACGGACATATGCCCACAGAACGCACTTGCGGTGGGCTCCGGAAAGCGGGTAGGCCTAGTAAGGACACGTACCCGACACGGCCGGCTTTGGAGGCGCCGCACACCGCAGTGCACCTAACGGCTCCGGCAGCCATATGCCGAGAACGATGGAGGACATCATGTCACCCCGGCTCGACGGATCGCGTACCCACAAAGCGACGTCGACACCCCTTGCGGAACATCTGGATCCCATCGAGCAGGCCGAGATGCTCGTCACACAGGACGGCCTTCTCGCCGGACTTCCGGACATCCCGCCGTACGAGGAAGTCGACGCGGTCGACGCCCGGGCGCTGTCCAGGACCCTCTTCGAGCGTCTGGAGACGCTGGAGGAAGGCACTCATGAGTACGCGTACGTCCGCAACACGCTCGTCGAACTGAACCTCGCGCTGGTCAAGTTCGCCGCCTCCCGGTTCCGCTCCCGCAGCGAGCCGATGGAGGACATCATCCAGGTCGGCACCATCGGCCTGATCAAGGCGATCGACCGCTTCGAGCTGTCCCGCGGTGTGGAGTTCCCCACGTTCGCGATGCCGACCATCGTCGGCGAGATCAAGCGTTTCTTCCGCGACACCTCGTGGTCCGTGCGCGTGCCGCGGCGGCTGCAGGAGCTGCGGCTCGACCTGGCCAAGGCCGGTGACGAACTGGCCCAGAAGCTCGACCGCGCCCCCACCGTGGCCGAGCTGGCCGAGCGCCTCGGCATCTCCAACGACGAGGTCGTCGAGGGCATGGCCGCCTCCAACGCCTACACGGCCTCCTCGCTGGACGCCCAGCCGGAGGAGGACGACTCCGAGGGCGCGCTCGCGGACCGCATCGGCTACGAGGACCACGGACTCGAAGGCATCGAGTACGTCGAGTCGTTGAAGCCGCTGATCGCCGAACTGCCGCCGCGCGACCGGAAGATCCTGTCCCTGCGGTTCGTCGCGGGCATGACCCAGTCGGAGATCGGCGAGGAGCTCGGCATCTCGCAGATGCACGTCTCGCGTCTGCTCTCGCGGACGCTGGTACGGCTGCGCAAGGGGCTGACCGTCGAGGAGTGATCCTCGACCCCGGTGTACGTGTCCCCCGGGGGCGGGCCGACCGGCCCGCCCCCGGGCGCGTGCCACCGGTGGCGGCGGCCCTTCAGGAATGGAGGAACAGCGCCGCGGTCGGCAGCAGCGGGGCTGTGAGGCTCAGCAGCCAGTAGGTGTGCGGGGCGAGTGCCGTCCGGCGCCGGAGCGGCCTGTTGGCGAGCCACCAGATCAGCCCGTACAGCACCACGACGGGCACCACGATCACCAGCCAGAGGGCCATGCCGTCGTTCTCGGTGGGTTCCCGTACGGTCCAGCCGGCTTCGGCGAGCGGCCAGTTCACCGCGAGGTACCACAGCAGCCAGAACGGCACCACGCCCGGTATCCCGAGCAGTACGTTCACCACGAGTGGTGCCGACCAGTGCCGCAACATCCGCCCCGCCCTCCGGTGATGCCCGTCGCCCGCCGACGCGGCACACCCCATTCTCACCGGACGGCGCTCACACCACGCGCACTCCGCGTCGCCACACCCCGCTGACCAGGGGGACGCCGGGGCGGTAGGCCAGGTGGACGTGGCTCGGGGCGTCGAGGAGCGTCAGGTCCGCGTACGCGCCCGGGGTGAGGCGGCCGACGTCGTCCCGCCGCAGGGCCGCGGCCCCGCCCGCCGTGGCCGACCACACGGCCTCGTCCGGCGTCATCCCCATGTCCCGTACGGCCAGCGCGATGCAGAACGGGACCGACGAGGTGAAGGACGAGCCGGGGTTGCAGTCCGTGGACAGCGCGACGGTGACGCCCGCGTCCAGCAGCCGCCGCGCGTCCGGCCATGCGGCCCGCGTGGAGAACTCGGCGCCGGGCAGCAGGGTGGCGACCGTGCGGCCGCCGGCCAGGGCGTCCACGTCCGCGTCGGTGAGGTGCGTGCAGTGGTCGGCGCTGGCCGCGTCGAGTTCCACCGCGAGCTGCACGCCCGGGCCGTAGGACAGCTGGTTGGCGTGGATGCGGGGGTGCAGGCCCTTCGCCTTGCCGGCGGTGAGGATCGCGCGGGCCTGGTCGCCGTCGAAGGCGCCCTTCTCGCAGAAGACGTCGATCCAGCGGGCGTGCGGGGCGCAGGCGTCGAGCATCTCGCCGGTGACGAGGGCGACGTAGCCGGCCGGGTCCTCGGCGTGGTCCGGCGGGACGATGTGGGCGCCGAGGTAGGTCACCTCGTCGGTGTGGGCGGCGGCGATCCGCAGGGCGCGGGCCTCGTCCTCGACGGTCAGACCGTAGCCGGACTTGGTCTCGAAGGTCGTCGTGCCCTGGCGGAGGGCTTCGGCGAGGTAACGGGTGACGTTGGCCTCGAGTTCCGCGTCGCTCGCGGCCCGGGTGGCCGCGACGGTGGTGCGGATGCCGCCCGCGCTGTACGGCCGCCCGGACATGCGGGCGTTGAACTCCTGCGTCCGGTCGCCCGCGAAGACGAGGTGGGAGTGGGAGTCCACGAAGCCGGGCAGGGCCGCCCGGCCTTCGGCGTCGACCCGGTTGTCAGTGGCGGGTGCTTTGCTTTGATCACCGGTCCACACGACGCGGTCGCCCTCGATGACGACGGCCGCGTCCTGGACCAGTCCCAGGGGGGAACCGTCGCCGGAGGAGGGGTCGTTGGTGACCAGGGCTGCGATGTTGGTGATGAGCGTGCTGGCGGTGCTCGCGGAGTGGGCGGGGCTGACGGTCGTCGCGTTGCTCATGGCGTCCTCGGTGGCCTGGTCGGCGGTGTGGGCGGGTTCGGGTGCGGTGGCGGGCCGCGCGTGCGGGCGGCCCGCGGTCATCCGCGCAGCTCTTCGACGGCGTCCGCGAGGGCGCGCGGCACATCCGGTACGAGACGGTGGACCCCGTCCCGTACGACGTGCCGCCCTGCCACGACCGTATGCGACACGTCCGCTGCCGACGCGGCGAATACGGCCGTCTCGGCCCCGAGCCGCGGAAGCGGCCCTGCCGTCCTGACCGAGTCGAGGGCGAGGGTGGTGAAGTCGGCGAGCGCGCCGGCCTCCAGGACCCCCGCCCCGTCCCAGCCGAGGGCCGCGTGGCCGTCCTCCGAGGCCGCCCGCAGCAGGGCCGCCGCCGTCCAGTGACCCCGGGTACGGGTGCGCAGCCGCTCGTTCAGCTCCATGGCCCGGGCCTCTTCGAGCAGGTCGATCACGGCGTGGCTGTCGGAGCCGAGACTGAGCGGTGAGCCCTCGTTCTGCAGGGCGACGGCCGGTCCGATGCCGTCCGCGAGGTCCCGCTCGGTCGTCGGGCACATGCAGGTGCCGGTGCCGCTGCCGCCGATGAGGGAGATGTCCTCGGCGGTGAGGTGGGTGTTGTGGACACCGGTGGTGCGCGGTCCGAGGACCCCGTGCAGGGCGAGGAGCTGGGCCGGGGTGCAGCCGTGGATCTCCCGGCAGGCCTCGTTCTCCGCGGTCTGTTCGGACAGGTGCACATGGAGCGGTGCCCGCCGCTCCTCGGCCCACCGCGCGACGGTCGCCAACTGGTCGGCGGGCACGGCCCGTACGGAGTGGATCGCCGCGCCGATCCGTGCGTGATCCCGTTCCTTGAGAAGTGAAGAGCGTGCCGCCCAGGCCTCGGCGTCCCCGTCGGAGAAGCGGAGCTGGTGGGCGGTGGGCGGTTGTCCGAAGCCGGAGGAGAGGTAGGCGGTGTCGAGGAGGGTGATGCGGATCCCGGCGTCGGCGGCTGCCGCGATGAGGGCCTCGCCCATCGCGTTGGGGTCGGCGTAGGGGGTGCCGCCGGGGGCGTGGTGGACGTAGTGGAACTCGCCGACGGCCGTGATGCCGGCCAGCGCCATCTCGGCGTACACCGCGCGGGCGAGGGCGTGGTAGCGGTCCGGGGTGAGGCGGGCGGCCGTGGCGTACATGACCTCACGCCAGGTCCAGAAGGTGCCGGAGCCGACCTGGACCGTGCCGCGCAGGGCGCGGTGGAAGGCGTGGCTGTGGGCGTTGGCCAGGCCGGGCAGGGTCAGCCCGCGCAGGACCTCGGCGGCGGGGGGCGGGGCGGGGACGCCGGTGCGGACGGCGGTGACGCGGCCGTCGGCGACCCCCAGGACCACTCCCGGTTCCACATGCGTGCCGAGCCAGGCGTGCTCCAGCCAGTACGTCCGCGGGGCTGCTGTCGTCACCTGCACGCCAGTCCTTCCAGTACGTCGGCGAGTGCGAGCACCCCGGCCACGCAGTCGTCCTCGCTCGCGGACTCGGCCGGGGAGTGGGAGACGCCGGTGGGGTTGCGCACGAACAGCATGGCGGTCGGGATGCTCCCGGACAGGATTCCGGCGTCGTGGCCGGCGCCGGTGCCGAGGACGGGGACCGTGAGGTCGGTGTCCGTGCCGAGGATGCGGGCCAGTTCGTCGCGCAGGGCATGGTCGAACTCGACGACGGGGGTGAAGGACTCACGGACGATGTCGAGGTCGACGCCGTGCGCGTCCGCGTAGCTCCGGGCCGCCTTCTCGATGCCGCCGACGACGGTGTCGAGGCTCGCCTGGTCCTCGGCCCGGGAGTCGAGCCAGCCGCGCACCAGGGAGGGGATGGCGTTGACGCCGTTGGGCTCGACGGCGATCTTGCCGAAGGTGGCGACGGCCCCGGCGAGTTCGGCCTCGCGGCGGGCGGCGAGGACGGTCTCGGCGTAGGACAGCATGGGGTCGTGGCGGTCGGCGAGGCGGGTGGTGCCGGCGTGGTTGGCCTCGCCGCGGAAGTCGAACCGCCAGCGGCCGTGCGGCCAGATGGCGCTGGCGATGCCGACCCGGTCGCCGGACAGGTCTAGGGCGCGGCCCTGTTCGACGTGCAGCTCGACGAAGGCGCCGATGCGGGCGAGCCGTTCGGGGTCCGGGCCGATGGCGTCCGGGTCGTATCCGGCCGCCTCCATGGCCCGGGGCAGGGTCACGCCGTCGCCGTCGGTGAGCCGGTGCGCCTGTTCGCGGGTGAGCTGCCCGGCGGTGAGCCGGGACCCGACGCAGGCGAGCCCGAACCGGGCGCCCTCCTCGTCACCGAAGTTCACGATGGCGAGGGGCCGCTCGAAGCGGGCGTCCCGGCCGCGCAGCTCGTCCAGGGCGGCGAACGCGGACACGACGCCCAGGGGGCCGTCGAAGGCGCCGCCGTCGGGCACCGAGTCCAGGTGTGATCCGGTGACGACGGCGTCGCCCTCGGCGGGGTCCCCGAGCCAGGCCCACTGGTTGCCGTTCCGGTCGCGCTCGTAGCGCAGCCCGCGGGCCGTGGCCTGCTCTTCGAACCAGGCCCGGCAGTCGGTGTCGGCGTCCGTCCAGGCGAAGCGGCGGTAGCCGCCGGACGCGGAGCTGCGGCCGACCGGCAGCAGCTCCGCCCACATGCTGTGGAAGGTCACGCGTCTTCACCCTCGCGCATGGGGACGCGGACGCCCCGCTCCCCCGCCACCGACTCGGCGATGTCGTACCCGGCGTCGACATGCCGGATGACGCCCATGCCCGGGTCGTTGGTGAGCACCCGGCGGATCTTCTCACCCGCGAGTGCCGTGCCGTCGGCCACGGTCACCTGGCCCGCGTGGATGGACCGGCCCATGCCGACGCCGCCGCCGTGGTGGATCGACACCCAGGACGCCCCGGAGGCGACGTTCACCATGGCGTTCAGCAGCGGCCAGTCGGCGATCGCGTCGGATCCGTCGAGCATGGCCTCGGTCTCGCGATAGGGGGAGGCGACGGAGCCGCAGTCGAGGTGGTCGCGGCCGATGACGACCGGCGCGGCCAGCTCCCCGCTCGCGACCATGTCGTTGAACCGCTCGCCGGCCTTGTCGCGCTCGCCGTAGCCGAGCCAGCAGATGCGGGCGGGCAGGCCCTGGAAGTGGACGCGTTCGCCGGCCATCTTGATCCAGCGGGCCAGGGACTCGTTCTCCGGGAAGAGGTCGAGGATCGCCTTGTCGGTCCTGGCGATGTCGGAGGCCTCGCCGGACAGGGCGGCCCAGCGGAAGGGGCCCTTGCCCTCGCAGAACAGCGGGCGGATGTAGGCGGGGACGAAGCCGGGGAAGGCGAACGCCCGGTCGTAGCCCGCGAGCTGGGCCTCGCCGCGGATGGAGTTGCCGTAGTCGAAGACCTCGGCGCCGGCGTCCATGAAGCCGACCATGGCCTCCACGTGCCGGGCCATGGACTCGCGGGCTCGCGTGGTGAAGCCGGCCGGGTCCTTCGCGGCGGCGTCGGCCATGTCCTCGAAGGCGGTGCCCAGGGGCAGGTAGGCCAGCGGGTCGTGGGCGGAGGTCTGGTCGGTGACGATGTCGATGGGCGCGCCCATGGCGAGCAGCTGCGGGAGCAGTTCGGCGGCGTTGCCGAGGACGCCGATGGACAGGGGGCGGCGGGCGTCGCGCGCCTCGGTCGCCAGCTTCAGGGCGTGGTCGAGGGAGTCGGCCCTCACGTCGAGGTAGCGGTGCTCGATGCGGCGCTCGATGGCGCGCGGGTCGCAGTCGATGCAGATCGCGACGCCGTCGTTCATCGTCACGGCGAGCGGCTGCGCGCCGCCCATGCCGCCGAGGCCGGCGGTCAGGGTGATGGTGCCGGCCAGGCTCCCGCCGAACTTCTTCGCGGCGACGGCGGCGAAGGTCTCGTAGGTGCCCTGGAGGATGCCCTGGGTGCCGATGTAGATCCAGGAGCCCGCGGTCATCTGGCCGTACATGGTCAGGCCGAGGTGTTCGAGGCGGCGGAACTCCTCCCAGTTGGCCCAGTCGCCGACGAGGTTGGAGTTGGCGATGAGGACGCGCGGGGCCCACTCGTGGGTCTGCATGACGCCGACGGGCCGACCGGACTGGACCAGCATGGTCTCGTCCTGCTTGAGGCCCTTCAGGGTGCGCACCATGGCGTCGAAGGAGCGCCAGTCGCGCGCGGCCTTGCCGGTGCCGCCGTAGACGACGAGCTTGTCGGGGTGCTCGGCGACCTCGGGGTCGAGGTTGTTCTGCAGCATCCGCAGGGCGGCTTCCTGCTGCCATCCCAGGGCGCTCGGTTCCGTGCCGCGCGGCGCTCGGACGGGGCGGGGTCCTGACATGGTCTGCCTCCTGGTGGGTGCTCCCGGCGGAATGTTGCTGCTTCTATTCACATCCTGGACTCATGAATAGAGCTAGTCAATACGTGGGGGCGTCGGCGCGGCGGCGCCGTGGATGTTTGGCTGGATGCATGGGCGCACACATCGAGACGGAAGAGACGGGCGACAGCGGGGCCGGGCGGGCGGCCCGGCGGGACGAGGCGGTGCGGGCCGCCGTCGAGCAGGGGCTGCTCGGGCCGGACAGTCCCGTGGTCGGGCTGCTGGACGTCACCGGCATCCGGGAATCGGCGGCGGAGCTGCGGGCGGCGTTCGAGGCGGTGGTGGCGCCGGGCACGCCCCTGCTGCACGCCTTCGCGGTGAAGGCGACCCCGCTGGTGCCGGTCCTGCGGCTGCTGCGCGAGGAGGGCGTGGGGGCGGAGGTCGCGAGTCCGGGTGAGCTGGCGCTGGCGCGGGCCGCGGGGGTGCCGTCGGACATGACGGTGCTGGACTCGCCCGCGAAGACGACGGCCGAGCTGCGTGAGGCGCTGGCCCTGGGCATCGCCGTCAACGCGGACAATCCGCAGGAGCTGGACCGCGTGGACTCCCTCATGCGGTCGCGGACGAGCCGCTCTCCCGTGGGAATTCGGGTGAATCCGCAGGTGGGCGGGGGTTCCATCGAGGCGCTGTCGACGGCGACGGCCACCTCGAAGTTCGGGGTGGCACTGCGCGACGAGGGCGCCCGGGAGTGGGTCGTCCAGACCTGTCTGGATCGGCCGTGGCTGACCCGGCTGCACACGCACACCGGGTCCCAGGGCGTCCCCCTGGCCCTGATGGCCCGGGGCGTGGCGGAGACGTACGCGCTGGCGGAGGAGATCAACCGGCGGGCCGGGCGGCGGCAGATCGACACGCTCGACATCGGCGGCGGCCTGCCGGTGAACTTCGCGTCGGAGGAGACGGCCCCGACGTACGCGCGGTACGCGCGGCTGCTGGCCGAGGAGGTACCGGGGCTGTTCGACGGACGGTACGGGCTGGTCACCGAGTTCGGACGGTCACTGCTGGCGAAGCACGGGACGGTGGTGGCGCGGGTCGAGTACGCGAAGGCCTCCGGCGGGCGGGCCGTGGCGGTGACGCACGCCGGGGTGCAGGTGGCCGCGCGGACGGTGTACGCGCCGGAGAGCTGGCCGTTGCGGATCGCCGCGTACGACGCGAAGGGGCGGCCGAAGGACGGGCCGGAGGTGGTGCAGGACGTCGCGGGGCCGGCCTGTTTCGCGGGGGACCTGCTGGCGCGGGGGCGGTCCCTGCCGCTGCTGGAGCAGGGGGACTACGCGGCGGCGCTGGACACCGGGGCGTACTACTTCGCGCACCACTACGGGTACAACTCGCTGGTCCGGCCCGGGGTGTACGGGTTCGGGCCGGGCGGGAGGTTCGCGGTGGTGCGGCCGGCGCAGACGGTCGAGGAGGTCGTCGCGGAGTCGGGTGGGGCGCAGGCCGATGCGTTGACGCGAGCGCCGTGGGGGGTTCCGTAGTTTCCCGGCTGCGGGTGCGTCGTGGCTTGTCGCGCCGTTCCCCGCGCCCCTGAGGGGACGCGAGCCGGGGGTTCGCCCAGGGCCCCCGGCTGCGGGTGCGTTCTGGCTTGTCGCGCCGTTCCCCGCGCCCCTGAGGGGGCGGGGAAGCGGGCGGTCAGACGAGGGCTGGTGTTTTCTTTCGGGCGCCTCCCGGGGCGGCGTCTCCCGCCGCGATGCCCGTGCTGCGGTAGGCCTTCACCCGCTTGCCCGTCGGGTGGGCCGCTCCGCCGCGCAGCCAGTCCACGCGGACCCACAGCAGTGCGTCGGCGTCCCGCTCCCGGCGGCCCAGCCAGGCCGACTTCAGCCACAGGCCCGCGCCGCAGCCGGCCAGGAGCATGCCCCCGGCCGCAGGGGCGGCGAAGGCGCTGCCCAGGGCGGCGAGGAAGGCGAGGAGGAGCCACCAGCGGTGTGCCCGGCGCCAGTTGCGCACGGTGACCGCGCGGTCCTGGAGCACGTCGTGCTTGCCGGCCCGGGACGCGGAGGCGGCCAGGGCCACGTAGCGCTTGCGGCGGCCGACGCCCACGACGGCCACCGCCACGACGAAGAGGGCCGCTCCGGCGAGGACCCCGATACGGCGCCCCGTCAGACCCGGTGCGAGCAGGCCGATGCCCGTCGCGAACACCCCCAGCCACCACAGCGGGGCCGCCCCCGCCCGTACGACGACGGCCACCCGGGCCAGTCCCTGTCCTCCACGCGTCACGTCCAGCCTCCGTCCGGTCTCCGAAGCCTTGGGGAGCCGTAGGGTAGCGCCGCAATGTGAGACGAATCTGAGAAGCCGAGGGGTGCGGTTCAGTCGACGAACAGGCCCCGCGCCGCGGCCTTCGCGTCGAACTCCTCCAGACGGGACTGCGCCTGGGGCAGGTCGTCGCACATGGCCTCCAGCAGGACCCGGCCGAGCAGCATCGGCGCACAGGCCGTGTCGAAGGCGAGGCCGGTGCCGACGGCGGCGGGCAGCAGCAGGTCGGACACCTTGGCGACGGGTGCGAAGGCGGAGTCGGCGACCGTGACGACGGTCAGCCCGGCCTCCCTGGCGTAGCCGAGGGTGTCGACGACCTCGCGGGGATGCCGGGGCAGGGCGAAACAGAGCAGTGCGCTCGCCCCGGCCCGGACGGCGGCGTCGATGCGGTCCTGGAGCATCGTGCCGCCCTCGCCGAGCAGCCGTACGTCGGGGTGGACCTTGGCGGCGAAGTAGGCGAAGCCGTGTGCCTGGGCGGCGGCCGCCCGCAGACCCAGGACGAGGAGCGGGCGGGAGGCCGCGAGGAGACGCCCCGCGCGCTGCACGGGCGCGGGGTCGGCCAGCGCCTCCGCAAGGTGCCGCAGGTTCGCGATCTCGGCCTCGACGGCCTGCTGGTACTCGTTGTGGACCCCGGCCTCCTCGGCCGGTTCGGCGGGGGCGACCTCGCGCAGGTGGCGGCGCAGGGCCGGGTAGCCGTCGAAGCCGAGGGCGACGGCGAAACGGGTCACGGACGGCTGACTGACCCCGGCCAGTTCGGCGAGTTCCACGCTCGACAGGAACGGCACGTCGGCGGCGCGTCGCACCATGCTGTGCGCGATGCGCCGCTGGGTCGGCGTCAGCCGGTGGCCCTCGAACAGGGCCTGCAGCCGCGCGGCAGGGCTGTCGGTCACGCTCATGACGTGCTCCCCCTCGCCTATTCAGTAGCTGAGGATTCTGCATGAGCATATGCAGGGCGGCAAGCCGGACCGGTGGGCGGCCGGGCCGGGACCGGCAGGCCCCTGGGGGAACAGGGGGGCTAACCCCAGTGCGGGCGGCGGCGGCGCTTTCTACCGTGGGGCGCATGACGGGAATGGACGCGCGGGACACCGAACTGAAGAAGGAACTCGACGCCACCCTGCACGCCCGCAGGGACCTCGGCGAGGAGTACGAGTCGGCGCTGGTCGAGTCGTTCCTGGAAAAGGTCGACCAGCGCATCGACAGCGCGGTGGAACGCAGGGTGCGGCGGCAGCTCGCCGAGCAGCAGATGCAGACGGCCCGGGACGCGCGGGCGCCGCGGGCCACCGACACCTGGGGCGAGCGGTTCGGTTTCGGGATCGTCTCCCTGGTCCTCGCGGTGCCGCTGTCCGCGATCGGCGGGGGCGTGGCCCGCCTGCCCGGCATGCTGGTCGCCTGGGCGGGCATCGTCGGCGTCAACCTCGTCCAGGCGGCCCGCAGCAACCCGAACCTCTTCGGACGCCGGCGGGAGCCCTCCCAGAGCGGTGACTGGCAGGACTGAGCGCCTCCCCGCCCCCTGTCAGACCTGCCGGGTGGGCAGCGCGACGATCTGCCGCAGATTGACCCGGCGCGGCCGGCTCGTCACGTAGGCCACCAGGTCGGCCAGCTCCTCGGCGGACAGCGCGCCCACCGCGTCGAGCATGCCCTCGACCTGCCGGGACAGTTCCGCGTCGGCGATGTGGGTGCGCAGCTCGCTCTCGACGAAACCGGGCTCGATGTTGGTGACCCGGACGTCCCGGGGCCCGAACTCCCCGCGCAGGGCCTCCGACAGATAGGTCACGGCCGCCTTGGTCGCGCCGTACACCGCGTAGTTCGGGAAGCTGACGTGCGCGGCGATGGACGAGATGTTGACGATGTCGGCCGTACGGCCGCTCGCTGCGGCGTCCACCAGGTCGCCGGTGAAGGCGCCGATCATGCGCAGCACCCCGGCGACGTTGGTGTCGAGCATCCGCTGCCACTCGTCGGCGCGCCGGGCGTCGAAGGGGTGCGGCAGCATCACGCCGGCGCAGTTCACGACCAGGTCGACGGTCCCGTACTCGGCGTGGACGCGGTCGGCGGCGTCCGTGACGGACGTCTCGTCGGTGACGTCGGCGGCGACCACCAGGGCCTGCCCGCCGTCGGCCCGGATCTTCCCGGCGATCGCCGTCAGCCGTTCCGCGCGCCGGGCCACCAGCGCCACCCGGGCGCCCTGAGCGGCCAGCAGCACGGCGACGGCCTCGCCGATCCCGCTCGCGGCTCCGGTGACGACGGCGGTGCGGCCGGCCAGGTTGTCGTACGACATGGGATACCCCTTCGGTGGCGGCCGGGGCGTCTCCCCGGCCTCGGACACCACCCTCGGCGGCTTCGGGCGCCCTACCCAGGGATGCGCTTTTCCTGGGTCTGCCGGTACCAGGTTCGCCGGGCCCGGACGGCCTAGGCTCGGGCCCATGGACGGAGAACTGGGAGACTTCCTGCGCTCGCGCCGCGCCCGGATCCGGCCGGAGGAGGTGGGGCTGCCGTCGTACGGCCGCCGCCGCGTCCCGGGCCTGCGCCGCGAGGAGGTGGCGCAGCTGGCCGGGGTGAGCGTCGACTACTACGTCCGCCTCGAACAGTCCCGGGGCCCCGGGGACCCGACCCGCACCAGGTCCGGGGGCGTGTCGGACGCCGTGCTGGACGCGATCGCGCGGGTGCTGCGGCTGGACGGGGCCGAGCAGGCGTACCTGCGGGCCGTGGCCCGGCCCCGTCGGCAGGACGGGCCCGACCCGGCCGCGTCCCGGGTGCGGCCGGGTGTGCGGCTGCTGCTGGACGGCATGGACCGCAGCCCGGCCTACGTCCTGGACCACCGGATGGAGGTGCTCGCCTGGAACGCCCTCGCCGGCGCCGTGCTCGGCTTCGACGGCCCGGGGGACCTCAGCCTGCCGCGGCGTCTGTTCCTCGATCCGGACGCGCGCGAGCTCTACCCGGACTGGGACGGCGTCACCGAGCAGATGGTCGCGCATCTGCGGCTGCAGGCCGGCCACCACCCCGGCGACCGGGCCACGGCGGAGCTCGTCGCCGAACTGTCCCGGGCCAGCGAGCGGTTCCGTCACCTGTGGGCCGACCACCTGGTCAAGCCCTGCGACCACGGCGTGAAGCTGCTGCGGCATCCGGTCGCGGGTCTGCTGACCCTCCCGTACGAGACCCTGACGGTCCCGGCCGCACCGGACCAGACGATCGTGGCGTACACGCCGGAACCGGGTTCGGAGACGGCGGAGCGCCTGGCGCTGCTGGGGAGCTGGGCGACCAGCGGGGCGGGCTGACGCCGGGTGAGGTGGGTGCGCGGGGACCGCCGCACCCCCGTGAACGGGGGGCGGGACGACGGCGGTCCCCGCGAGGGACGCGGGCCCGGTCAGGGCCGGGCGTGCGCGTCCATGGCGTCCGTGGAGGTCCGGGAGCCGCTCCGGAGGTCCGTCGACGCCGTTCGGCGCCGGTTCGGGCGGGGAGCCTCCCCCAGTGCTGAACGCCTGGGAGGTACCCCCATCGCCCTTGCCGACATCCACCAATGTGCAGGACGCGTGTTAAGCGGGTGCTGCGCGAACGTGACACCCGCGTACCGGTTGCGCGAAGTCCGCGAAGATCGCGGATGCCGTACATCGCCCGGTTCACGGGCGGTTCACCGGAGGCCGGCCGTCACTTCCCCGTGCGGGCGAGGAAGGACAGCAGGTCCTGGCGGCTGACCACACCGGTCGGCTTGCCCTCGACGAGGACGATCGCCGCGTCCGCCTTGCCCAGCACGGCCATCAGGTCCGCGACCGGCTCGCCGGAGCCGACCTGGGGCAGGGGCGCGGACATGTGCTTCTCCAGCGGGTCCTCCAGCGAGGCGTTCTTGCTGAACAGCGCGTCCAGCAGCTCGCGTTCGACGACGGAGCCGACGACCTCGGCCGCCATCACGTCGGGGTGGCCGGCGCCGGGCTTGACGACGGGCATCTGCGAGACGCCGTACTCGCGGAGCACCTCGATGGCCTGACCGACCGTCTCCTCCGGGTGCATGTGGACGAGGGAGGGCATGCGGTCGCCCTCCTTGTCGTTCAGGACGTCGCCGACGCGGGCGCTCGTGCCCGTGTCGTCCAGGAAGCCGTAGTCGGCCATCCACTCGTCGTTGAAGATCTTGCTGAGGTAGCCGCGGCCGCTGTCCGGCAGCAGCACCACCACGACGTCGTCCTCGCCGAGCCGCGCGGCGACCTCCAGCGCCGCGACGACCGCCATGCCGCAGGAGCCGCCGACCAGCAGGCCCTCCTCCTTGGCGAGGCGGCGGGTCATCTGGAAGGAGTCCTTGTCGGACACGGCGACGATCTCGTCCGCGACGGTCCGGTCGTAGGCGGTCGGCCAGAAGTCCTCACCGACGCCCTCGACGAGGTAGGGCCGGCCGGAGCCGCCGGAGTAGACGGAGCCCTCCGGGTCCGCGCCGATGACCTTGACCTTGCCGTCGCTGACCTCCTTGAGGTAGCGGCCGGTGCCGGAGATGGTGCCGCCGGTGCCCACGCCCGCCACGAAGTGGCTGATCTTCCCCTCCGTCTGGTCCCACAGCTCGGGGCCCGTGGAGTGGTAGTGGGAGAGCGGGTTGTTGGGGTTGGAGTACTGGTCGGGCTTCCAGGCGCCCGGCGTCTCCCGGACCAGCCGGTCGGAGACGTTGTAGTACGAGTCCGGGTGCTCGGGGTCGACGGCCGTCGGGCAGACCACGACCTCGGCACCGTAGGCGCGCAGCACGTTGATCTTGTCGGTGCTGACCTTGTCGGGGCACACGAAGATGCACTTGTACCCCTTCTGCTGCGCCACGATGGCGAGCCCGACGCCGGTGTTGCCGCTGGTCGGCTCGACGATCGTGCCGCCGGGCTTGAGAGCGCCGCTCTCCTCCGCCGCCTCGATCATGCGCAGGGCGATGCGGTCCTTCACCGAACCGCCGGGGTTGAAGTACTCCACCTTGGCCAGGACGGTCGCCCTGATGCCCTTGGTCACGTTGTTGAGCTTCACCAGCGGGGTGTTGCCGACGAGGCTGATCATCGAGTCGTGGAATTGCACCGTTGTCTCCGGATGCCGCAAAGAAGTGATCCTGATGGTGCCGCCAGCCTATGACCTCCCCGTGGTCCGTGACGGTCGTTCACTGCCGGTTGCGATTGGACGACGGGCTGTACGGGGCAAGCACTGGGTGTACGGGTTCGAGGAGGTGGCGGCGACGCATGACGAGCATGTCGAGGGCGAGGGTGGCCCGGCGGATCGCGGCCGGCGCGGCTTATGGCGGCGGCGGGGTCGGTCTGGCCGGGGCGGCCGCACTGGGGCTGGTACTGGCCGAGGTGCAGCTGGCGCGGCGCCGGGTGGGCAACGGCACGTCTCCTCGGGTACCGCACGCGGACGGGCTGTACGGCCGTACGTACGCCGGTCCGGGCGGGACACCGCTGAGGCTGACGATGCTGGGTGACTCCACGGCGGCCGGCCAGGGCGTGCACCGGGGCGGGCAGACGCCGGGGGCGCTGCTGGCGTCGGGGCTCGCGGCGCTGGCGGAGCGCCCGGTGGAGCTGCGCACGGTGGCGACCCCGGGGGCCTGTTCGGACGACCTGGACCGGCAGGTGGCCCTGGTGCTGGCCGCTCCCGGCCCCGTGCCGGACATCTGCGTGATCATGGTCGGGGCGAACGACGTCACCCACCGCATGCCGGCGACCCGCTCGGTGCGCTGTCTGTCCTCGGCGGTCCGGCGGCTGCGCACGGCCGGTGCGGAGGTCGTGGTCGGCACCTGCCCCGACCTGGGCACGATCGAGCCGGTGCGGCAGCCGTTGCGCTGGCTGGCCCGGCGGGCCTCACGCCAGCTGGCGGCCGCCCAGACGATCGGAGTCGTCGAACAGGGCGGGCGCACGGTGTCGCTGGGTGACCTGCTGGGCCCCGAGTTCGCCGAGAACCCGCGCGAGCTGTTCGGCCCGGACAGCTACCACCCCTCCGCGGAGGGCTATGCGACGGCGGCGATGGCGGTCCTGCCGACCGTCTGCGCCTCCCTGGGCCTGTGGCCCGCCGAGGAGGAGCGCCCGGACGCCTCCCGCCGCGAGGGCTTCCTGCCGGTGGCACGGGCCGCGGCGGAGGCCGCCTCGGAGGCGGGCACGGAGGTCGCGGCGGCGATGCCGAGCGGGCCGCGCGGCCCCTGGGCCCTGCTGAAGAGGCGGCGGCGCCGGCGGGTACCCGAGCAGGAGCCGGCGCCCGCGACGCCGTCGAGCTGAGGAGGGAGCCGAGGGCCGCGCCGGGGAAGCGACGCAGTGCAAGCGCTTCCGCGGGGGAAGCAACGCAAAGCAAGCGCTTGGAAACTGCGGTCAGGGTCACACCGCGACACCCGTGACCCAGCCCATACGTAGCGGTAACTTCCCAGTCAGCCCTGCCAGACCACCCGGTACGCCCCTGGAGCCGTGATGCCCGAAGCCGTGATCGTCTCAGCCGCCCGCTCCCCCATCGGCCGCGCCTTCAAGGGCTCCCTGAAGGACGTGCGGCCGGACGACCTGACCGCCACGATCATCCAGGCCGCCCTGGCCAAGGTCCCCGAGCTGGACCCGAGGGACATCGACGACCTGATGCTCGGCTGCGGCCTGCCCGGCGGCGAGCAGGGCCACAACCTCGGCCGCGTCGTCGCCGTGCAGATGGGCATGGACCACCTGCCGGGCTGCACCGTCACCCGGTACTGCTCCTCCTCCCTGCAGACCTCCCGGATGGCCCTGCACGCCATCAAGGCCGGTGAGGGCGACGTGTTCATCTCGGCCGGCGTCGAGACGGTCTCCCGTTACGTCAAGGGCAACTCCGACAGCCTCCCGGACACGCACAACCCGCTGTTCGCCGACGCCGAGGCCCGGACCGCCGCGGTCGCCGAGTCCGAGGGCTCGACCTGGCACGACCCGCGCGAGGACGGCCTGCTGCCCGACCCGTACATCGCGATGGGCCAGACCGCCGAGAACCTGGCCCGCTCCAAGGGCGTCACCCGTCAGGACATGGACGAGTTCGGCGTCCGCTCGCAGAACCTCGCCGAGGAAGCCATCAAGAACGGCTTCTGGGAGCGCGAGATCACCCCGGTGACCCTGCCCGACGGCACCGTCGTCGCCAAGGACGACGGCCCCCGCGCCGGCGTCACTCTGGAGGGCGTGCAGGGCCTGAAGCCGGTGTTCCGCCCCGACGGCATGGTCACGGCCGCCAACTGCTGCCCGCTGAACGACGGCGCCGCCGCTCTCGTGATCATGTCCGACACCAAGGCCCGCGAGCTGGGCCTGACCCCGCTCGCCCGCATCGTGTCGACGGGTGTCTCCGGCCTCTCCCCCGAGATCATGGGCCTCGGCCCGGTCGAGGCGACCAACCAGGCGCTGAAGCGCGCCGGCCTGACCATCGGCGACATCGACCTGGCCGAGATCAACGAGGCGTTCGCCGCGCAGGTGATCCCCTCCTACCGCGACCTGGGCATCCCGCTGGAGAAGCTGAACGTCAACGGCGGCGCCATCGCCGTCGGCCACCCCTTCGGCATGACCGGCGCCCGCATCACCACCACGCTCATCAACTCCCTCCAGTTCCACGACAAGCAGTTCGGCCTGGAGACGATGTGCGTCGGCGGCGGCCAGGGCATGGCCATGGTCATCGAGCGCCTCAGCTGAGCGACATGCCGTAGTCACCATAGCACCCGCTGTGAGCTCCCGGCCCGGAACCCTGGAAACACCAGGGTTCTGGGCTGTTTTGTGATCCAATCTCCCCCAGGATGTGACCTATCTCCCTGCGCCAGGGAAGAAGAGCAGGTCACAGTAGCCACACCCCCTCCCCCGACACCGAAGCCCTGTCCGTTTCGTGACGTTACGCACTGACAGCTGGTTAGTCCGCCCTTCAAGCTGATGTAGGAAGTCGGGGGTCGACTTTGAACCGGGAGTACGTCAGTGAGCGCCATGCCGATCGCGTTGCTGGTCACCACGGCCGCCACGGGAGCCGTGGGCGTCGCCGTCCTGCGCACCGTCCTGCAGCTGCGCCGACAGGTCGCGGCCCTGCACACCGCGCTGGCCGAGAGCCGCGCCGCCACCACCCGTGCGCTGCTGCCCGCCGCCCGCACCACTGCCGACACCGATGAGATACGGGCCGCGGTGGCGGCCGCGCTCGCCGAGGAGCGGGAGCGCGAGCTGGCCGAGGCGCGGGCGTTCTGGGCCGCCCAGGAGGCCCGTGACGCCTCCGACGCGCCCCCGATGCTGGGCCTGCCCGACCACGACCTGTTCCTGCCCCGGCAGGCCGATTTCGCGGGTCTGGAGCCGGTGTCCGAGCACGGCGCGGACACCGAGGAGCCGCTCGGCGAGTCCCCGGAGCTGGCCGCGGCCCGCCGTCGCCACCCCTCCCACCCGGACTTCGTACCGGCCCAGTCGCCGGTCGTGAACGACCACGAGCGCACGGTCGCCACCCTGGAGGAGCTGGCCTCGGCCCGCGTGGAGCTGACGGACGTCCGTCCCGGCCCGCTGGGCACCCTGGACGTCTACGTCTTCGCCGACGGCACGACCCTGTGCATGACCCCGGGCCACCGGGAGACGGCGGAGCACCTCGCCACGGCCCTGCGCGCGGGCGCCACTCCGGTCCTCCTGGGCGGCTCCGGCATCTCGGGCGCGTACACCCTCACGTTCGAATGCGGCGAGGAGAACGTCTACATCCTGGCGGACCGCGTCATCGCGTCCCTGTAGGGGAACGCCCGGTGGTGGAGCGCCCCGTCAGGGGCGCGGGGAACTGCGCGACAAGCCACGGACGACCCGCACCCGCGGACGAAGCTCAGACACCCGCCCGCTTCTGCGCTTCCTCCACCAGCCGCACCGCCTCACCGACGTCGGCATCACCGGCCAGCACAACCGCCAGGTCATGTCCGGCCACGGTGATCTGATCCGCGGCAGCAAACATCCCCGCATCCGGCATCTCCCGGGGCTCCGCGCCCGGCTCCTCGAGGACCTGCGCCCTCCGGGCCAACTCACGGGCCAGCTCCAGGGCCTCGGCGGCAGCGCCCCGCTGCAACCGGCTTTGGGGCGCGGCCCTCAATCGATCGGCGAAGTGCTCCACCGCACGGCTCAGAGGCGTCGTATCAACCACGCCGCGAGCGTACGCGTCGCACCGGGACTGTTGCCAACGGGCGAACACTCAGGCACCGTGACCTGAAGGACCGGCTTACATCCCAGCGTCCGGAGGCGCCGATGTCCCAAGTCTTCTCCGAAGAGACCCATCGCAACATGCTCGCCCGCATCCCGCACTGCACCGGTCGTGAGATCTCCGACTGGTTGCGCACCGTCGACGAAGGCCCGGCGCTCTTCCGCTTCGAGGAAAAGGTCAGCTGGCTCCGGCACGAACACAACCTCGCTTACGGTCACGCCAAGGCGATCGTCCACGAGTACGACCTGAGGAGGGCCGCGCGCAAACTCGTCTAGGCGCGCGTCCTCCCCCCGACGACGAAGGGCCCCGGCCGAAGCCGGGGCCCTTCGCGCTACGACCGTCGAGGACTAGTCGCTGCTGTTCAGGATGGACAGGAGCCTCAGGAACTCCAGGTAGATCCACACCAGCGTCAGCGTGAGGCCGAAGGCCGCGAGCCAGGCCTCCTCGCGCGGGGCGCCGTAGGCGATGCCGTCCTCGACCTGCTTGAAGTCCAGGGCGAGGAAGCAGGCACCGAGGATGATGCCGATGACGCCGAAGACGACGCCGAGGGCACCGCTGCGGAAGCCGAGGCCGTCACCGCCGCCGAACACCGCGAACAGCAGGTTCACGGTCATCAGCAGGATGAAGCCGAGCGCGGCCGCCATCACGAAGCCGTAGAAGCGGCGGTTGACGCGGATCCAGCCGGCCTTGTACGCGATCAGCACACCGGCGAAGACCGCCATGGTGCCGATCACGGCCTGCATGGCCGCACCGTCGGCGATGCGGTTGTCGACGATGTTGGAGACGACGCCGAGGAACACACCCTCGAACGCGGCGTACGTCAGGATCAGCGCGGGCGAGGCCTTGCGCTTGAAGGACTGCACGAACGCCAGGACCATGCCGATCAGGGCGGCGCCGATACCGATGCCGTAGCTCCGGCCGATGTTGGCGTCGTCGATCGGCAGCAGGGCCCAGGAGAGCGCCGCGGTGAGGATGAGCACGCCGAGCGTGCTCGCCGTGCGCAGGACGACGTCGTCGATGGTCATCCGGCCGGTGGTGGCCGGAGCCTGCGGCGGCGCGCCGTACTGCAGGTCCTGCTGGGCGTAAGGGTTCTGCGCGTACGGGTTCTGCGCGTACGGGTTGCCCGTCGGCTGGGCGTACGGGTTGCCCTGGGTGGCGACAGCGGGACCCCCGGCCTGCGGCGCGGTGTTGAAGCCCGCGTAGCCGTTGTCGCGGCTGAACCCCCGTCGCGAGAAGACCGGGTTTCTGCTCCTCATTTCACTCCTCCATGGCCACCAGGCGTGGCCTTGGCTCAAGAGTAATAGGTAGGCAAAGGAATGACCCTACTGCTTGGGGAGGATCTTTCCCTCGTCATGCTCCGCAACACGCTACGTGGCGGGGTGATTCCCCTCACCGGAGGGGGGCGCCCGCTCACCGGCGGCGGGGCGTGAGCAGGATCAGCCGAAGGGGAAGCCCGTGTACGCCTCCGCCAGGTCCGTCTCGGCGGCGCGGGAGCTCGCGATCCGCTCCAGCCGGGCGAGCTGGAGCCGGTCCTCGAAGGGCGTCGCGCCGGGTGCGCGGTGCAGCAGGCTCGTCATGTCGTAGGAGAACCGCTCGGCCTGCCAGACCCGGCGCAGGCAGGTCGCGGAGTAGGCGTCGAGCAGCTCCGCCGATCCGGTCTCCTGCTGGTGTGTCAGGGCCCGTGCGAAGGTCACGACGTCGCCGACGGCGAGGTTGAGGCCCTTGGCGCCGGTGGGCGGGACGATGTGCGCCGCGTCGCCGGCGAGGAAGAGGCTGCCGTGGCGCATGGGCTCGTGGACGTAGGAGCGCATGGGCGTGACCGACTTCTGGGTGATCGGGCCGCGCTCCAGGCGCCAGTCGTCGGCGGTCTCGAACCGGCGTTCCAGCTCGTCCCAGATCTCCTCGTCGGACCACGCCTCTGCGTCGGTGCCGTCGGGCACCTGGAGGTAGAGGCGGGAGACGGACGGGGATCTCATGGACAGCAGGGCGAAGCCGCGATCGTGGCGGGCGTAGACGAGCTCGTCGTGGGAGGGCGGCACGTCGGCGAGGATGCCGAGCCACCCGAAGGGGTACGTCCGTTCGAAGACCCGGGTCAGTTCGGCGGGGATCGCCTTGCGGGCCACGCCCCAGAAGCCGTCGCAGCCGACGACGTAGGAGCACTTCAGGACGTCCTCGCGGCCCTCGTGCCGGAAGCGGATCCGCGGGGCCTCGGTGCCGGCGTCCTCCACGGCCAGCGCCTCGGCCTCGAAGAGCAGGGGACCGCCCTCGCGCACCTGGAGGGCGATGAGGTCCTTGCAGACCTCGGTCTGGGCGTAGACCGTCACGGACCGCCCGCCGGTGAGGGCGGGGAAGTCGACGCGGTGGCGCCTGCGGTCGAAGCGGAGCTCGATGCCGTCGTGGCGCAGCCCCTCGCGGTCCAGGCGCTCCCCGGCGCCGGCCGCCCGCAGCACGTCCGTCGTGCCCTGCTCCAGGATTCCGGCGCGCTGCCGCCGTTCGACGTAGGGGCGGTCGCGGCTCTCCAGGACGACCGAGTCGATGCCGGCGTTGTGGAGCAGCCGGGCGAGGAGGAGGCCGGCGGGACCCGCTCCGATGATGCCGACGGTGGTGCGCATCGGACGACCTCTTCTCCTCCACGTGCGCCGGGTGGCGACAGCGCGCGCCGGGCGACGACGCGTTCGTCAGGTGAAATTTCTTTCACCACGTGCCTGCGAGTCTCCGACGGCATGCGACCGCTGTCAACGGGCGCGCCGTGAACTCTTCAATGGACCACACAGGGATCGGATGGTGCCCGGAGCCGGACTCGAACCGGCACGCCCGCGAAGGGGCAGCGAGGTTTAAGCTCGCCGTGTCTGCATTCCACCATCCGGGCAGGCCGTGGGCTCCGCATCGAGGTTCCGAGACTATCCGGACGGGTCCCCCGAACAGCGGAAGCGTGGACCGATGTTGTCTTATTTTATTGACGTCTGAGGGTGCATCAGCACACGGAACGCACCATCCGCACTTGCCAATAGCCTTGCGCGCGGCGGTCGGCGGCGTATGCGGAATGACGGAATTTCACCGCCCGAACGAGGGCACTCCACCTGTTCTCGACACCCGGACGCATCCATTCCCGACACCGGGGCCTCTCAGGGGTGTTCGTCATCCCCAGGTATGAGACTCCCCCGCGCGGTCAGACTGCAGTCGGCCTTCGGAACCGGAACAACGGGTGACTACACGGCGGCGAGGGACCCGGACGATGGAACACGTCCTTCCCCCTCACCGTCGTCCGACAGGAGAGTCATCCCGTGACCACCGCCTCCCTCACCGACCGGGCCACCGCAGCGGCCGCGCGCGCCACGGATCTGTCGAAGATCTACGGGCAGGGTGAGACCCAGGTGGTCGCCCTGGACCGCGTCTCCGTCGACTTCCGGCAGGCCGAGTTCACCGCGATCATGGGCCCGTCCGGCTCCGGCAAGTCCACCCTGATGCACTGCGTCGCCGGACTCGACACCTTCTCCTCGGGGTCGGTGCGCATCGGCGACACCGAGCTCGGCTCGCTGAAGGACAAGCAGCTGACCAAGCTGCGCCGGGACAAGATCGGCTTCATCTTCCAGGCGTTCAACCTGCTGCCGACCCTCACGGCCCTGGAGAACATCACCCTTCCGATGGACATCGCGGGGCGCAAGCCGGACAAGCAGTGGGTGGACTCCGTCATCCGCATGGTCGGCCTGGCGGACCGGCTCGGCCACCGGCCGGCGCAACTGTCCGGCGGTCAGCAGCAGCGCGTCGCGGTGGCCCGGGCGCTGGCCTCCCGGCCCGAGATCATCTTCGGTGACGAGCCCACCGGAAACCTCGACTCGCGCTCGGGCGCCGAGGTGCTGGGCTTCCTGCGCAACTCCGTGCGGGAGATGGGCCAGACGGTGGTGATGGTGACGCACGACCCGGTGGCCGCCGCCTACGCGGACCGGGTGATCTTCCTGGCGGACGGCCGGATCGTCGACGAGATGCACGGGCCGACGGCCGACTCCGTGCTCGACCGCATGAAGGCGTTCGACGCCAAGGGCCGCACCAGCTGATCCCCCGTCAGGACCGACAGGACTGAGAAGAAGAACCCATGTTCCGTACCGCCTTGCGCAATGTGCTCGCACACAAGGCCCGGCTCCTGATGACCGTGCTCGCCGTGATGCTCGGCGTCGCATTCGTCTCCGGCACCCTGGTCTTCGCCGACACCCTCTCCAGCGCCTTCCGCAACCAGTCGGCGAAGAGCTACGACGACGTCGCCGTCTCCGTCTCCTCGCACGCCGACCCGGACGACCCCGAGCAGGAGCCGGGACTGTCCGGCAAGGTCCTCGACAGGATCTCCGCGGTGGACGGCGTCGCCGGGGTGTACGGCCGGGTCGAGGGCTTCGCCGGGGTCGCCGACCCCGACGGGAAGCTGATCGGCGTCGGCTGGTCCAACAAGGGCTCCAACTTCGCCCCCGGCAAGGACGGCAAGGACGCCGCCTACACGTTCACCGACGGCTCCGGCCCGGTGAAGGACGACCAGATCGCCCTGGACGAGGACTCCGCGGCCAAGGGCGAGTACAAGGTCGGCGACCGGGTGCGCGTCGCGACCAACGGCCCGGTGAAGGAGTACACCCTCAGCGGCGTGTTCACCACCGAGGACGGTGCCGTCAACGCCGGCGGCAGCCTCGTCCTCTTCGACACCGCCGTCGCCCAGAAGCAGTACCTCAAGCCGGGCTACTTCGAGAGCGTCACCGTCACCGCCGCCTCCGGGGCCGACGACGCGAGGATCCTGGACGCCGTCAAGCCGCTGCTGCCCGAGACGGCCGAGGCCCAGACGGGCAAGGCGCTCGCCGACGAGCAGGCCGAGCAGATCGAGCAGGGCATGGGCAACCTCAAGCAGGTCCTGCTCGGCTTCGCGGGCATCGCGCTCTTCGTCGGGATCTTCCTGATCTCCAACACCTTCACGATGCTGGTCGCCCAGCGCACCAAGGAGATCGCCCTGATGCGCGCCGTCGGCGCGTCCCGCAGGCAGATCACCCGCTCGGTGCTCGCCGAGGCCGCGCTGGTGGGTCTGGTCGCCTCGGCCGTCGGTTTCGTCCTCGGTATCGGCCTGGCCGTCGCACTGCGCTCCGGCATGGCCGCGTTCGACATGAAGATGCCGGGCGGTCCGCTGGTCCTGTCCGCCACGCCGGTGCTCGCGGCGTTCGCGGTGGGCGTGCTGATCACGACGTTCGCCGCCTGGCTGCCCGGCCGCCGGGCCGCGAAGATCCCGCCGGTGGCCGCCATGAACAGCGTCCACGCGGTGGCCACCACCAAGTCGCTGGTGCTGCGCAACTCCATCGGCGCGGCCGTCACCGCCCTCGGTGCGGCGGGGATCATGGCGGGTGCCTCGACCGGTGGCGACGACGGCCGCATGTACATCGGGGCGGGCGCCTTCCTCGCGCTGATCGGCGTGATCATCCTGATTCCGCTGCTGTCCCGGCCCGTGATCGCGCTCGTCCGTCCGCTGCTCGTCGGCCCCTTCGGGGTGGCCGGCAAGCTGGCCGGGCAGAACGCCGTCCGCAACCCGCGCCGCACCGGCGCCACCGCCTCGGCGCTGGCCATCGGGCTGACGCTGGTGACCGGCCTGTCGGTGCTCGGCATCACGGTCGGCACGGCCATCGACAAGATGACCACCGACAACATCAAGGCCGACTACATGGTCTCGATGGCCAACGGCGGTGACCTCGACCGGTCCGCGCTGTCGGCGCTGGAGAAGGCCAAGGGCGTCTCGGCCGTCTCACCGCAGCAGGACGCCTACCTCCAGGCCGGCGGCGACTACGTGTCCGCCTCCGCGGTCACCCCGGGCGACATCCAGCGGGTCCTGAACGTCGACGTCGTCGACGGCAGCGTCGACTCGCTCGCCAAGGGGCAGATCGCGGTCGCCGAGAAGACGGCCAGGAGCAAGGGCTGGAAGCCCGGCGACAGCATCCCCTTCACCTTCGCCGACGAGAAGAAGACCACGCTGACCGTCGGTGCCGTCTACAAGGACAGCGAGTTCCTCTCCCCCGTCCTCGTCGACCGCGAGATCGTGGAGCGGCACGAGGCGAAGCCGTACATCCGGCAGATCTTCGTGAAGGTCGACGGCGGCCAGACCGCGGCGAACGAGAAGGTCCTCATCGACGCGCTCGGCGACAACCCCGCGATCACCGTGATGGACCGGCAGGACATCCGCAACGAGTTCGGCGGCGCCATCAACACCCTGCTGAACGTCATGTACGGCCTGCTGGCGATGGCGCTGATCATCGCGGTGCTGGGCGTGGTCAACACCCTCGCGATGTCGGTCTTCGAACGGCAGCAGGAGATCGGCATGCTCCGCGCCATCGGCCTGGACCGGCGCCGGGTGAAGCGGATGGTCCGGCTGGAGGCCGTCGTCATCTCGGTGTTCGGCGCGGTCGTCGGCATCGGGCTCGGGGCCTTCCTCGGCTGGGCGATCGGCGAGACCTTCGCGGACCAGATCCCGGGGTACGCGCTGGTCCTGCCCTGGGACCGGATCGGGATCTTCCTGGTGCTGGCCGGTCTGGTCGGTGTCCTGGCCGCGATGTGGCCGGCCCGCAACGCCGCGCGGCTGAACATGCTGAACGCGATCAAGGCCGAGTGACCTCGCCGCTCCGCGGCACGCCGAAGGGCCGGGTTCCCCGTCACGGGGAGCCCGGCCCTTCCGCTCGTGCCCGGGTCAGCCCTGGCCGGGCGCGCCCCAGGTGCGGGCCCGCAACGGCATCCCGGAGGCGCCCGGATCCGGGGTGCGGACGGCCAGGACCTGGTTGACGCCGATGCGGTTGCGTTCGAAGGCCAGGGCGGAGGCCGCCATGTACAGGCGCCAGACGCGGGCACGGCCCGGGGACGTCAGCCGCACGGCCCGCCCCCAGTCGGCTTCCAGACGGGACACCCACCGGCGCAGGGTGAGGGCGTAGTGCTCGCGGATCGCCTCCACGTCACGCACCTCGAACCCGGCGCGCTCCAACTGGGCCACGGTGGCCCCGATCGGCTGGAGTTCGCCGTCGGGGAAGACGTAGGAGTCGATGAAGGCGTCGACGCTGTACGCCGTCTCGTCCCCCTGCGGGCGGCGGGCGATCTGGTGGTTCAGGAGCCGCCCGCCGGGCTTGAGCAGGTCGTACAGGTCGGCGGCATACTCCAGGTACCGCTCGGAGCCGACGTGTTCGGCCATGCCGATGGAGGAGATGGCGTCGTAAGGGCCGTCCCGGACGTCGCGGTAGTCCTGGACGCGGATCTCGACCCGGTCGGTGAGACCCTCGTCGGCGACGCGCTTGCGGGCGTAGGCGGCCTGCTCCTGGGAGAGCGTGACGCCGACGACGCGCACGCCGTGCTCGCGGGCCGCGTGAACGGCCATCGAGCCCCAGCCGCAGCCGACGTCGAGCAGCCGCAGGCCGGGTCTCAGTCCGAGCTTGCGGCAGACCAGTTCGAGCTTGTCCCGCTGGGCCTGTTCGAGAGTGCTGTCCGGGGTGGGCCAGTAGGCGCAGGAGTACACCATGGACGGGCCGAGGACGATCTCGTAGAAGTCGTTGCCGACGTCGTAGTGGTGGCTGATGGCGCGTCGGTCGGTGCGCTTGGTGTGCAGGTGGCGGCGGGGGTTGCGGGTCTCCTCGCGGGGCGGTGCGGGCGGCAGCGGGGGCCCGGCGAGCCTGACCAGGCCGCGGACGGCGGCGCGCACCTCCGGGTCGCGCAGGGCCTGGACGAGGGTGCGGGCGTCCTCGCCGCGCTCCCAGACGAGTCCGGCGAGCAGATCGAGGGTCGTGTAGAGGTCGCCCTCGATGTCGAGGTCCCCCGCCACCCAGGCGCGGGCCAGGCCCAGTTCGCCCGGCTTCCACAGCAGGCGGCGCAGCGCGCGGCGGTTGCGTACGACCAGGGTCGGCGCACCCGGGGGCCCGGACTGCGAACCGTCCCAGGCGCGGATGCGCACCGGGAGCGGTGCTCCCAGCAACTGTGTGAAGAGGCCCTGCAGCCGCGGCGCGGCGTCTGCCATGGTGTACACCTCCGATAGGGGTGTCCCCTGCTCACGCGAAGTCCAGAGCTTGGGGAGGGGAATACCGGAATGTCCGACACCACGAAAACACCTGCGGGGCTTCGGCGCAGTCCCCGGCACGCGTCATGTCTGGGCAAAAACGCCCCTTCGCCCACCCGGACGCGACGGCCCGACGTGCGGACGCACTGCCCGCCGAAGAACAGCGTGCCAGCAAGCCGAAGGGCAGCGAGCCGGACGACGGAGAGCCGAAGGGCAGCGTGCCGAGGGACTTGACGGAGGGCCGAAGAGCAGCGGCCGAAGAGCAGCGTGCCGAGGGACTTGACGGAGGGCCGAAGAGCGGCGAGCCGAAGGGCAGCGGGCCGAAGGGCAGCGGGCCGGACGACGGAGTGCCCACGGGCAGGGAGGGAAGGCCGGCGCGCTCGGTGGTGGGGTTCCGGCACGCCGAAGGGCCTCCCGCACCACGGATGGCGGGAGGCCCTTCGTCAGGCGGACGACCGACCGGAGATCAGGAGGCCTTGGCCTTCTCCTCGGTCTTCTCCTTCGGCGCGGCGGCGACCGGAGCCGGCTTGGCGGCCTCGTAGAACTCCTCGCGCGGCGTTTCGATGGCGCCGAGCGAGACGACCTCGCGCTTGAGGAACATGCCGAGGGTCCAGTCGGCGAAGACGCGGATCTTGCGGTTCCAGGTCGGCATCGCCAGACCGTGGTAGCCACGGTGCATGTACCAGGCGAGACGGCCCTTGAGCTTGATCTTCATCTTGCCCATGACGATCATCGCGACGCCCTTGTGGAGCCCGAGGCCGGCCACGGCGCCCTTGTTGGCGTGGCTGTACTCCTTCTGCGGGAAGCCCCGCATGCCGGAGACCACGTTGTCGCCGAGGACCTTGGCCTGGCGCAGCGCGTGCTGGGCGTTCGGCGGGCACCAGGCGTTCTCGTTGCCCGCCTTGCGGCCGACGAGGTCCGGGACCTGGGCGTTGTCGCCGGCGGCCCAGATGTAGTCGGTGCCCTTGACCTGGAGGGTCGGCTCGCAGTCGACGTGACCGCGGGGGCCCAGCGGCAGGCCGTAGCGGGCCAGGGCCGGGTTGGGCTTGACGCCGGCGGTCCACACGATGGTGTTGGAGTCGACCTCGAGGCCGTTCTTCAGCACCACGTGGCCGTCGACGCAGGAGTCCATGGAGGTGGACAGGTAGACCTCGACGCCGCGGCCCTCGAGGTGCTCCTTGCCGTACTTGCCGAGCTTGGGGCCGACCTCGGGGAGGATCTTGTCGGCGGCGTCGACCAGGATGAAGCGCATGTCCTCACGGGACACGTTCTTGTAGTACTGCGCCGCGTCGCGGGCCATGTCCTCGACCTCGCCGATGGTCTCGGCACCGGCGAACCCGCCGCCCACGAAGACGAAGGTGAGCGCCTTGCGGCGGATCTCCTCGTCGGTGGTGGAGTCGGCCTTGTCGAGCTGCTCGAGGACGTGGTTGCGCAGGCCGATGGCCTCCTCGACGCCCTTCATGCCGATGCCCTGCTCGGCGAGGCCGGGGATCGGGAAGGTGCGGGAGACCGCGCCGAGCGCGATCACCAGGTAGTCGAAGGGCAGCTCGTAGGCCTCGCCGACCAGCGGGGAGACCGTGGCGACCTTGCGGTCCTGGTCGATGGTGGTGACCCGGCCGGTCAGCACCTCCGCCTTGGGCAGCACGCGTCGCAGCGGGACGACGACGTGGCGCGGGGAGATGTTGCCGGCGGCGGCTTCGGGGAGGAAGGGCTGGTAGGTCATGTACGACCGGGGGTCGACGACCGTGACGGTCGCCTCGCCGTAGCGCATCTTCTTCTGGATGCGCCGAGCTGCGTACAGGCCTACGTACCCACCGCCTACTACGAGGATCCTGGGACGCTCCGTGGTGCTCATGCCATCGAGTATCCACCCGCCTCAGGGGGGTGGCTCGTGCGCCCCTTCACAAGCTTGGGTGGGGTGTGTGCTATCCTCCGCGGCCCGCGTGATCCATGTCATGGTGACAATCGGGCCCGTTTATGCACCCCGGACCGATGTCAAGGCCGCGTGAGCTGCCTCTCTGCGCCGCGGGAGCCTCCGTGAGGCACTCCGCGAGCACCGCCCGGAGCACCCTCCCGGGCACCTCCATACCATGCTTCTGAACATGTTCAAAGGGCCGTTCAGCCCCCGGACGGGTCAACGAGGCCCCTCTCGTCGCCCGGGAGGGCCGAATTCCTTGTGAAGAACTTCACGAACTTTTCCGACGGGCCGTCGCCGGGAGGTCCGCCAGACCCCCCGGGCGACGCTCATTCGTGATCCATGCCTGCTCAGAAGCGGGCTACGCCACCGACCACGCGATGCCGTCGAGGATGTCGTGCTCGCTCACCACGACCTCCCGTGCCCCGATCCGCTCCATGATCGCCAGCAGGACGAGGGCGCCCGCCCCGATCACGTCGACCCGGCCCGGATGCATGGAGGGCACGGCCGCCCGCTCGGCGTGCGTGGAGCGCAGCAGCCACTCGGTGATCTCGCGGACCCGGTCGTAGGAGACGCGGGAGTGGTGGATGGCCTGCGAGTCGTACCCCGGCAGCCCCTGCGCGATCGCCGACACCGTCGTCACGGAGCCGGCCAGGCCCACCAGGGTGCGCGCCTCGCGCAGCGGAACCGTCTGCTCGGCCAGGTCGAGGGCCGCCTCGATGTCGGCCCGCATCGCCGCGATCCGCTCCTCGGAGGGCGGGTCGCTCACCACGCCGTCCCGGACCAGGTGCCGCTCGGTCATGCGGACACAGCCGACGTCCACCGAACGGGCCGCCCGGACGTGGTCGTCGCCCACGACGAACTCGGTCGAGCCGCCGCCGATGTCCACGACCAGGTAAGGCCTGGGGAGGCGGTCGTCCCCGGCGAGCTCCTTGGTGGCGCCGGTGAAGGAGAACTCGGCCTCCTGGTCCCCGGTGATCACCTCGGGCTCCACGCCCAGGATGTCCAGCACGCCGCGGACGAACTCGTCCCGGTTCTCGGCGTCCCGGGAGGCCGACGTCGCCACGAACCGCAGCCGCTCGGCGCCGTGCTCCTTGATGATCGCGGCGTACTCGCGGCACGCCGCGAAGGTCCGCTCCAGCGCCTCGGGGGCGAGCCGGCCGGTGCGGTCGACGCCCTGCCCGAGCCGCACGACCATCATCCGGCGGTCCAGGTCGGTCAGCTCTCCCGTCCGCGGGTCGGCCTCGGCGACCAGCAGCCGGATGGAGTTCGTACCGCAGTCCACGGCGGCGACACGGGTCACTGGGCGTCCTCCTCGGCGGTCGTCACACAGGTGCCCTTGCGCCACCACTCCGGCAGCATCGCCAGCGCCTCGTCGCCCAGCGGGTTCACCCCCGGCCCCGCGGCCAGCGAGTGCGCCACCAGGACGTGCAGGCACTTCACCCGGTCCGGCATGCCGCCCGCGCTCGGGAAGTTCTTCAGCTCCTCGATCTCGTCACGGCGCCGGATGTAGTCCTCGTGCGCGGCACGGTAGGCGGCGGCCAGCTCCGGGTCCGAGCCGAGCCGCTCGGTCATCTCCTTCATCACGCCGTTGGCCTCCAGCGTGCCGATGGCCGAGTTCGCCTTCGGGCACGTCAGGTAGTACAGCGTGGGGAAGGGCGTGCCGTCGGGCAGGCGGGGGGCCGTCTCGACGACGTCGGGCTGTCCGCACGGGCAGCGGTGCGCGATCGCGCGCAGGCCGCGCGGGGGCCGACCGAGCTGCTGCTTGAAGGCCTCGACGTCGGCGTCGGTCGGCTCGGTGCGCGGGGTGGTCGGCGGGGGCGTTTCCATGACTGTCTTCAGGCTGTCTTTCTCTGGGTTCAGGTCACTGGCTGGGGCTCGGGTCACCGGTCGGCGGCGTCGGCCTTGTCGACCCCGTCCCAGACGTTGGTGTACCAGGGGCGGTCGGCCGCCCCCAGGTCGGTGCGCGACTGCCGCGCCGCGTGCGGGTCGACGACGATGAAGCCCGTCTCCCCCGGCATCACGTAGTGCAACCGCTGCCGGATCTGCTGCTCGGCGTACGCGTCGTCCTGCCAGCGCGCCTTCAGGTCGCGCAGCCGCTCGACGCGCTCGCGGGCCTGCCGCTGTTCGCGCTGCAGGTCGTCGATCTCGGCGCGCTGCGAGACGTACTCCCGCATCGGGTAGGCCAGGGCCACGATCAGCGAGCACATCACCAGGGCGAGCAGCGCGGCCCGGCCGGTCAGCCGCGAGCGGCGGGCCTGGCGCCTGGTCTGGGAACGGTAGACCCGGGCCGCGGTCTGCTCTCCGAGCAACCGGATCCTGGTCGCGGTGGAGAACCGGTCCCGGTCCTTCACGGCCATCTGTCCGCCTCCCGCTCCACCGTCCTACGCGCGTACGTCCCCGGACACGGTACGGGACCGGGTACGGGGACGTACGTACGACTGGCTCAGGCTTGACCCGCCGGGTTCAGCCCTTGCCGTGCTTACTGGTTCGCAGAGCGAAACCGCGGGAAGGCGCTGCGGCCGGCGTAGACCGCGGCGTCGTCGAGGATCTCCTCGATGCGCAGCAGCTGGTTGTACTTGGCGACGCGCTCGGAGCGGGCCGGGGCGCCGGTCTTGATCTGGCCGCAGTTGGTGGCGACGGCCAGGTCGGCGATGGTGACGTCCTCGGTCTCGCCGGAGCGGTGGGACATCATGCACTTGAAGCCGTTGCGCTGGGCCAGCTCGACGGCGTCCAGGGTCTCGGTGAGGGAACCGATCTGGTTCACCTTCACGAGCAGCGCGTTGGCCGCGCCCTCCTCGATGCCGCGGGCGAGGCGCTCGGGGTTGGTGACGAACAGGTCGTCGCCGACGAGCTGGACCTTGTCACCGAGCTTGGCGGTGATGGTCTTCCAGCCCTCCCAGTCGTCCTCGAACAGCGGGTCCTCGATGGAGACGAGCGGGTACGCGTCGACGAGCTCCGCGTAGTACTCGGTCATCTCGGCGGCGGAGCGGGTCTTGCCCTCGAAGGTGTAGGAGCCGTCCTTGTAGAACTCGGAGGCGGCGACGTCGAGGGCCAGGGCGATCTGCTCGCCGGGGGTGTAGCCGGCTTCCTTGATGGCCTCGAGGATGAGGTCGAGGGCCTCGCGGTTGGAGCCGAGGTTCGGGGCGAAGCCACCCTCGTCGCCGAGGCCGGTGGCCAGGCCCTTGCTCTTCAGGACCTTCTTCAGCGTGTGGTAGACCTCGGCGCCCCAGCGCAGGGCCTCGGAGAAGGACTCCGCGCCGATCGGGGCGATCATGAACTCCTGGATGTCCACGTTGGAGTCGGCGTGCGAGCCGCCGTTCAGGATGTTCATCATCGGCACCGGCAGCAGGTGCGCGTTGGGGCCGCCCAGGTAGCGGAACAGCGGCAGGTCGCTGGCCTCGGAGGCGGCGTGGGCGACGGCGAGCGAGACGCCGAGGATGGCGTTGGCGCCGAGGGAGCCCTTGTTGTCGGTGGCGTCCAGGTCGAACATCGCCTGGTCGATCAGGCGCTGCTCGGTGGCGTCATAGCCGACCAGCTCCGGGCCGATCTGCTCGATGACGGCGAGGACGGCCTTCTCCACGCCCTTGCCGAGGTAGCGGTTCGAGTCGCCGTCGCGGAGCTCGATGGCCTCGAAGGCGCCCGTGGAGGCGCCGGACGGGACGGCGGCACGACCGGTGCTGCCGTCGTCGAGGCCGACCTCGACCTCGACCGTGGGGTTGCCTCGGGAGTCCAGGATTTCCCGGGCTACGACGACGTCGATGGACGGCACGAGCATCTCCTTCTTGATGTGACGCGGTACGCGGGTCGCGCGGACCCGGCGAGGTGCGGGCCCGGTGGCTCGCGACATGAGCCTAACCGGCCCGGGGCGATCGGCCACCGGGTCGCCCACCCCATGGACAGAACCGAGCGTAAATTGTTTCCGAACGGAACAAAGCCCGTTGCCGAAAAAACCCCGCCCCGGTGCGTACGGGGGGTGACGCACCGGGGCGGGGAGCCCGTGGACCCGGGGGTCCGGGTGGGCCGGACCCCGCGGGGTCCGGCGTGGGCCGCTGCTTACTTCAGGTGCAGCTGCTGGCCCGGGTAGATGAGGTTGGCGTCCTCGACGATGTCCTTGTTCAGCTCGAACAGCTTCTCCCAGCCGCCCTTGACCTTCTGGTCCGCGGCGATCGAGCTGAGGGTGTCACCCTTGACGACCTTGTACTCGCCGTCACCCTTCTTGACCTTCTTGCCGGTCGGGGTGGTGACGGTCTTCTTGGCCGCCGGGCGCTCGTCGGAGCGGGAGGCCGGCTGCTCCTGGGTCTCGCGGGACTCGGTGCTCTGCTGGCTCTGCTGGCTCTGCGCGGAGCTGCCGGAGTCGCTGGAGGAACCGCTGCCGGTGTAGCCGGCGCTCGACAGGCCCTTGCCGCAGACCGGCCAGGCGCCCTTGCCCTGGCTCGCCAGGACCTTCTCGGCGACCTGGATCTGCTGGTCCTTGCTGGCCTGGTCGGCGGTGGAGGCGTACTGGGTGCCGCCGTACGCGGCCCAGGTGGAGGCGGAGAACTGCAGACCGCCGTAGTAGCCGTTGCCGGTGTTGATGGACCAGTTGCCGCCGGACTCGCACTGGGCGACGGCGTCCCACTCGGAGGCGGTGGCGGCGGAGGCGTTGCCGGCCGCCATCAGCGGGGCGGCGATGGCGACACCGGTGACACCGGCGAGCGCGGCGGCGCGGGTGGCCTTGGACGGACGACGGTGCTTGCCCTTGCCGGAAAACAGCATGGATGGATCCCCTCACCGACGCCTGCGAGGTGAGCTGTCGGGTTCGGGCCGGTTGAGTTGCCCGGCCGCGTCCCTCCCGGGACACGGCTTCACCCCAAGCCCTTCCGGCACAACCTGCCGGTCGGGCACCTACCTTGGGTCCCCCGCTCCTGCCTACGGCGCTTGACGCGACGACTGTTCCCGTGCGGCCGCTGGCAGGATTCGGCGTTGCGGCAGCCGGGGCTCGCGGTGGCGAGCGGTCACGACCGTAGACACGCGATCGACGGAATTTCAAAGACGATCAGGGCTTCTGAGATCTATCTCTCACGGGCCCCAAACAGGACATCAGTCGCGAATCAGGACGCTAACTCGCGCGGTTTCGGGGCGACTTCCGCCCCGGTTTCCGCACTGCCCGAACCGCTACTTCTCGTCCGCTTCGCCCTCGACCGTGAGCTTCTCACCGGGGAGGATGAGGTCCGGGTCGGCGCCGACGGCCTTCTCGTTGCCCTCGTAGAGCGCGTGCCATCCGCCGCTGACCTCAAGGGAGTCGGCGATGGACCAGAGGCTGTCGCCGACACCCACGATGTAGGCACCCTCGGAGGCCTCACGG
Source organism: Streptomyces sp. NPDC059696 (assembly GCF_042733745.1). Taxonomy (NCBI): domain Bacteria; kingdom Bacillati; phylum Actinomycetota; class Actinomycetes; order Kitasatosporales; family Streptomycetaceae; genus Streptomyces; species Streptomyces sp. NPDC059696. The sequence goes on from NZ_JBHWFG010000030.1 coordinate 93,131, forward strand.
GAGCTGTCGTCACCGCGCGAGGCGTGACGTCCCGCCGACTCACCCGTACGGCCGTCCTCGGCGCCCTGCGTCTCGTCGGCGCTGGGGCCGCGGTGGCGACCGGAGCCGGTGTCGGCCGACTTCGAGGAGCCGCCCGCGGACCGCGACGTGTCGGACGCGCCACTCTCGGAGGGGGCCGGCGAGGAGTCGTCGGACTGGCGGCCCTGCGACGATCCTGATTCGGGCGACTTGTCCGGATCGGCGCCCTTGCCCTTCGCGTCCGACGACCCGTCAGCCGACGACGAGGGGGACGGGGACGCGTCGCCCGAAGGGGACGAACCGAGCGAGTCGAGCAAACCGGGCGAGTCCACTTCGCCGGACGAGTCGGACGAGTCGGACGAGTCCGATGATTCGGATGACCCCGTCCCCTTGCCCTGCTCCAGGCCGGAGAGCAGGCCGCAGGTGCGCCACGCGCCGACCCCCTGGTCGGCGAGGACTCTCTCGGCCACGGCTATCTGCTGGGAGCGGCTGGCCAGGTCGGCGCTCGCGGCGTAGTCGAGACCGCCGTGGTTCTCCCAGTCCTCCTGGGACAACTGCAGACCGCCGTAGTAGCCGTTGCCGCTGTTCTGGCTCCACGCGCCGCCGGTCTCGCAGTCCGCGACCCGGTCCCAGGTCGTGCCGTCGGCCGCGCTGGCGCCGGAGGCCCCGAGGAGGGGGATCGCGATGGCGGAGCCGGTCACTCCGGCCGCCACGAGGAGAGCCGGAGCCTGGCGGGGGCGACGGTGCCGACCGTTCCCGGAGAGCATACGGAGACCTTTCGCGAGACAGCAGTGACCGACGCGGCGTGATTCCCCGCCGCGTTGATGGGTGAACGTATCGGCAGTCGATCACTTGTCACAAGTTCATGCCGCGTAGATCACGTGAAGATCACAGGTCTGATGTTTCGTCACGTCCGCCCGGGGCTACCGGTGCCGCCGGCGCCGCCGGTGCGAATTCCACCGGCAGAGTGCGCAGCCCGCGCATGATGAGACCGCCGCGCCACCGCAGCTCGGCCGGATCCGCGGCCAGCCGGAGGTCCGGGAGGCGGGTGAGGAGCGTGGCGAGCGCGGTCTGGCCCTCCAGGCGGGCGAGCGGGGCGCCGAGGCAGTAGTGGATGCCGTGGCCGTATCCGAGGTGCTGGTTGTCGCGGCGGGAGAGGTCCAGCACGTCCGGGTCGGCGAACCGCTCCGGGTCCCGGTCCGCGGCGGCCAGGACGACGAGGACGGGGTCGCCCTCCTCGATGCGCTGCCCGCCGAGGGTGAGGGACTGCGTGGCGAAGCGCCAGGTGGCGAGTTCGACGGGGCCGTCGTAGCGGAGGAGTTCCTCGACGCCGGTCTCCAGGAGGGCGCTCTCCCCGGCGGCGAGGGACGCCTGGAGCCGGGCGCGCTGCCCGGGGTGGGTGAGCAGTGCGTAGGTGCCGTTGCCGATCAGGTTGACGGTCGTCTCGAAACCGGCGAACAGCAGGATGAAGGCCATGGCCGCCGCCTCGTTCTCGGTGAGGTGCTCGCCGTGGTCGGAGGCGCGGATCAGGCCGGAGATGAGGTCCTCACCGGGGGCTGGCTCGGCCGGCAGCGCCTCGCGCTTGCGGTGGATGAGGTCGGCGAGGTAGCCGCGCATCTTCTTCACCGACCGCGCCACACCGCCCCTGGGCCCGCCCTGGTGACGGATCATCATGCCCGCCCAGTCGCGGAAGTCGTCCTGGTCCTCGCGCGGGACGCCGAGCAGGTCGCAGATGGCGTAGATGGGGAGCGGGAAGGCGAACTCGTGGATCAGGTCGGCGGAGCCCTTGGCCGCGAAGCCGTCGATGAGGGTGTCGGTGAGCTCCTGCACCCGTGGCGCGAACTCGGCGACCCGGCGGGGTGTGAACGCCTTGGACACGAGCCGCCGCAGCCGGGTGTGGTCCGGCGGGTCGATGTTGAGCAGGTGCGTCATCAGCTCGGCCTTGCGCTCGCCGGGGATCCCCGTCTTGCCCTTGGCGTGCGCCGGTTCGTCGTGGTGCGCGGGGTTCTTGGAGAGCCGGGGGTCGGCGAGCGTCTGCTTGGCGTCGGCGTACCGCGTGACCAGCCAGGCCTCCACACCGCTCGGGAGCCGCGTCCTGTGCACGGGGCTGTGCTCGCGAAGCCAGGCGTAGGCGGGGTAGGGGTCGCTCGCGAACTCCCAGGTGAAGAGGTCGGGGGCCGGCGGGGGCGGGCTGGGGCTGTGCTGGTCGGTCACACGTCGACGGTATCCGGCTTCGAGCGGCACCCCTGCCCGGCGTCCGAGCACGGCGTCCGGGCACGGCGTCCGGGCTCTCGGCGTCCGGCCCGGCGTCCGGGCTCGGCGTCCGGGCACGGCGTCCCTGCCCGGCGTCCCTGCCCGGCGTCCGGGCTCGGGGTCCGGGCACGGCGTCCCTGCTCGGCGTCCGGCGTCCGGCTCTCGGCGTCCGGGCTCGGCGTCCGAGATGCCGGCGCGATCCGCACGACCGGGCGGGTGTCTAGCCCTCCGCCTGGCGGATCGCGTCGCGGTACGCGCGGGCCGCCGCCCTGAGGGCCGCCTCCGGGTCGACGCCCTCCGACTCGGCACGCACGGCCAGGGCCAGCAGGTCGTAGCCGATGCCCTCGACGGGCGGGAGCGGTATGTCCAGGCGGGCGGTGCGGACGCGGGAGGCCAGCTTGGCGGCGAGGGCGAGGCCGGGCTGGCCGAGGGGGATGCCCTCGGTGATCGAGGTGCGCTGCTTCTCGACCGCCTTGGTGCGCAGCCAGTGCTCCTTGACCTCCTCGGGGGTGGTGGCCGTCGCGTCGCCGAAGACGTGCGGGTGGCGGTGGATCAGCTTGGCGACGATGCCGCCGGCCACGTCGTCGATGGAGAAGGGGTCCTCGCCGTCCTCCGGGCGGCCCTCCTCGGCGATGCGGGCGTGGAAGACGACCTGGAGGAGGACGTCACCGAGCTCTTCGCGCAGTTCGTCGCGGTCGCCCTCCTCGATCGCCTCGACGAGCTCGTACGCCTCCTCGATGCCGTACTTGGCCAGGCCCTCGTGGGTCTGCTGCGAGGACCAGGGGCACTCGGCGCGGATGCGGTCCATGACCTGGACGAGGTCCAGGAGCCGGGCGCCGGGAAGGTCGTAGGAGGCCGGCAGCAGCTCCAGCTCGGGCATGGCGACGCGGCCGGTGCCGGCGAGGCGGGCCAGGCCGTCGGTCAGGGCCGGCTCGCCCTCGCCCGTCGCCACGACGACCACCGTGTGCCCGCCGGCGCAGGCGTCGACCAGCTCCTGCGCGGTCGGGGACGCCTCGGCGACGTCGATCCCGGCCTCACGCAGATACGGCAGCTGTGGGTGCGTGCCGTCCGCGCAGAGCACCCGGTCGGCCTCGTGCAGGGCCTGCCAGGCCGGCCAGGACAGCAGGCCGGGGGCGACGCGGTGGCTGGTGGTGAGCAGGACGACGCGGCCGGGCGGGGCGGCCGCGTCGGGAGCGGTCCGCTCGGGGCCCGGGGTGGCTTCGGGGCTGTTGGCGTTCACGCTTCGAAGCTATCCCACGCCACGGACAGCACCCGAAGTTGTCCACAGGGGGCGGTGGAGGGCGGGCCGCCGCAGGGGCGGCGGCCCCCGCCTGCTTACATGCCCTGCTGCGTCTGTGCCGCCGTGACGTCGCGGACCCAGGGTGTCTTCGCGTCGGCGCGGCTGCTCTTCTGGACGTCCCAGGTGCCGTAGCGGGGGTTGAGGTCGACGTTCAGGTCCTTGGAGGCGTCGGAGAGGGCCTTCCAGAACTCGGGACGGTCGGTGCTCGTGCCGAGCTTCTCGGCGAGCTTCTGGGCCTCCAGCTGGAAGCGGAGGTTCTCGTCGAGGCGCTGCGGCGGGATCCCGTACTGCTGGAGCCAGGTCGTCTCCAGACCCTTCGCGCCGCCGGCCTGCTGCTCCAGGCCGGACCGCATCGCCTGGACCTCCTTGCGGGAGACCGTCACCCCGGCGTCCTGGGCGGCGCGGTGCAGCACCCGGTCCAGGACCATCGTGTGCAGGGTGTCGCGGGTGAGGGTGCCGGTCCGGGCGATGGCCTGCTGGTACTGGGCCTGGTCCTGCACGGCCGCCCGCTGGGCCGCGCGGACCTCGCCGACCCGCTCGTCCAGCTGGGAGACGGTGATGCGCTGTCCGCCCACCACGGCCGCCGCGCCGGGATGCGCGTCGTTCCCGCAGGCGGTGAGCAGGGGTGCCGCGGCGGCGATCGCGGCGGTGAGGACGAGCGCGGTGCGACGGCGGCGGTGCAAGGAGACCTCCTGAGGAGTTTGTGCGACGGTGCACAAGGTCTTGCGGTGATCGATGGTAGGCAGTGACCAGGCTCTGGCCAACCCATTCGACCAACGATTCACCGGGACTTCGGGCACCGCCGCGCCTCCGGGTCGCCCGTCAGCCGCGGACCTGCCCCAGCCACTGGAGCGTCCGGCGGATCTCCGCGCCGAGCGGATGCCCGGGGCCGTGGGTGCGTTCCACGTCGTGCAGCAGCCGGGCCAGGGTGTCGTGGGCGGCCCCGCGGTCGCCGAGGGCGAGCAGCAGGTGGCCGATCCGGCGGCGTACGTCGTGCGCCAGCTCCGGGCCCCCGGCGGCGACGTACTGGTTCTCGTAGTAGGGCAGCACCGCGCGGTACTCGGCGAGCGCCGCGGCCGGGTCGCCCAGCTGTTCCAGGCATTGGGCGGCCTCGTAGCGGAAGCGCAGGGCCTGGGGGTCGGCCTGGCCCGCCTCGGCGGCGCGTTCGTCGGCGAGGCGGCGCAGTTCGGGCAGCGCGCGCCGGTACTGGCCGTCGTCCAGGAGGGTCGCCGCGTACTGCTTGCGCAGGGTGCGCACGACCGGGGAGTGCGCGCCGTGCTGTTCCGCCGCGGCGGGCAGGATGCCGCCGAGGATGTCGACGGCCTGGGTGACGCGGCCCTCGCCGAGGAGGCGTTTGACCTCGTCGACGGCGCGGGCGATGTCCGTGTGCCCCGGGGCCTCGGTGACGGGTGCGGCGGGCGCGGGCCGGGGCGCCGGGGTGCGCGCGCGATCCGGCCAGGGGGCGTGCGGGCGCAGGAAGGGGCGGGTGGGGTCGAGGGCCGCTCCGGTGGGGGTCCCGCGCGACGGCAGGAGCAGCTCCAGGTGTTCGTAGACCTCCTGCGCGGAGGCGGGCCGGTGCTGCGGGTCCTTGGCGAGCAGGCGCAGGACGAGGGCCTCCAGGGCCTCGGGCACCTCGGGCCGCAGGCGGCGCACGGGCAGCGGCGGTTCGTACAGGTGCCGGTGCAGGACGCCGAGGGCCGTGGAGCCGGAGAAGGGCACATCGCCGCTGAGCAGTTCGTGCAGGACCACACCGAGCGCGTACAGGTCGGTGTACGGGCCGACCGCGCCGCCCATCGCCTGCTCCGGGGCCATGTAGGCGGGCGAGCCGATGGGGGTGCCGGTGTGGGTGAGGCGGGTGGTGTCCGTGTCCATCACGGACGCGACGCCGAGGTCGAGGACGGTGACGGTGCCGTCCTGCTTCACCATCACGTTGCGCGGCTTGAGGTCGCGGTGCACGATCGGCACCGCGTGCACGGCGCTCAGCACGGCGCACAGCTGCGCGGCGACCGCGACCGCCCACTGCCAGGGGTACGGAGTGTGCTCGGCGAGGTGGCCGGCGAGGTCGGACCCGTCGATGTACTGCATGACGAGGAACAGCTCCTCGCCCTCACTGCCCGCGTCGTGCACGGTGACCAGGCCGGGGTGGTCGACCTGCGCGGTCACCCGGCACTCGCGCACGAAGCGGCGGCGCAGCTCCTCCGCGTCCTGGCCGGCCACCTTGTCGGGGCGCAGCAGCTTCACCGCCACACGGCGGTCGAGCCGCTGGTCGTACGCCGTCCAGACCTGGCCCATGCCGCCCTGCCCGAGGACGGTGGACAGTTCGTAGCGGCCGGCGACGACCCGTCCCGCCGCCGCGGTCACCGTCCGTCCTCGGGGGCGTCGCCGCGCCGGCCGCCCGCGTGACCGTCGCCCTCGTGCCGGCGCAGGTAGTCGCTGAGCTCGTCGAGTTCGGCGCGGACCTGGTCGATGCGGGCGGGGGCGGGCCGCTGGGGGGCCGGGGGCGGCTGGATCGCGCCCGGGCCCGGCGGCGTGTCGTGTGCGGTGGGGGTGTGGTGCGCGGGGGGTGTGTGCGGCGGCGCGGGTGTGGGGGGCGTCGCGGGTGTGGGGGGCGCGGTGGGCCGCGGGACGGGGGTGGACGTCGGTGCGTAGGGCGGCGCGGGGTGCGGGTAGCCGTACGGGGTGTGGGTGACGGTCGCCGCGTGAGGCGAGGCGTAGCCGGTGAACCTCCGCTGCGCGGCGTGGTGGCCGATGTCCACGACCAGGAAGTAGATGGCGGAACCCGCCCCGAGCAGCAGGATCGCGGCCAGCGCGATGTCGGTGCGGACGTCGTCCTCCGGCAGGGAACCGACGACGGCGAAACAGGCGATGGCCAGCGGCAGGCTCACCCAGGCCAGCACCCAGTCGAGGGCCCGGCCACGCAGGACGGCCACGCGGAACAGCGGTACGCAGGCCAGCACGCCGCACGTGAGGAAACCGGCTGCGGCGAACAGCACGCGCAGGGAGATGACCGTTGCCGCGCTGCGGGGAGGCGGCGCCGCGCCGTGGCCGTACATGACTGCTCCTGGACCGGGGGGGGACCGATGGGGACGGGTGTGCGAGTGACAGACCCTGTTGGGGATCCGAGCGTATAGCCCGACACGGACAAGCGGTCACGGGTTGTACCGAACCGTTGTCATGCTGATCACTTCGTGCGAACAGCCCGCCCCCGGCCCGGTCGTGGGCCGGAGCGCGCGTCACGCCCTACAGGGGGTGCCGCATCCACACGTTGGGCTCGACGTACACCGCGTATCCGCGCTCCGCTTCGCAGCGCACCGGCACCAGAGCGCCCGGCACGTCGATGTCGCCGTCGGTGTCGAAGGGCAGGCCGGTCCAGCGGCGCCAGTCGGCGAGCGGGGCGGACACCGTCATCGACGCCGGTGCGACGGAGTCGATGACGGCTCCGGCCCGGGCGTGGACACGCAGCCACGGGTCCTGGGGCAGGCCGTCGGGGCGGACGCGGTGGGCGTACTCCTCCATGGGCGTGTGCGGTTCCAGGTGCTTGCCGTTGGGGCGGACCGGCGCGACGACCTCCCGGAAGCCGCGGGCCCGGGCGTTGTCGCGCATGGCCGAGAGCATCACCCCGGACAGGCCGCTCCCCTGGGCGTGCGGGGCGACGGAGACCGAGATCGCGCTGACGGTGTCGGGCCGTACTGCGCGCCGGAGGTCGGAGAACGCCCAGACCAGGACCGCGTCCCAGCCGTTGGCCGGCAGCCGGCCCCCGCGGTGCTCGGTGCCGAGGGCGAAGGGCACGCTGTAGGCGTTCGCCACGATCTCGCCCTGCTCGTCCTCGGCGAACAGGACGTACTCCGGGAGTTCGGCGGCGATCCGCGGGAAGTGGGCGGCGCCCACGAGGTCCTGGATCACGAACTCCGGCCAGCTGTCGGCCATCCCGACGACCCGCTCCAGCATGTCCGGGCGGTCGGCGAGGCTCGATATCGTCGGCTGCATGTGATCACCGTAGGCGGGGGCGGTGCACGCCCGGAACCGAATTACCCGGCGGGCGCGACCGCCGGGCGGGGGCGCTCACCCGCCGCACTGCCGCAGCATCATCTCCTTGTCCGGTGCCGTCACGGGCAGTTGGTACTTCAGCGACACCTGGGCGAAGCGCACCGAGTAGGCGCAGCGGATCCGCTTGTTGGGGGGCAGCCAGGACGCCGGGCCGGAGTCTCCCTTGGAGCCGTTGGTCGGGCCGTCCACCGGGACGAGGTTGAGCGGGTCGTTGGCGATGGACTCCCGCTTGTCCTCGCTCCAGCGGGAGGCGCCCATCTGCCAGTCGTACGAGAGCGGCATGACGTGGTCGATCTGGACCTCGATGGCATGGGACTTGGTCCACTCGATGACCTTCCCGGTGTAGGGGTCGTGCAGCGTCATGGAGGTGACGACGCAGTTCGACCCCTTCCGGAACCGCAGGTCCTGGCCGTCCCGTTTGAGGAGGTCGTTGCGCGAGTCACAGCCGTTGTGGGAGAAGGGGACGTCGCGCGGTGCCGAGTCCATCCAGGCGTAGCCGAACTTGTCGCGCTCGTAGCCCGTCCTGGGGCCGCGGCCCTTCGTCGCCACCTTCTCGATCAGGGCACGCGCCCTCTCCTTGTCCGCGTCCGACGTGACGGCCGCCAGACCCGGCTCGGTGCCGTCCGGGTTGTCCAGCGGGTTCACGGCCCGTCCGTCGCCGGCGGCCGCCGCACCGTTGCCGGAGGGTCCGCCGCCGTCCACGGGCGGGGCCAGGCCCTCGCAGCCGGCGAGTGCCGAACCGGTGAACACCATCGCGGCAGCCAGTGCCGCCCCACCCCTCAGACGCGTCACCCTGCGCCCCCTCCTCTGTCTGCCTGTTCCGCTCCGGCACGGGTGGCCGGCGCCCGGTTCCACGGTAGCGAGGAAGAGGTTCAGACCACATCGGGCCTCAAGGCGCATACTTCACATCTCGCGCGTATCGTCGGTTCTGAGTCACCTTCGGAGGGAGCTTGCGCATGGGCATCTTCGACAAGTTCAAGAGCCAGGCGCGGAACAAGGGCAAGCAGGGCTCTGACGCCGCGGAACAGCGGATCAACGAGAGGACCGGCGGCAAGTACGAGGACCAGGTCGACTCCGGCCAGCAGCGCGTCGAGGGCTCGCTGGGCATGGACCGCGACCGCGACCGTCCCGAACAGCAGTAGGGCCTCCGACTCCGGGGCCGTCCGGGGAGATTCGGACGCATCTCCCGCGGACGGCTTCCCCACGCCCGGCCGCCCCCGCAGCAGCAGGACAACCATGCGTAGGCGGATCGGTGAACTCGCCGCGGCGGCCGGCCGAGGTGTCGGGGCGTTCCCGTCACCGTCGCGGCATCACGAACCCAGCACCGATGTGAGGAACTCCCCGACCCAGGCCAGCAGTTCGCGCCCGACCAGCGGCTTGCCGCCCACCTTCGCCGTCTTCGGGCGCGGCACCAGCACCTGGTGGACCGCCGGCTTGATGACCACCCCGGGGTAGAGCCGCTTGAGCCGCAGCTCCTGCGACTCGCGCAACTCCACCGGGGCGAAGCGGATGTTGTTGCCCTGCAGCACGATCTCGCCGACCCCGCACGCGCGCGCGAACATCCGCAGCCCGGCGACGAGCAGCAGGTTCTCCACCGGCTCGGGCAGCTTGCCGTAGCGGTCGACGAGTTCCTCGCGGACCGCCTTGATGTCCTCCTCCGAGTTGGCGGAGGCGATGGCCCGGTACGCCTGGAGGCGCAGGCGCTCGCCCGGCGCGTAGTCGTGCGGGACGTGCGCGTCGACGGGCAGCTCGATCTTCACCTCGAGCGGCGGCTCCTCCTCGATCTCGCCGGTCTCCAGCTGGCGCCGGTAGTCCGCGACGGCCTCGCCGACCATCCGCACGTACAGGTCGAAGCCGACGCCCGCGATGTGACCGGACTGCTCGCCGCCGAGGAGGTTGCCCGCGCCGCGGATCTCCAGGTCCTTCATCGCCACGTACATGCCCGCGCCCATCTCCGTGTGCTGGGCGATGGTCGCGAGCCGCTCGTGCGCGGTCTCGGTCAGGGGCTTCTCCGGCGGGTAGAGGAAGTAGGCGTAGCCGCGCTCACGGCCTCGGCCCACCCGGCCGCGCAGCTGGTGGAGCTGGCTGAGGCCGAAGTTGTCGCCGCGCTCCACGATCAGGGTGTTGGCGTTGGAGATGTCGATGCCGGACTCCACGATCGTCGTGGACACCAGCACGTCGAACTTCTTCTCCCAGAAGTCGACGACGACCTGTTCCAGCGCCTGCTCCGACATCTGGCCGTGGGCGGTGGCGATGCGCGCCTCGGGGACGATCTCGCGCAGCCGGGCCGCCGCGCGGTCGATCGACTCGACCCGGTTGTGGATGTAGAAGACCTGGCCCTCGCGCAGCAGCTCACGGCGGATGGCGGCGCCGATCTGCTTCTCCTCGTAGGGGCCGACGAAGGTCAGGACCGGGTGGCGCTCCTCCGGCGGGGTGGTGATCGTCGACATCTCGCGGATGCCGGTGACCGCCATCTCCAGGGTCCTGGGGATGGGGGTCGCGGACATCGTCAGCACGTCGACGTTCGCGCGGAGCTTCTTCAGCTGCTCCTTGTGCTCGACGCCGAAGCGCTGCTCCTCGTCGACGATGACCAGACCCAGGTCCTTGAACTTGGTCTCGGACGAGAACAGGCGGTGCGTGCCGATGACGATGTCGACGGAGCCCTCGCGCAGCCCCTCCAGGACCGCCTTGGCCTCGGTGTCGGTCTGGAAGCGGGAGAGCGCCTTCACGTTGACCGGGAACTGCGCGTAGCGCTCGCTGAACGTCCCGAAGTGCTGCTGCACGAGCAGGGTCGTGGGCACCAGGACGGCGACCTGCTTGCCGTCCTGGACGGCCTTGAACGCGGCGCGGACCGCGATCTCGGTCTTGCCGTAGCCGACGTCGCCGCAGATCAGGCGGTCCATCGGGACCGTCTTCTCCATGTCCTCCTTGACCTCGGCGATGGTGGTGAGCTGGTCGGGCGTCTCCGCGTAGGGGAAGGCGTCCTCCAGCTCGCGCTGCCAGGGGGTGTCCGCGCCGAAGGCGTGCCCGGGGGCGGCCATGCGCGCGCTGTACAGCTTGATGAGGTCGGCGGCGATCTCCTTGACGGCCTTCTTCGCGCGGGCCTTGGTCTTCGTCCAGTCGGCGCCGCCGAGGCGGTGCAGGGTGGGGGCCTCGCCACCGACGTACTTGGTGATCTGCTCCAGCTGGTCGGTGGGGATGTAGAGGCGGTCGCCGGGCTGGCCGCGCTTGGCTGGGGCGTACTCGACGACCAGGTACTCGCGGGTGGCGCCCTGCACGGTGCGCTGGACCATCTCGATGTAGCGGCCCACGCCGTGCTGCTCGTGGACGATGTGGTCGCCCGGCTCCAGGGTCAGCGGGTCGATGGTCTTGCGGCGGCGGGCGGGCATGCGGGCGCCCTCGCGGCCGGAGGCCTTCTGCCCCGACAGGTCCGTCTCGGTCAGGACGGCGAGCTGGAGGGCCGGGTCGACGAAGCCGTGGTCGATCGAGCCGCACGCCACGTGCACGACGGACGGGGAGATCTCGGCGAGGTCGGAGTCGAGGCGGGCCGCGACGCCCTCACCGCCCAGCACCTCCACGGTCCGGGCCGCCGGGCCGTGGCCCTCGGTGACGAAGACCGTGCGCCAGCCGTCGGCGAGCCAGCCCTTGGTGTCGGCGAGGGCCTTGGCGGTGTCGCCGCGGTAGGTCTCCGGGGCGTGCATGCCCAGCTTGAGGGTGTCCCCGTCGATCTCCTCGTCGGCGGCGAACGGCGACACCGACCACCACATCATGTCCAGCTCGCGGGCCCGGTCCCGGACGTCGGCGATGGACCACAGGGAGGCCGCGCCGACGTCGATGGGGGCCTCGCCGCCGCCGGCGGTGGCCGCCCAGGAGGCCTGGAGGAACTCCTGCGAGGTGGCCACCAGATCCGACGCGCGTGTGCGGACCCGCTCGGGGTCGCAGACGACGGCCATGGCGCCCTTGGGCAGCACGTCGAGCAGCAGCTCCATGTCGTCGACGAGGACGGGCGCGAGGGACTCCATGCCCTCGACGGCGATGCCCTCGGCGATCTTGCCGAGCAGTTCACCGAGCTCGGGGTGCTGTTCGGCCAGGGCGGCCGCGCGGGTGCGCACGTCCTCGGTGAGCAGCAGCTCGCGGCAGGGCGGCGCCCACAGGCCGTGGTCGGCGACTTCGAGGGAGCGCTGGTCGGCGACCTTGAAGTAGCGGATCTCCTCGACGTCGTCGCCCCAGAACTCGACGCGCAGGGGGTGTTCCTCGGTGGGCGGGAACACGTCGAGGATGCCGCCGCGCACGGCGAACTCGCCGCGCTTCTCGACGAGCTCCACGCGCGCGTAGGCGGCGGCCGCGAGGGCGTCGACGACCTCCTGCAGATCGGCGCTCTGTCCCGTCCTCAGGGAGACCGGCTCCAGGTCGCCGAGGCCCTTGACCTGCGGCTGGAGCACGGACCTGACGGGCGCGACGACGACGGAGACCGGGCCGGTCTCGGGGTCGTCGGGGCGCGGGTGGGCCAGCCTGCGCAGCACGGCCAGGCGGCGGCCGACGGTGTCGCTGCGGGGGCTGAGCCGCTCGTGCGGGAGCGTCTCCCAGGACGGGTACTCCACGATCCCCTCGGGGGGCAGCAGGGAGCGCAGGGCCGCGGCCAGGTCCTCCGCCTCACGGCCGGTCGCCGTGACCGCCAGCACCGGGCGGCCGGTGTCCCGGGCCAGGGCGGCGACCGCGAAGGGCCGGGCGGCAGGGGGGCCGACCAGGTCGACGTGCATGCGGTTGCCGTCTGCGGCCGTCCTGATCGCTTCGGCGAGGGCGGCGTCCTTGACTACGGCGTCGAGCAGACCGTGCAGGCTCATTCGGGGGCTTTCCGTCCAGGGGGGTGGGCAACACCACGGGCCCGACGCGCGCCGCGGGCCGGGGGGTCTCCAGCGTACGACGCCGCGCGGCCCGGCGGCGGGGCCTGTGGATGACGCCGCCCCGGGGCGGGGTCCGGGGCGCGACAGCACCCGGCGCCGGGGCGGCCCCGCCTGGGGAGCCCCGCGCCCGGGGCCCCCCCCACCCCCGGGGGGGGGGGTTTTAGGGGTCGGGGGCGCGACCAGGGGAATTAAAAACAAAGTCCCAGACCCACAAAGGATAA
>NZ_JBHWFG010000031.1:0-102884 GCF_042733745.1 Streptomyces sp. NPDC059696
GGGCGGCCACTCCACCGGAGCCACCGGGGGCAAGCGACTTTAGAGCCACACCCCACTCTTCCGGACCGCCAAACACCTTACGGAGCGGCTTTGGGCTGGAGCTGCTTTGGTGCGAGTGATCATGGCCCCGTAAGCTTCCGGCGCGTCGGGCAGTCTGTGGACCTGCCCGGTAAAGCACGACGTTGGGGCCGTGATCTTCGAGGCTCGCGCCAAAGTGGCTGCCTAAAGCCGTGGAGCCGACCGCCCCAGCCGCGACGTACCCCTTCACTGGCATCAGGCGACTGATTGCTCAGTGCGCGGCACGGGCGCCGGCCGGGCTGGAGCGGGGCGGAGACAGACATCTCACGCTGTTAAGGCGTCAAGGGGTGGGGCCGAAGGCTTGCTCTTCGTTGTAGGGCTGTCGGGTTTGGAGGCAGTGGTAGAGCTGTCCGAGGAAGCGGTTGAAGAGGTGGCGTTGGGCGGCGGCGTGCCAGTCGCCATGGTCGCGTCTGCGTTGGTAGTGGGCTTTGGCTCCTGGTGAGGCGCTTAAGGAGGCGAAGGCCCAGAGGTGGCCGGCGTGGCAGAGGCGGTCGTTTTTGATGTAGCGGCGGCCCACGTAGCGTTTCTTGCCTGATGAGCGGGTGATGGGTGCGGATCCGGCGTATGCCTTCAGGCCGCGGGCATCGGAGAAGCGAGTGTGGTCGTCTCCCATTTCGGCCAGGATGCGGGCGGCGAGCTGGGGTCCCAGGCCGGGGAAGCTGAGCAGGATCTGGGCGTCGGGATGTGTGCGGAGGTGTTCGTCGACGGCGGTGGTGAGGTCGTCGGTGGCTTGGCAGGCGGCGTCCAGTTGGGTGAGCAGGGCGAGCAGTTGTCGTCCCATGGCGTGTTCGACGGGTGCGGGCTGGTGGGGTCGGCCGGTGCGGAAGAGGGCATGTAGTTGATGGGCGTCGGTATCGATGTTCCGGCTGCGGCCGGCTCGTGTGAGGGCTCTGCGGAGTTGGGTGAGGGTGAGGCGGGCGGCTTGGGCCGGGGTGGGTGCCATGGTCAGCACTTGGCGGGCGTCGGGTCGGGTCAGTCCGCCTTTTCTGCTGTGGAAGGCTTCCAGAGCGGCCGGGTAGTACTCCCGTAGGAGTGAGCGTGCCTGGTTGGCGATCTGCTGGCGGTTCCAGACGGCGTCTTGTTGGGCGCGGGCCAGCACCGTGATGGCTTTGGCCTGGTCGCTGTCGTTGGGCAGTGGGCGGTGACGGTGCATGTCGGTGCGCAGGATGTGTGCCAGCGCCAGCGCGTCAGCGCGGTCGGACTTGGTGCGGAAACCGTGTGGCGGTCCCGGTAGCGGGCGACGGCGAGCGGGTTGATCGCGAAGACCTGCCGGTGGCCGTTGTGCAAGGCAGCGACGAGGAGGCCTCGGCTGGTCTCGATGGCCACGGGGATGGGGTGTGTGGGACTGTCGCCGTATTCGGTGAGCAGACTCAGAAGTTGGCTGTAGCCAGTGGCGTCATCGGTGATGCGGCACTGGGCCAGCGGTGTGCCGATGTCGTCGACCAGGGCGACATCGTGGTGGTGTTCGGACCAGTCGATCCCGCAGAAGACCTTCACGGCGTCCTCCATGCGCGCGGTGTTGTGGGTGAAGCCGGTGCGGGCCATGCGGCGACCTAATTCCAGGACTTGATCTGTCCGCCATCTCACCAGCCGTTCATGGCACCTGCACCCAGCCGGCCTCTGTCTCAAGGAGAGCTCGCTGGCTCGCGAAGCGACGAAGAGGTCACTACGGCCGGGTTGGCTCACCCCTCAGCCGCGCAAGGGTTGTCTCGGTTGTGACGCGATGTCGTGCTGGTCCGAGAACACCGGGTGTACCGCTCTGTCGCAAGGCCTGCGGGCCAGAAGCGCAGCAGGTATCTGCCCGGTGTTCACGCGGCAGTCACGTTGCGAAGCGTCTTATGGGCGCCGCTCTTCCGTGAGGCGTCAATGGCCAGGAGAACCGCAGGCATCCCCCGCTCAGCCAGCACACGACCGACCGTCTTAAGGAGGAATTAGGAGAACCGACATGGACCGCCGTCGAGACGAACTGATGACTGTCCCGCAGATCCTCGCCGAGCTGGGCGGAGTGTCCCGCCGAACCTTCTACCGCTGGCGCGAGCTAGGGCAGGCTCCGGAGGCGATCAAGCTTCCGAACGGCGAGCTCCGCGTGTGGCGCAGTGACTTCGACGCCTGGCTCCACGGGCTCGCGGAGGCGGCGTGAAGTCGCATGACGTGAGGGTGTGGGGCATCCGCAAGCGGCCATACAAGACGCCGTCGTATGACGTGCGATGGAAGGTCTGCGATGCCCCGCCGTTCTCCGAGACTTTCCGGACGAAGGCACTCGCCGACAACTTCCGCGCCAAGCTTCTTCGGGCTGCGCAGAAGGGCGAGGCGTTCGACACGGAAACCGGCCTGCCGGACTCGATGGCACCCGTCAAAGCGTCCCGTACCTGGTACGACTTCGCACGGGCGTACGTCGCCATGAAGTGGCCGCACGCGGCTCCGAACTCCCGCGACAGCTTGAACGAGACGATGACGCTCGTCACGACTCAACTGCTGGGTGATCGGCCTGGGCGGCCTGCTGACGACGTCTTGCGCCGTGCGCTGCGGGGCTGGGCTTTCGTCGTCCAGGCCTCGGACGAGGAAGCTCCGCCGGTCGACATCGCGAACGCTCTTCGCTGGGTTGCCAAGGCTTCGCTGCCATTGGCGACGATCAAGAATCCGGCAGACATCCGCCGCGTCCTCGACTCGCTCAAGCTCAAGCTGTCGGGCACTCCAGCGGCCGCAGAGACGGTACGGCGCAAGCGCGCGGTCCTCTTCAACGCCCTTGCCTACGCGGTCGAACTGGGGGAGCTTCCGGAGAACCCGGTCACGCTCGTGAAGTGGAAGCCTCCGAAGGTGACCAAGGAAGTCGACCGCCGGGTCGTGGTGAACCCTCGGCAGGCACGCGAACTCCTGGCCGCAGTCTCTTACGTCGGCGGCTACCGCAGAGCCCGTGGGCGGCGCCTGGTCGCGCTCTTCGCCTGCATGTACTTCGGCGGGCTTCGGCCGGCGGAAGCTGTGGCGCTGCGTCGTCCGGACTGCACGCTGCCGGAGGCCGGGTGGGGTTCGCTGATCCTGGAGAAGACCCGCCCGACCGTCGGGAAGCGCTGGACCGGGACCGGGGAGGTTCACGACAACCGCGGCCTCAAGAATCGCCCCACGAATGAAACCCGCATCGTCCCGATCCCACCTCGCCTCGTCCGCATGCTCCTCGCCCATATCGAGGAGTTCGGCACCGCCAAGGACGGGCGGCTGTTCGCCAACGAACGTGGGGGAGTGGTCGCCTCCACTACGTACTGGCGCGTCTGGGACGAGGCCCGGCACCTGGCACTCACGCCGGAACAGGTGGCCTCGCCGCTGGCCGCTCGACCGTACGACCTGAGGCACGCCGCGCTCTCCTCGTGGCTTAACGCTGGCGTCGACCCCACCGAGGTGGCGGAACGCGCGGGCAACAGCGTCGAAGTGCTGCTGAGCCGGTACGCGAAGTGTCTCGACGGCCGCCAGGACGTTGCCAACCGCCGGATCGCCGAGCTCCTCGGTGAGGGCGACGGCCAGGAGGACGAGCCCGGCGACGGGACCTGATCCCGGCACACCTCCGACACGCGCACCTGCGGCATGATGGCCCCTGGACTACGGTCCGGGGGCCTCGGCGTTTTCCGGCCCTGACCTGCGGATTCCTGGCCTGTGGCCAGTCCACGGATAGTCCACGGCACCCGACATACAGCCGCTCCGAGCGGCACACGCCTGCACACACACGAAGACCCCACCCCAGCGAAAGCGCTGATGGCGGGGTCTTTGGGCACCTCATGCAAGGTGCCCCCGGCAGGATTCGAACCTGCGCACACGGCTCCGGAGGCCGTTGCTCTATCCCCTGAGCTACGGGGGCGTGTCGGTCGCGTTGCTCGCGGCGACGGGTAGAACACTACCAGCTCCCACCGGGTGGTCATGAACGGGTTTCCGCTGTCGGGGGCGGGGGTGTGCGTCGCTCGTGTGGGGTGGAAGTGGGGAAAACCCGGACGCGGTGGCCGGGGCCGACCTACTCTCGAGTTGTGCCAGGCGCGTCGGGTCGGGTGCTTGTTGTGGACGACAACAAGGTCATCCGGCAGTTGATCAGGGTCAACCTCGAGCTTGAGGGGCTGGAGGTCGTGACCGCGGCCGACGGTGCCGAGTGTCTCGACGTCGTTCATCACGTACGGCCCGATGTCGTCACCCTCGACGTCGTCATGCCCCGGCTCGACGGGATCCGGACCGCCGCTCGCCTCCGGGCCGATCCGCGGACCCGGGACACGCCCCTCGCCATCGTCAGCGCCTGCGGGCACCACGAGATCGAGGCCGGACTCGAAGCCGGCGTCGACGCCTTCCTCGCCAAACCCTTCGAGCCCGCCGAACTGGTCCGTCTGGTGCGCCAGTTGATGGAGCGCGGCCGGGGCGGGGGCCAACAGCGCAGCGGTGGTTCCGACACCGACGGCGGTGGTGCCCCAGCAAGGGAACCAGCCATGGAACCGGTGAGGGAACAGGGGAGAGAAGTGGATCTCCCCGCTGTTCCGTAGGCCGCGGCTCCGGTGTGTGCCGCTTCGCAGGTCATGCGCGTCATGAGCGTCATGAGCGCCATGAGCGTCCTGAGCGTCCTGAGCGTGAGCCTCATGAGCCGCCCGCGCGCCCCGAGTGTCCCAAGCCCCCCGAGCGCCTTGCGATCCCGAGTGGCAACGCCCACCGACACACACCCCCAACGCCAAGCACCGCCCACCCCCAACGCCCACCGACACACACCCCCGACGCCAAACACCGCCCACCCCCGACCACCGCCACACCCCGTCCACATCCCGGACCGTACGGAAACCGGTTCGCATACCCACCCCCTCCCTCCCATACGCTTGTCCCGTGACCCCCGCCGAGCTCTCCCGCACCGTGCTGCACGCCGTGCGCCGTGCCGTCGACGACGGTGAGCTCAGTGTGCGCGTGCCGGAGTGGGCCGTGGTCGCTCCGCCGGGGCCCGGGGGGTGTGGTGACTACGCCACCAACATCGCGCTCCGGTTGGCCCGTGAGGCAGGGCGGCCGCCGCGTGACGTCGCCGAGGCGCTGCGAGCGCGGCTCCTCGACGAGCAGCGGTTCGCCGACGTCGTCGTCACCGGGCCCGGCTTCCTCAACGTCACCCTGCACAGCACCGCCTCCGCCGACCTGGTCGACGAGATCCTGCGGCGTGGGCGGCGCTACGGGTACACGACGAACGGGTTCAGCGGGATCACCCTCAAGATCCGCTGCCGGGCGGAGGTGCGTGCCGTCGTGGTCGCCGACGTCGTCGCCCGTCTGGCGCGCAGCCAGGGGGACGTCGTCCGTGTCTCCTGCACCGGCCGGACCGCCCCGGAGTGGACATCGGTCCTCGGGGCGGACCTCACCACCCCGGGGCCGCGGGTGGTCCCCGTCCGGTCCGTCACCGTCCGGCCCGTTCCCGCCGCCGGGGACCCCCTGCCGCTCGGCCGGGACGCCGCCCGCTGGGCGCTGCTGCACCCCGCCCCGCACGACCGGCCCCGGATCCCCGGCGACCACCTCGTCCAGCGGGAGACCAACCCCCTCTTCCGTGTCCGGTACGCCCACGCCCGCACCCGGGCCCTCCTGCGCAACGCCGCCGACCTCGGTTTCCACCCCGAGCCCGGTCCCGTGAGCGCAGCGGAAGCGCTGCTCGCCGTACTCGGCGACCATCCCCGCGTCCTCGCCGCCACCGCCACGCAGCACACCCCCGACCGCCTCGCCCGGCACCTCGTCACCGTCGCCGATGCCGTGATGCCCCTGCTCCCCGCTGTGCTGCCCCGCGGTGCGGAGAAACCCTCGGCCGCCCACCGTGCCCGGCTCGCGCTCGCCGACGCCGCCGGGACGGTGCTGGCCGGCGGCCTGTCCCTGCTCGGCATCGACGCACCCGAACACCTCTGAGAGCCAAGAAGAGGCACACGACACCATGAGCCGATCCGCACACCCCGCCGGGCCCCGTCACGCCGATGTCCTTCCCGAGGGTCACTACTCCGCCCCGCCCGCCGATCTCAACGCACTGGACCCCAAGGTGTGGGCCCAGACCGTGACGCGGGACGACGACGGCGTCGTGACCGTCGGCGGCATCTCCGTCACGCGGCTCGCCGAGGAGTTCGGCACCCCCGCCTACGTCCTGGACGAGGCCGACTTCCGGGCCCGTGCGCGGGCCTGGCGCACCGCCTTCGGGACCGACGCGGACGTCTTCTACGCGGGCAAGGCGTTCCTGTCCCGTGCCGTCGTGCGCTGGCTCCACGAGGAAGGGCTGAACGTCGACGTCTGCTCCGGCGGCGAGCTGGCCACCGCCCTGTCCGCCGGTATGCCCGCCGAGCGCATCGCCTTCCACGGCAACAACAAGTCCGTCGACGAGATCACCCGGGCCGTCGAGGCCGGTGTGGGGCACATCGTGCTCGACTCCTTCCAGGAGATGGTGCGCGTCGCCCACGTCGCGCAGGGTCTGGGGAAGCGGCAGAAGGTCCTCATCCGCATCACCGTCGGCGTCGAGGCCCACACCCACGAGTTCATCGCCACGGCCCACGAGGACCAGAAGTTCGGCATCCCGCTGGCCGGCGGGCAGGCCGCCGAGGCCGTACGGCGGGCGCTGCAGCTCGACGGGCTCGAGCTGGTCGGCATCCACAGCCACATCGGGTCGCAGATCTTCGACATGTCCGGCTTCGAGGTCGCCGCCCACCGGGTGGTGGGGCTGCTGAAGGACATCCGTGACGAGCACGGGGTCGAGCTGCCCGAGATCGACCTCGGCGGCGGGCTCGGCATCGCGTACACCAGCGACGACGACCCGCGCGAGCCGCACGAGATCGCCAAGGCGCTCACCGAGATCGTCAGCCGCGAGTGCGAGGCCGCCAGGCTGCGTACCCCCCGTATCTCCGTCGAGCCGGGGCGGGCCATCGTCGGGCCGACCGCGTTCACGCTCTACGAGGTCGGCACCGTCAAGCCCCTCGACGGGCTGCGGACCTACGTCTCCGTCGACGGCGGCATGTCGGACAACATCCGCACCGCGCTGTACGACGCCGAGTACAGCGTCGCGCTGGTCTCCCGCACCTCCGACGCCGCGCCGATGCTCGCCCGGGTCGTCGGCAAGCACTGCGAGAGCGGGGACATCGTGGTCAAGGACGCGTTCCTGCCGTCCGACCTGGCACCGGGTGACCTCGTCGCCGTACCGGCCACGGGCGCGTACTGCCGTTCCATGGCCAGCAACTACAACCATGTGCTGCGCCCGCCGGTCGTCGCCGTCGAGGGCGGTGCGGCCCGGGTGATCGTGCGCCGCGAGACGGAGGAGGACCTGCTGCGTCTGGACGTGGGCTGAACGGCAGGGGGCCGCGAGCCCGAGCGGGCGGGTGGCGGAAGATCTCCTGTCTTCCGCCCCCGTGAAAATGAAATAGACATCTCACGATCCGGACCGGGGGCAGAAACTCCCGTCCGGTGAGTGAGACTGGTTCCACCGTAGACGGTAAAGAGGAAACGAGGTCGGATGATGCGTACGCGTCCGCTGAAGGTGGCGCTGCTGGGCTGTGGAGTGGTCGGCTCAGAGGTGGCGCGCATCATGACGACGCACGCCGACGACCTCGCGGCCCGCATCGGAGCCCCGGTGGATCTCGCGGGCGTGGCCGTACGGCGGCCCGACCGGGTGCGTGAGGGGATCGCCCCCGAGCTGATCACCACCGACGCCACCGCCCTGGTCAAACGCGGCGACATCGACGTCGTGGTCGAGGTCATCGGCGGCATCGAGCCCGCCCGCTCACTCATCACCACCGCGTTCGCGCACGGCGCCTCCGTCGTCTCCGCCAACAAGGCGCTGCTCGCCCAGGACGGCGCGGCCCTGCACGCGGCCGCCGAGCAGCACGGCAAGGACCTCTACTACGAGGCCGCCGTCGCCGGTGCGATCCCGCTGGTCCGGCCGCTGCGCGAGTCCCTCGCCGGCGACAAGATCAACCGGGTCATGGGCATCGTCAACGGCACCACCAACTTCATCCTCGACAAGATGGACTCGACCGGCGCCGGCTACCAGGAGGCCCTCGACGAGGCCACCGCCCTGGGGTACGCCGAGGCCGACCCGACCGCCGACGTCGAGGGCTTCGACGCCGCCGCCAAGGCCGCGATCCTCGCCGGCATCGCCTTCCACACGCGGGTGCGCCTCGACGACGTCTACCGCGAGGGCATGACCGAGGTGACCGCGGCCGACTTCGCCTCGGCGAAGGAGATGGGCTGCACCATCAAGCTGCTCGCCATCTGTGAGCGGGCCGAGGACGGCGCGTCCGTCACCGCGCGCGTGCACCCCGCGATGATCCCGCTGAGCCACCCGCTGGCCTCCGTCCGAGGCGCCTACAACGCCGTCTTCGTCGAGTCCGACGCCGCCGGCCAGCTCATGTTCTACGGCCCCGGAGCGGGCGGTTCCCCCACCG
This sequence comes from Streptomyces sp. NPDC059696, assembly GCF_042733745.1. Classification (NCBI taxonomy): domain Bacteria; kingdom Bacillati; phylum Actinomycetota; class Actinomycetes; order Kitasatosporales; family Streptomycetaceae; genus Streptomyces; species Streptomyces sp. NPDC059696. Next base: position 8,481 of record NZ_JBHWFG010000031.1, read on the forward strand.
CCTCGGCCGTTCTCGGCGACCTCGTCGCCGTCTGCCGCAACCGGATCGGCGGCGCGACCGGACCGGGCGAGTCCGCCTACGCCGCTCTGCCGGTGTCCCCGATGGGCGACGTCGTCACGCGGTACCACATCAGCCTCGACGTAGCTGACAAACCGGGTGTTCTCGCCCAGGTCGCGACCGTCTTCGCCGAGCACGGAGTCTCGATCGATACGGTTCGCCAGTCGGGGAAGGACGGCGAGGCCTCCCTCGTCGTCGTCACGCACCGTGCGTCCGACGCCGCCCTCACTGGGACCGTCGAGGCGTTGCGTAAGCTCGACACCGTGCGTGGTGTCGCCAGCATCATGCGGGTTGAAGGAGAGTAACCAGCAATGACCCACCAGTGGCGCGGAATCATCGAGGAGTACCGGGACAGGCTGCCGGTATCCGACAGCACGCCGGTCGTGACGCTCCGTGAGGGTGGCACGCCCCTCGTCCCCGCGCAGGTGCTCTCCGAGCGCACGGGCTGCGAGGTCCACCTCAAGGTGGAGGGCGCAAACCCCACGGGGTCCTTCAAGGACCGCGGCATGACCATGGCCATCACCCGGGCCAAGGAGGAGGGCGCCAAGGCGGTCATCTGCGCCTCCACCGGCAACACGTCGGCCTCCGCCGCCGCGTACGCCGTGCGGGCCGGGATGGTCTGCGCCGTGCTCGTGCCGCAGGGCAAGATCGCCCTCGGCAAGATGGGCCAGGCCCTCGTGCACGGCGCGAAGATCCTCCAGGTCGACGGCAACTTCGACGACTGCCTGACGCTCGCGCGCGGCCTGAGCGACAACTACCCCGTGGCGCTGGTCAATTCGGTCAACCCGGTGCGTATCGAGGGTCAGAAGACGGCCGCCTTCGAGATCGTGGACATGCTCGGCGACGCGCCCGACATCCACGTCCTGCCGGTCGGCAACGCGGGCAACATCACGGCCTATTGGAAGGGCTACACGGAGTACGCCGCGGACGGCGTGGCGTCCCGGAAGCCGCGGATGTGGGGCTTCCAGGCCTCCGGCAGCGCCCCGATCGTGCGCGGCGAGGTCGTCAAGGACCCCTCGACCATCGCCACGGCCATCCGCATCGGCAACCCGGCCTCCTGGCAGTTCGCGCTCGCCGCGCGGGACGAGTCGGGCGGTGCCATCGACGAGGTGACGGACCGTGAGATCCTGCGCGCCTACCGTCTGTTGGCCTCGCAGGAGGGCGTCTTCGTCGAGCCGGCGTCCGCCGCGTCCGTCGCGGGTCTGCTGAAGGCCGCCGAGCAGGGCAAGGTCGACCCGGGGCAGCGGATCGTGTGCACCGTCACCGGCAACGGGCTGAAGGACCCCGACTGGGCCGTCGCCGGTGCCCCGCAGCCGGTCACCGTGCCCGTCGACTCGGCGGCCGCGGCGGAGCGCCTGGGTCTCGCCTGACGGCGCTCGCACCGGCCTGACGTGCGCCTTTGCACCGAGCGCCGGTCTTACGCCCGGCATGGTCCGGCGTAAGACCGCGCCGGCCGGGGGAAGTTCCCTACGGGGGGTGCACAGGGGGCTTACGACACGCATCGTGCGCCTCCTGTGCGCCCTATGTCGCCACAGAACCTTCCTTCGATAGGCTGTACCGAACCCGCCCGCCGCATATGCCTGCGCAGAGCGGGGCGCCGCGCCGTCTCCGCGGCCGGGCAGCGGCCGGCCGTCCCGGTCGGCGGCGGCCCCCAGGGTTCTCGTACGCCTTCGAATGTCCGCCGAACGTCATTCGACAATCACCGCAGCTCAAGGAGAGTCATCGAGCGATGGCCGGTCCAGCGTTCCGCGCCGCCGCCGTCCGGGTGCGCGTCCCCGCCACCAGCGCCAACCTCGGCCCGGGCTTCGACGCCCTCGGCCTCGCGCTGGGCTTGTACGACGACGTGGTCGTCCGGGTGGCCGACTCCGGGCTGCACATCGACATCGCGGGTGAGGGAAGCGAAACGCTCCCGCGCGACGAGAAGCACCTGCTCGTGCGTTCCCTGCGCACCGCCTTCGACCTGCTCGGCGGACAGCCGCGCGGTCTGGAGATCGTCTGCGCCAACCGCATCCCGCACGGACGGGGCCTCGGCTCGTCCTCGGCCGCCATCTGCGCCGGGATCGTCGCCGCCCGCGCCGTGACCATAGGGGCCGACGCCAAGCTCGACGACACCGCGCTGCTGGAGCTCGCCACCGAGATCGAGGGCCACCCGGACAACGTCGCCGCGTGCCTGCTGGGCGGCTTCACCCTGTCCTGGATGGAGGGCGGCGCGGCGCGCGCGATCAGGATGGACCCGTCGGATTCCATCGTTCCGGTGGTTTTCGTCCCCGGAAAGCCGGTCCTCACGGAGACGGCGCGCGGCCTGCTCCCGCGTACCGTCCCGCACGTCGACGCCGCCGCCAACGCCGGCCGGGCCGCCCTGCTCGTCGAGGCCCTCACCCGCCGCCCCGAACTGCTGCTGCCGGCCACCGAGGACCGCCTGCACCAGGAGTACCGCGCCCCCGCCATGCCCGAGAGCGCGGCACTGGTGGAGCGGCTGCGGGGCGACGGCATCCCCGCGGTCATCTCCGGGGCCGGGCCGACGGTCATGGCGCTGGCCGACGCGGAGACCGCCGACAAGGTCGAGGCCCTGGCGGGCGCGGACTGGGCCGCCAACCGGCTGAGTCTCGACCAGCAGGGCGCGAGCGTGCTGCCGCTCGCGGCCTCCGGTGACATCTGAAAGCGCTCGGTTACCGGATTTCGAGAGGGGGAATGTTTGTTGGATCCGGTAGTGTTAACCTCAAGTCTGCACCCGACCCCACCATGGCGAGGTGCCTTGTGTCCCCGTCCGGGACAGACATTCTTCCGGGAGCCCCCCAAGCCGCACTGTGTTCCGTACGTCGGACCGTACGCCGTACAAGGACACTGAGCGGGGCGCAGGGCACGCTCCGGAACCGGTGCGACCACGCCGCGTGACACTGACACTGGGTGCCACGGCTCAAGGAAGCGCCATCACCAGATTCCTCCGCCGCTTAGGCGGACCACCGCCCCGGCACGGTTCACACCACACGGACCGAAGTCGGACAGCACAACCGGTCGCCGAGCCAGACAGGCCGACGTCCGCTCCAGGGAAGGACCCTTCGTGAGCGACACCACCGATCTGATGGGCGCACGTGTCGAGGAGACCGCTGCCGCGCCCGCCACGGACGCCTCCGCGCCTGCCACCGGTGCCGGCTCCCGGCGGCGCCGCGGTACCGGCCTCGAGGGCATGGTGCTGGCCGAGCTGCAGCAGGTCGCATCCGGCCTCGGCATCAGGGGCACCGCGCGCATGCGCAAGAGCCAGCTGATCGAGGTCATCAAGGAGGCACAGGCGTCCGGCGGCGCCGCTCCGGCCGCGAAGGCCGACGCCCCCGCCGAGACCAAGCCCAAGCGCCGCGCCACCTCGCGGACCCGTACGGGCGACAACGCCGAGAAGGCGGACAAGAAGGCGGACGCGAAGGAGGCCTCCCCGGCCCCCGCGGACCAGGCCGAGAAGGCCGCGGCCCAGCAGCAGATCGAGATTCCCGGCCAGCCGGCCGGCGGCCCCTCCCGCGACGGGTCCCGCGCGAGCGCGGGCGAGGACGCCCCCGAGCGCCGTCGCCGCCGGGCCACCGCCGAGGCCGGAGCCCCGGCTTCCGCCACGGAGACCGTTGTCGCCGAGGCGAAGAACGACACCAAGGCCGAGACGCCGGCCCAGTCGCAGCAGCAGTCCCAGAACAACGACGCCAAGTCCGACGGCGGTGACGGCGGCGAGGGCCGTCGTCGCGACCGCCGTGACCGCGGTGACCGTGGTGACCGTGGTGACCGCGGTGGCCGGGATCGCGACCGCCGCGGCGGCAAGGGCGACGACCAGCAGGGCGGCGGCCAGCGCGGCCAGCAGCAGAACCAGCAGGGCGGCGGCCGTCAGGACCGCGGCCAGCAGGACGACGACGACTTCGAGGGCGGCCGCCGTGGCCGTCGCGGCCGCTACCGCGACCGTCGTGGCCGTCGCGGCCGCGACGACATGGCCACCGAGCCGCAGATCAACGAGGACGACGTCCTGATCCCCGTCGCGGGCATCCTCGACATCCTCGACAACTACGCGTTCATCCGGACCTCCGGCTACCTGCCGGGCCCGAACGACGTGTACGTCTCCCTCGCCCAGGTCCGCAAGAACGGCCTGCGCAAGGGCGACCACATCACCGGCGCGGTCCGCCAGCCCAAGGAAGGCGAGCGGCGCGAGAAGTTCAACGCGCTGGTGCGCCTGGACTCCGTCAACGGCATGGCGCCCGAACACGGCCGCGGCCGCCCGGAGTTCAACAAGCTCACCCCGCTGTACCCGCAGGACCGCCTCCGTCTGGAGACGGACCCGGGCGTGCTCACCACCCGCATCATCGACCTCGTGTCGCCGATCGGTAAGGGCCAGCGCGGTCTGATCGTGGCCCCGCCGAAGACCGGCAAGACCATGATCATGCAGGCGATCGCCAACGCGATCACCCACAACAACCCCGAGTGCCACCTGATGGTCGTCCTCGTCGACGAGCGTCCGGAAGAGGTCACCGACATGCAGCGGTCGGTGAAGGGCGAGGTCATCTCCTCGACCTTCGACCGTCCCGCCGAGGACCACACCACGGTCGCCGAGCTCGCCATCGAGCGCGCCAAGCGCCTGGTGGAGCTGGGCCACGACGTGGTCGTGCTGCTCGACTCGATCACCCGTCTGGGCCGTGCGTACAACCTCGCCGCCCCGGCCTCCGGCCGCATCCTGTCCGGCGGTGTCGACTCGACGGCGCTGTACCCGCCGAAGCGCTTCTTCGGAGCCGCGCGCAACATCGAGGACGGCGGCTCGCTGACCATCCTCGCCACCGCGCTGGTGGACACCGGGTCCCGCATGGACGAGGTGATCTTCGAGGAGTTCAAGGGCACCGGCAACATGGAGCTCAAGCTCGACCGGAAGCTCGCCGACAAGCGCATTTTCCCGGCGGTGGACGTCGACGCGTCCGGCACCCGCAAGGAAGAGATCCTGCTCGGCAACGAAGAACTCGCGGTCGTCTGGAAGCTGCGCCGGGTGCTGCACGCGCTCGACCAGCAGCAGGCCATCGAGCTGCTCCTCGACAAGATGAAGCAGACGAAGTCCAACGTCGAGTTCCTGATGCAGATCCAGAAGACCACCCCGACGCCGGGCAACGGCGACTGAGGTACGTCGACTGAGGCGAACACCGCAGCGGAGGGCCGCTCCCCGAACAGGGGGCGGCCCTCTGTGCTGTTCGTGTGCGGGTAGGATCACGCTCTCTTCGAACTTGTGATCCCGAGGGGGGACATACGTGGGTACACCCATGCCCGGGGGCGGTCGGCACAGACGCCGGATACGCATCGCACTGCCCGTCGCCGCGGCCGGTGTCGCCGCCGCCGTGGCCGGCGCGCTGCTGACGAGCTCCGCCGGAGCGGCCACCCCGCTGCCGCAGCCGAAGGTCAGGCCCGCCGCCGACTCGCCGTCGCCCGCCGAGCTCCAGAAGCGCGTCGCGGGCGCCATGGCCGGTGACGACGTCGCCGGAAAGACGAGCAAGGCCGCGCTCACCGCGGGCACCGTCGCCGGCAGCATCGACCCGAAGGTCATCGGCGGCAACGAGACCACCATCAGCACGGCCCCGTGGATGGCGCAGCTCCACTACTACGACAACCGGGGCACCGCCTCCACCGGCGACGACATCGGCTTCTTCTGCGGCGGCGCCGTCGTCGCGCCGACGAAGATCCTCACCGCCGCGCACTGCGTCAAGGGCTACAACTGGAAGGCCAACGGCGCCGTCGTCACCGGCACCTCCCAGCTGCCCTCGGCCAACGGCACCGACCTGCACGGCGGCACCGCCACGGCGGTCTGGCGGCAGTGGAACCACTCGTCGTACAACGCGACGACCATCGACAACGACATCGCGGTGCTGACGCTCGACACGGCGGTCAAGGCCACCCCGATCCGGATGACGACGTCCGGTGACACCGCGTCGTACAAGGCCGGGGTCAGCGCCAAGGTCTACGGCTGGGGCCGCACCAGCTCCACCAGCGACGACATCTCCGAGACGCTGAAGACGGCCACGCTGCCCATGCAGTCCGACACGACCTGCTCCGGCGCGTACGGCAGGGACTTCGTCAAGGGCCACATGGTCTGCGCGGGCAAGCCCGCCACCGGCAGCGACGCCGGCACCGTCTCCGCCTGCAACGGCGACTCCGGCGGTCCCCTGGTCGTGAACAACCGGATCGTCGGTGTCGTGTCCTGGGGCGTCACCGACTGCGTCGCCAAGGGCGCCTACAGCGTCTTCAGCAAGGTCAGCACCTACGTCGGCGCCGCCTACCCGCGCGTCGACGACGCCAACCTCAGCGGCGACAGCAAGGCCGACCTCTGGGTGCGCAACGCCTCCACCAAGACCGGTTACTCCAAGGACTCCACGGGCACGTCGTTCGCCGCCCGCCAGTCCTGGGGCAACTGGAACGGCGTGAACGTCGTCCTGCAGACGGACCTCGACCGCGACGGCTACCAGGACCTCGTCTACCGGCGCAGCAGCGACGGCGACGTCTTCTGGGCCTCCGGCCGTACGGGCACGACCAAGCAGATCGCCGACAACTGGAAGACCCGCACCCGGATCGTCACCCCCGGTGACGTCACCGGCGACTACCTGCCCGACATGCTCTCCGTCGACTCGGCGGGCGTGATGTGGATCTACCCGGGCAAGGGCAACGGCACCTTCGCGACCCGCGTGAAGGTCGGCTCCGGCTGGAACCAGTACAACTCCGTGCGCGGCAAGGGCGACTTCAACGGCGACGGCAAGACCGACCTGATCGCCCGCGCCAAGTCCGGCAGCGCCCTCTACCTGTACAAGGGCACCGGCAAGGCCGGCTCGGGCGCGTTCTCGGCCCGGGTCAAGGTGCGTACGTGGGACGGCTACAACGCCTTCGACGCCCCCGGTGACGTCACCGGCGACGGCAAGGCCGACTTCCTCGCCCGCACCCCCGGCGGCACGCTCTACCTGTACGCCGGCACCGGCAAGGGGACCAGCGAGATCTTTGCCACACGCAAGTCCGTCGGCACCGATTTCAAGCAGTACGACATCTTCGGCTGACATCGCAGGTGAGCGGGGTTCGTCCCGCCGCGCCGAACACACACTGTGCCCACCGTCGTACGCGGTGGGCACAGTCCGTTGTGCAACCCTTTCCCGAGTTTCCCCGTCTGACCAGGTGGGGCGACGATGGTGCTGAGGAAGGTTGTTTTCGGCCAGGCCTGGCACTGATCGCAGGGGGTAAGCGACCGGAGAAGAGCTGAGGAGTACATGTCTGCCGAGAGCACGCCGGATCCGGGCATACCGGATAGCAACGGCACCGACGGAGCGCGTCCCGGCGGCAAGGGCCGGCGGCGCAAGCCTCCGAGACGCCGCAAGGGCCTGATGATCGCGGCCTGGACCACGGCCGGCATCGTCGTGCTGGGCGGCGCCGGAGCCGGTTACCTGTACTTCAAGCTCAACGGCAACCTCAAGAGCGTCGACATCGACCAGGCCCTCGGCACGGACCGGCCCAAGAAGGCCGACAACGGCTCCGAGAACATCCTGGTCCTCGGCTCCGACACCCGCGCCGGCGGCAACAAGAAGCTCGGCGGCGGCACCGACGACGGCAGCGCCCGCTCCGACACGGCGATGATCGTGCACGTCTACAAGGGTCACAAGAAGGCCAGCGTGGTCTCGATCCCGCGCGACACCCTCATCGACCGGCCCGCCTGCACGGACACCCAGGGCGACGAGCACCCCGCCGCGCAGAACGCGATGTTCAACTCCGCGTACTCCACCGGTGGGGCCGCCTGCGCCGTGAAGACCGTCGAGTCGATCACCGACCTGCGCATGGACCACTACCTGGAGGTCGACTTCGCGGGCTTCCAGAAGCTCATCGACGACCTCGGCGGCGTCGAGATCACCACGACCGAGAGCATCGACGACCCCGACAGCCATCTGAAGCTGAAGGCCGGCACCCACACGCTCGACGGCAAGCAGGCCCTCGGCCTGGTCCGCACCCGGCACGGCGTCGGCGACGGCTCCGACCTGGGCCGCATCCAGCTCCAGCAGGCCTTCATCAAGGCCCTGGTCACCCAGATCAAGGACGTCGGCGTCTTCTCGAACCCGAAGAAGCTGCTCGACCTCGCGGAAACCGCGACCAAGACGGTGACGGCGGACTCCGACCTCGGCTCGGTCAACAGGCTCGCGTCCTTCGCAGGCGGCCTCAAGGGCATCAGCCCGTCCCAGATGCACATGGTGACGATGCCGGTGGCCTACGACCCGGCCGACCCCAACCGCGTCCTCCTCCAGAAGAAGAAGGCCGACCAGATCTGGAAGGCCCTGGAGCACGACAAGCCGATCCCGAAGTCGGCGACGTCGGGCTCGGCGACCGGCGAGGCGAAGGGCGTCGTGACCGCCCCCTGACGGGCACGTCCCGACGGCGCGGGACACCGCGCGGGTGCCCCCACGGCCCGCGGAGGAATAGATCACCCCGACCCCCGGTTTTGGGAGTAGGCCCCAGTCCTGGCAAACTGGTACGTCGGCTCCGGTTCACGCTCCCGCACCCCGCGGCGGCGACCCGGCGCCCTCCCGAATCTAGGAGACACCTTGAAGCGCGACATCCACCCCGAGTACGTCGAGACGCAGGTCAGCTGCACCTGCGGCGCGTCGTTCACCACCCGCAGCACCATCGAGTCCGGCACCATCCGCGCCGATGTCTGCTCCGAGTGCCACCCGTTCTACACGGGCAAGCAGAAGATCCTCGACACCGGTGGCCGTGTGGCCCGCTTCGAGGCCCGCTTCGGCAAGGCCGCCGGCTCCAAGAAGTAGCGAGCCTCCATTCGCCGGTCCACGGACGCGCCCCCTCACCGGGCGCTCCGGGACCGGCGTTTTTGGTCGCCCGCCCTTCACCCCCGCCGTACACAGGAGCCCCAAGATGTTCGAGGCCGTCGAGGAACTCGTCACCGAGCACGCCGACCTGGAGAAGAAGCTCGCCGACCCGTCGGTCCACGCCGACCAGGCCAACGCGCGCAAGCTGAACAAGCGGTACGCCGAGCTCACCCCCATCGTCGCCACGTACCGCTCCTGGACGCAGACGGGCGACGACATCGAGGCCGCGCGCGAACTGGCCGCCGACGACCCCGACTTCGCGGCCGAGGTCAAGGACCTGGAACGGCAGCGCGAGGAGCTCACGGAGAAGCTGCGCCTGCTGCTGGTCCCGCGTGACCCCAGCGACGACAAGGACGTCATCCTCGAGATCAAGGCGGGCGCGGGCGGCGACGAGTCGGCCCTGTTCGCCGGCGACCTGCTGCGCATGTACCTGCGCTACGCCGAGCGCGTCGGCTGGAAGACCGAGATCATCGACGCCACCGAGTCCGAGCTGGGCGGCTACAAGGACGTCCAGGTCGCCGTGAAGACCAAGGGCGGCCAGGGCGCCACCGAGCCCGGCCAGGGCGTCTGGGCGCGCCTGAAGTACGAGGGCGGGGTGCACCGCGTGCAGCGTGTGCCCGCCACGGAGTCCCAGGGCCGTATCCACACCTCGGCGGCCGGTGTGCTCGTCACACCCGAGGCCGAGGAGGTCGACGTGGAGATCAACCCGAACGACCTCCGCATCGACGTCTACCGGTCCTCCGGGCCCGGCGGACAGTCCGTCAACACCACCGACTCCGCCGTGCGCATCACGCACATCCCGACCGGAGTCGTCGCCTCCTGCCAGAACGAGAAGAGCCAGCTGCAGAACAAGGAGCAGGCACTGCGTATCCTGCGCTCCAGGCTGCTCGCGGCGGCGCAGGAGGAGGCGGAGCGGGAGGCCGCCGACGCCCGCCGCAGCCAGGTCCGCACGGTCGACCGCTCCGAGAAGATCCGCACGTACAACTTCCCGGAGAACCGCATCTCGGACCACCGGGTCGGCTTCAAGGCGTACAACCTGGACCAGGTCCTGGACGGCGACCTCGACGCGGTGATCCAGGCCTGTGTCGACGCGGATTCCGCGGCCAAGCTGGCGGCTGCGTAAGGCAGGCACGAGCACGTACGAGTAATACGGAGGACTTGCGTGAACCTGCTGCTCGCGGAGGTGGCCCAGGCCACCCAGCGGCTCGCCGACGCCGGCGTGCCCTCGCCGCGCACCGACGCGGAGGAGCTCGCCGCGTTCGTGCACGGCGTCAAGCGCGGCGAGCTGCACTCCGTCAAGGACTCCGACTTCGACGCCCGCTACTGGGAGGTCATCGCCCGCCGCGAGGCCCGCGAACCGCTCCAGCACATCACCGGGCGCGCCTACTTCCGCTACCTGGAACTCCAGGTCGGCCCCGGGGTGTTCGTGCCGCGGCCCGAGACGGAGTCCGTGGTCGGCTGGGCCATAGACGCCGTACGGGCCATGGACGTCGTCGAGCCGTGCATCGTCGACCTGTGCACCGGCTCCGGCGCCATCGCGCTCGCCCTCGCCCAGGAGGTGCCGCGCTCGCGCGTGCACGCGGTGGAGCTGTCCGAGGACGCCCTCAAGTGGACCCGCAAGAACGTCGAGGGGTCCAGGGTCGACCTGCGGCAGGGCAACGCCCTCACCGCCTTCCCCGACCTGGACGGACAGGTCGACCTGGTCATCACCAACCCGCCGTACATCCCGCTCACCGAGTGGGAGTACGTCGCCCCCGAGGCGCGGGACTACGACCCCGACATGGCCCTCTTCTCCGGCGAGGACGGCCTCGACCTCATCCGCGGCCTGGAGCGCACCGCGCACCGGCTGCTGCGCCCCGGCGGCGTCGTGGTCGTGGAGCACGCCGACACCCAGGGCGGCCAGGTGCCGTGGATCTTCGCCGAGGACCGCGGCTGGACCGACGCGGCCGACCACCCGGACCTGAACAACCGCCCGCGCTTCGCCACGGCCCGCAAGGCACTGCCGTGAGCACACCGGACACCCCGAGCACCCCGGGCACACAGCAGTCTTCGCAGACTTCATCCCAGCAGCACGTGTACGAGGAGGCCAGCTAAAGATGGCACGGCGATACGACACCAACGACGCGACCGACCGTGTGACCGGTCTGCGCGAGGCAGCGTCCGCCGTCCGCCGAGGCGAGCTCGTGGTGCTGCCGACGGACACGGTGTACGGCATCGGCGCCGACGCGTTCTCCTCGGAGGCGGTCGCCGACCTGCTGGACGCGAAGGGCCGGGGCCGCAACATGCCCACCCCCGTCCTCATCGGCTCCCCGAACACGCTGCACGGCCTCGTCACGGACTTCTCCGAGCTGGCCTGGGAGCTGGTCGACGCCTTCTGGCCGGGCGCCCTGACCCTCGTCGCGCGGCACCAGCCCTCCCTCCAGTGGGACCTCGGGGACACCCGTGGCACCGTCGCCGTGCGCATGCCGCTGCACCCGGTCGCCATCGAACTGCTGACCGAGGTCGGTCCCATGGCCGTCTCCTCCGCCAACCTGACCGGCCACCCGGCGCCGGAGGACTGCGACGCCGCGCAGGAGATGCTCGGCGACTCCGTCTCCGTCTACCTCGACGGGGGCCCGACCCCCGGCATCGTGCCCTCGTCGATCGTCGACGTGACCCGTGAGGTGCCGCTGCTGCTGCGCGCGGGCGCCCTCTCGGCGGACGAGCTGCGAAAGGTCGTACCCGACCTCGAGGTGGCGAATTGACGGCCCCTGGATCGGGGCGTGGCATAGGCAACGGGGAAAGCGCGGCGGAGATCACGACGACGTTCGTGGGGCTTCCGCGTGACAGCTTCCGCATCCTCCATGTCAGCACCGGCAACGTGTGCCGCTCGCCCATCACCGAGCGGCTGACCCGCCATGCGGTGCGGGAGCGGCTCGGCGTCCTGGGCGGCGGGCTGATCGTGGAGAGCGCCGGCACCTGGGGCCACGAGGGCGCGCCCATGGAGTCACACGCGGAGACCGTCCTGGCCGACTTCGGCGCGGACGCCTCCGGCTTCACCGGGCGCGAGCTGCTCGACGAGCACGTGATCCGCGCCGACCTGGTGCTGACCGCCACCCGGGACCACCGGGCGCAGGTCATCTCCATGGGGCACTCGGCGGGCCTGCGCACCTTCACGCTCAAGGAGTTCACCCGCCTGGTCAAGGCCATCGACCCGGCGACCCTGCCGCCCCTGGAGGAAGGCGTGGTCCTGCGCGCGCGTGCCCTGGTCCGCGCCGCGGCGGCTCTACGCGGGTGGCTGCTGGCCCCGAACGCCGAGGCGGACGAGGTCTACGACCCGTACGGGGCGCCCCTGACGTTCTTCCGTTCCATCGGCGACGAGATACACCAGGCGCTCGATCCGGTCGTCACGGCCCTCACCGGCGTCCCCGCAAAGACGTAACAGCCGAGCGCTCCGCAGGCCCCGGGCCTACATTGGTCGTACGTCACCGTCGACGCCCGGAGCCCACCATGACGGTCACCCCTGCCATCGAGGCCGACGTCCTGCGCCGCCAGGACCCCGAGCTCGCCGACATCCTGCTCGGAGAACGGGAGCGGCAGGCGACGACGCTCCAGCTGATCGCCGCCGAGAACTTCAGCTCCCCGGCCGTGCTGGCCGCCCTCGGCTCACCGCTGGCGAACAAGTACGCCGAGGGCTATCCGGGGGCGCGGCACCACGGCGGCTGCGAGATCGTCGACGTCGCCGAGCGCCTGGCCGTCGGCCGGGCCCGGGCCCTGTTCGGCGCCGACCACGCCAACGTCCAGGCCCACTCGGGCTCTTCGGCCGTGCTCGCCGCCTACGCCGCCCTGCTCCGCCCCGGTGACACCGTCCTGGCCCTCGGTCTGCCCTACGGCGGGCACCTCACGCACGGCTCGCCCGCCAACTTCTCCGGCCGCTGGTTCGACTTCGTCGGGTACGGCGTCGAGGCCGAGTCCGGGCTCGTCGACCACGAGCAGGTCCGCACCCTGGCCCGCACGCGCCGGCCCAAGGCGATCGTGTGCGGCTCGATTGCCTACCCGCGCCATCTCGACTACGCCTTCTTCCGTGAGGTCGCCGACGAGGTGGGCGCCTACCTCATCGCGGACGCCGCGCACCCGCTCGGTCTCGTGGCCGGGAGAGCGGCCCCGAATCCGGTGCCGTTCGCGGACATCGTCTGCGGAACCACCCACAAGGTGCTGCGGGGTCCGCGCGGCGGCATGATCCTGTGCCGCGCGGAGCTGGCCGAGCGGGTCGACCGGGCGGTGTTCCCTTTCACACAGGGGGGTGCGCAGATGCACACCATCGCCGCCAAGGCGGTCGCGTTCGGGGAGGCGGCAACACCGGCGTTCTCCGCGTACGCCCATCAGGTGGTGGCGAATGCGCGGGTTCTGGCGGCCCGGCTGGCGGCGGAGGGCCTCGTCGTCACCACCGGTGGCACGGACACCCACCTGATCACCGCCGACCCGGCGCCACTCGGCATCGACGGACGCGCCGCCCGGAGCCTGCTCGCGGCCGCCGGCCTGGTCCTGGACTGCTGCGCGCTGCCGCACGGCGACGCCCGGGGACTCAGGCTCGGCACGGCCGCCATCACCACCCAGGGCATGGGTGAGGCGGAGATGATCCGGATCGCCGGACTGTTCGCAGGGGTGCTCCGGGGCGTGACGGATCCCTCAAGAGCCCGTGAAGAAGTGCGGGAGCTGGCCGGTGGATTTCCGCCGTATCCCGCGTGAGCGGGGGTAAGCGCACCAGGGTGCACAGACACTCGTGCAACCATCGTCGCTACCCGGAAGTCCCCACTCATATGCGCGCATCGCTAGGGTGTGGGGCTGAGATGGCCAGCGAGACCTGTGGGGAAGCCCGTGCGTGAATACCTCCTGACGCTCTGCATCACGGCCGCGGTGACGTATCTGCTGACAGGGCCGGTACGGAAATTCGCGATCGTGGCCGGAGCGATGCCGGAGATCCGGGCACGTGACGTGCACCGGGAGCCCACTCCGCGCCTCGGCGGTATCGCGATGTTCTTCGGTCTGTGCGCCGGCCTGCTGGTCGCCGACCACCTGACCAACCTCAACCAGGTCTTCGAGACGTCGAACGAACCCCGGGCGCTGCTGTCCGGGGCGGCCCTGATCTGGCTGATCGGTGTGCTGGACGACAAGTTCGAGATCGACGCCCTGATCAAGCTGGGCGGCCAGATGATCGCCGCGGGCGTGATGGTCGTGCAGGGTCTGACGATCCTGTGGCTGCCGATCCCGGGTGTGGGCTCGGTCGCGCTCACCCAGTGGCAGGGCACCCTGCTCACGGTCGCCCTGGTGGTCATCACCATCAACGCGGTCAACTTCGTCGACGGCCTGGACGGCCTCGCGGCCGGCATGGTCTGCATCGCGGCCACGGCGTTCTTCCTGTACGCCTACCGCATCTGGTACTCGTACGGCATCGAGGCCGCCGCCCCGGCCACCCTCTTCTCGGCGATCCTGATGGGCATGTGCCTGGGCTTCCTGCCGCACAACATGCATCCGGCGCGGATCTTCATGGGCGACTCGGGCTCGATGCTGATCGGCCTGGTCCTGGCCGCCGGTGCGATCTCCGTGACCGGGCAGGTCGACCCGGACGCGCTCAACCTGTACGTGGGCTCCGAGAAGGAGGCCGTGCACCAGACGGTCCCCGTCTACATCCCGCTGCTGCTGCCGCTGACGATCATCGCGGTGCCGGCCGCCGACCTGATCCTGGCGATCGTGCGCCGCACCTGGCGGGGCCAGTCCCCGTTCGCCGCCGACCGCGGCCACCTGCACCACCGGCTGCTGGAGATCGGCCACTCGCACAGCCGCGCGGTGCTGATCATGTACTTCTGGTCGGCGCTGATCGCCTTCGGCGCCCTCGCCTACTCGGTCAACTCGGCGTCCATGTGGATCGTGCTCGGTGTGGTGTTCCTGAGCGCGATCGGGCTGATCCTGCTCCTGCTGCCGCGCTTCACACCGCGCGCCCCGCGCTGGATGGAGCGGTTCGTGCCGCCGCGCTACCGGCGCCGTGGCGAGGTAGCGGCCCTCTCGCCCGAGGCCTCGACGCCCGCGGCCAGGGCGGACCAGGCCGTCCCGGCCGGGCCGGAGAACCGCACGCCCGTGGTGTCCGGGGTCGCCGGCGTCAACGGGGCGACCGCCATCGGCCCCCGTTCGCGTCTGGCCGACCGGCGCAAGGCGGGGACAAGGTAAGAATCTGACGAGAGCATTGCCAACTCGTGGGGTGATGATGGGGGGGCGAAGCGCCCAATACCAGACATCTCGGCTTGGTTCTCGCTCAGACGCGCAGGTTCACCCTCATGTGTGAGAGTCCGCACACCTTCAGGTAAAGACTGCATCAAATAGTTTGTGATACGGTTCACGAGAACCCCCCGGATAGAGCCGAAGGACCGTAGTGCGACGGTCCATTGGTGTGAGGTCTCCACTCAGCCCGGGACTACGCTCGTCCATGACGACACCCCTGCCCCCTGCGAAAGCGGAGTTGCCGCCATGCCGTCCAATGACGCCCGGAACCTCTTGCAGTGCGCTGTGCCCACAGCGGCTGCCGGTGTGGTCGTGGTCGCGGTCAGTGGCGCGGTGGCCGGAGGCAAGGGAGCGATCGGAGCGGCCGTCGGCACGGTGCTGGCCATCCTCTTCATGGGGATCGGCCTGTTCGTTCTGCAGTGGACGGCAAAAACGCTCCCGCAGTTGTTCCAGGCCATGGGGCTGATGCTCTATGTCGCCCAGTTGCTGCTGCTTCTGATCTTCGTCGCCCTCTTCAAGGACACCTCTCTCTTCAACGCGAAGACGTTCGCCCTCGGGCTCGTGATCGCCACTGTCGTGTGGATGGCCGCGCAGGCTCGTGCGCACATGAAAGCCAAGATCTTCTACATCGACCCGGACTCCGAGAAGAGCGAGAAGCCCGAGAAGACCGGACCGTCGTCGTGACGGGTAGGGGCGCGATAAAGGGCAGTAGGAACTCCTGCTATCGTCCGGTGCCAACTGCGGCATCGCGGGCGCGGGCATCTGAGCTGACGCCTGCTCGAACGCGAGGCTCGATGCCCCTCAGCCGCCCTCACATCCGTAACACCAGTCCGGTGCCGATCCGCGGCTGCGCGCCGCGCCGACACAACGAGGTTGCCGTACACATGCGTCACGCCGAAGGAGCCCGCGGTGAGTGCTGACCAGACCCAGCTCGCCTTTGACTGGAGCTGTCGGATCATGTCCGACGGGTGTGGTTTTCCGGCACCGGGCCTGCACTCGTTCCTCTTCAAGCCGATCGCCACGGTCGGGGGGTACGAGTTCAACAAGGTGATGCTGCTGGCGCTCATCACCACAGTCCTTGTCATCGGCTTCTTCTGGGCGGCCTTCGGCAAGGCCAAGGTGGTGCCGGGCAAGCTGCAGATGGTCGGTGAGGCCGGCTACGACTTCGTCCGCCGTGGCATCGTCTACGAGACCCTCGGCAAGAAGGAGGGCGAGAAGTACGTCCCCTTGATGGTCTCGCTCTTCTTCTTCATCTGGATCATGAACATCTGGTCCGTGATCCCGCTGGCGCAGTTCCCGGTCTCGTCGGTCATCGCCTTCCCGGCGGTTCTCGCCGCGGTCGTCTACGTGACCTGGGTCTCGCTGACCTTCAAGCGGCACGGCTTCGTCGGGTTCTTCAAGAACATCACCGGCTACGACAAGTCGCTCGGCCCGGTGCTGCCGCTCGTGATGATCATCGAGTTCTTCTCGAACCTGCTCGTCCGGCCGTTCACCCACGCCGTCCGACTGTTCGCGAACATGTTCGCCGGTCACCTGATGCTGGTCATGTTCACCGTCGCCTCCTGGTACCTGCTCAACAGCTGGATGATCCCGGCGGCCGGTATCTCCTTCGTGATGACCATGGCCATGATCGTCTTCGAGCTTTTCGTGCAGGCCGTCCAGGCGTACGTCTTCGTGCTCCTCGCCTGCACGTACATCCAGGGCGCTCTGGCCGAGCACCACTGAGCCCCTCCGCCCCGCAAACCCAAGAACGTCCGGTGGCCAACCCCCGCCGGTCCGTGAAAGAGAAGGAAGATTCAGCATGGCTGCCACTGAGACCCTCGCCGCTGTCTCCGGTTCGCTCGGCTCCATCGGCTACGGCCTCTCCGCCATCGGCCCCGGCATCGGCGTCGGCATCATCTTCGGCAACGGCACCCAGGCCCTGGCCCGTCAGCCCGAGGCCGCCGGCCTGATCCGTGCCAACCAGATCCTGGGCTTCGCCTTCTGTGAGGCGCTCGCCCTCATCGGCATCGTTATGCCGTTCGTGTTCGGTCAGTAATCACCTGCTCACCGACACGTTTCGACGAAAGGCACTGATGTGATCGCCAACCTGGTGCAGCTGGCGGCCGAGGAAGAGCAGAACCCGCTCGTTCCTCCGGGCCCCGAGCTGCTCATCGGCACCATCGCCTTCGCCATCGTGTTCTTCTTCTTCTGGAAGAAGCTGCTTCCGAACATCAACAAGGTTCTGGAGGAGCGCCGCGCGGCGATCGAAGGCGGTATCGAAGAGGCCGAGACCATGAAGGTCGAGGCCCAGAGCGTCCTTGAGCAGTACAAGGCACAGCTCGCCGAGGCCCGGCACGAGGCCGCGCGCCTGCGCCAGGAGGCGCAGGAGCAGGGTGCCGCGCTCATCGCCGAGATGCGGGCCGAGGGCCAGCGGCAGCGCGAGGAGATCGTCGCCGCCGGTCACGCCCAGATCGAGGCCGACCGCAAGGTCGCCGCGTCCGCGCTGCGCCAGGACGTCGGCAAGCTCGCCACCGACCTGGCCGGCAAGCTCGTCGGGGAGTCCCTCGAGGACCACGCCCGCCAGAGCCGTGTGATCGACCGGTTCCTCGACGAGCTCGAGGAGAAGGCCGAGGCCGGACGATGAACGGAGCGAGCCGCGAGGCCCTGGCAGCCGCACGAGAGCGTCTCGACGCGCTGACGGACTCCACGTCCGTGAACGCGAGCTCGCTCGCCGACGAGCTGGCCGCCGTCACCGCGCTGCTCGACCGCGAGGTGTCGCTGCGTCGGGTCCTCACCGACCCGGCGCAGGACGCAGAGGCCAAGGCCGAACTGGCCCGGCGTCTGCTCGGCACCCAGGTCAGCGGCCCCGCCGCCGACCTGGTCGCCGGCATGGTGCGCTCCCGCTGGTCGCAGTCGCGCGACCTGGTGGACGCGCTGGAGGAACTGGCCAACATCGCCGACCTCACGGCCGCCCAGCAGGCCGGCAAGCTCGACGACGTCGAGGACGAGCTGTTCCGGTTCAGCCGGATCGTCTCCGGCAGCACCGAGCTGCGCGCCGCGCTGACCGACCGCAAGGCCACGGCCTCGGCCAAGAGCGAGCTGCTGCGCAGCCTGCTCGGCGGCCGGGTGCAGCCGACCACCGAGCGTCTGGTCACGCGCCTTGTGACCGCGCCGCGGGGACGTAGCCTGGAGTCGGGACTCGAGTCCCTGTCCAAGCTCGCCGCCGAGCGCCGGGACCGCATGGTGGCCATCGTCACCTCGGCGGTGCCGCTGAGCGACCCGCAGAAGCAGCGCCTGGGCGCCGCCCTCGCGAAGCTCTACGGCCGCACCATGCACCTCAACCTGGACGTGGACCCCGAGATCCTCGGCGGTATCCGGGTGCAGGTCGGCGACGAGGTCATCAACGGCTCCCTCGCGGACCGCATCGAGGACGCCAGCCGCCGGCTCGCCGGCTGAGCAGCAACTCAATAGGCACAACGTACTTACGACGGCCCTGGTTGGGCCGTGCAGAAGAATCCTGGGGGTCGCCCCCAGACCCCCTAAGAAACTTCGGGCCCAACAAGGAGAGCAGGGAACCCAGATGGCGGAGCTCACGATCCGGCCGGAGGAGATCCGGGACGCGCTGGAGAACTTCGTCCAGGCGTACAAGCCGGACGCGGCCTCGCGCGAGGAGGTCGGTACGGTCACCTTTGCCGGCGACGGCATCGCGAAGGTCGAGGGTCTGCCCTCGACCATGGCCAACGAGCTGCTGAAGTTCGAGGACGGCACCCTCGGCCTCGCCCTCAACCTCGAGGAGCGCGAGATCGGTGCCATCGTCCTCGGTGAGTTCAGCGGCATCGAGGAGGGTCAGCCGGTCTCGCGTACCGGTGAGGTTCTCTCCGTCGCGGTCGGCGAGGGATACCTCGGCCGCGTGGTCGACCCCCTCGGCAACCCGATCGACGGCCTCGGCGAGATCGAGTCCGAGGGCCGCCGCGCCCTCGAACTGCAGGCCCCCACGGTCATGCAGCGCAAGTCGGTGCACGAGCCGATGGAGACGGGCTACAAGGCCGTCGACGCGATGACCCCCGTCGGCCGTGGTCAGCGTCAGCTGATCATCGGTGACCGCCAGACCGGCAAGACCGCCCTGGCCGTCGACACGATCATCAACCAGCGCGACAACTGGCGCTCGGGCGACCCGAACAAGCAGGTCCGCTGCATCTACGTCGCCATCGGCCAGAAGGGCTCCACGATCGCCGGTGTGCGCGGCGCTCTGGAAGAGGCCGGCGCGCTGGAGTACACGACCATCGTCGCCGCCCCGGCGTCCGACCCGGCCGGCTTCAAGTACCTGGCGCCGTACACCGGTTCGGCCATCGGTCAGCAGTGGATGTACGACGGCAAGCACGTCCTCATCATCTTCGACGACCTGTCGAAGCAGGCTGACGCCTACCGCGCCGTGTCGCTGCTGCTGCGCCGCCCGCCGGGCCGTGAGGCCTACCCGGGTGACGTCTTCTACCTGCACTCCCGTCTGCTGGAGCGCTGCGCCAAGCTCTCCGACGAGATGGGTGCCGGCTCGATGACCGGTCTGCCGATCGTCGAGACCAAGGCCAACGACGTCTCGGCGTTCATCCCGACCAACGTCATCTCCATCACCGACGGCCAGTGCTTCCTGGAGTCGGACCTGTTCAACGCCGGTCAGCGCCCCGCGCTGAACGTCGGTATCTCCGTCTCCCGAGTCGGTGGTTCCGCGCAGCACAAGGCGATGAAGCAGGTCTCCGGCCGTCTGCGCGTGGACCTCGCCCAGTTCCGTGAGCTGGAGGCCTTCGCCGCCTTCGGTTCCGACCTGGACGCCGCGTCCAAGGCGCAGCTGGAGCGCGGTCAGCGCATGGTCGAGCTGCTGAAGCAGCCGCAGTACCAGCCGATGGCCACCGAGGACCAGGTCGTCTCCGTCTGGGCCGGCACCACCGGCAAGATGGACGACGTCCCCGTCGCCGACATCCGCCGCTTCGAGAAGGAGCTGCTGGACTACCTGCACCGCAAGGAGCAGGGTCTGATGACCTCCATCCGTGAGGGCGGCAAGATGTCCGACGACACCCTGCAGGCCATCGCCGAGGCCATCGCGGAGTTCAAGAAGCAGTTCGAGACCTCCGACGGCAAGCTGCTCGGCGAGGACGCCCCGGCTGCCGGCAAGTGACGACGGAAGGGACCTGACTCATGGGAGCCCAGCTCCGGGTCTACAAGCGTCGCATCCGATCCGTCTCCGCGACCAAGAAGATCACCAAGGCGATGGAGATGATCGCTGCCTCGCGCGTCGTCAAGGCGCAGCGCAAGGTAGCGGCCTCCACCCCGTACGCGACCGAGCTCACCCGCGCGGTCACGGCGGTCGCCACCGGCTCTAACACCAAGCACCCGCTGACGACGGAGGCGGAGAACCCGACCCGTGCCGCGGTCCTGCTCCTCACGAGCGACCGCGGTCTGGCCGGCGCCTTCAACTCCAACGCCATCAAGGCCGCGGAGAAGCTGACGGCGAAGCTGGAGGCCGAGGGCAAGGAGGTCGTCAACTTCATCGTCGGCCGCCGCGGTGTCGCCCACTACAACTTCCGCGAGCGCAAGATCGCGGAGACGTTCACGGGCTTCACCGACGACCCGACGTACGCGGACGCCAAGAAGGTCGCGGCCCCGCTGATCGAGGCCATCGAGACGGAGACGGCCGAGGGCGGCGTGGACGAGCTCCACATCGTCTACACCGAGTTCGTGTCGATGATGACGCAGACGGCGATCGAGGCCCGGCTGCTGCCGCTCAGCCTCGACGAGGTGGCCGCGGAGGCCAAGCCCAAGGGCGAGATCCTTCCGCTGTTCGACTTCGAGCCCTCGGCGGAGGACGTCCTCGACGCCCTGCTGCCGCGCTACGTCGAGAGCCGCATCTACAACGCGCTGCTCCAGTCGGCCGCCTCCAAGCACGCCGCCACGCGGCGCGCGATGAAGTCGGCCACCGACAACGCCGGAGAGCTCATCGAGACGCTCACCCGGCTTGCCAACCAGGCCCGCCAGGCCGAAATCACCCAGGAAATCAGCGAGATCGTCGGTGGCGCGAGCGCCCTGGCCGACGCGACCGCGGGGAGTGACCGATAAATGACCACCACTGTTGAGACGGCCACGGCGACGGGCCGCGTCGCGCGGGTCATCGGCCCGGTCGTCGACGTGGAGTTCCCCGTCGACGCGATGCCGGAGATCTACAACGCCCTTCACGTCGAGGTCGCCGACCCGGCGCTGGCGGGCGAGAAGAAGACGCTGACCCTGGAGGTCGCCCAGCACCTGGGTGACGGCCTGGTCCGCGCCATCTCCATGCAGCCCACCGACGGTCTGGTCCGCCAGGCCCCGGTGACCGACACGGGCGCGGGCATCACCGTCCCGGTCGGTGACTTCACCAAGGGCAAGGTGTTCAACACCCTCGGTGAGGTGCTGAACACCGACGAGACCCACACGGGCGAGCGCTGGTCCATCCACCGCAAGGCCCCCGCGTTCGACCAGCTCGAGTCGAAGACCGAGATGTTCGAGACGGGCCTGAAGGTCGTCGACCTCCTCACCCCGTACGTCAAGGGCGGCAAGATCGGTCTGTTCGGTGGTGCCGGTGTCGGCAAGACCGTGCTGATCCAGGAAATGATCATGCGTGTCGCCAACCTCCACGAGGGCGTCTCCGTCTTCGCGGGCGTCGGCGAGCGCACCCGTGAGGGCAACGACCTCATCGCGGAGATGGAAGAGTCCGGCGTTCTGGACAAGACCGCCCTGGTCTTCGGTCAGATGGACGAGCCCCCGGGCACCCGTCTGCGCGTGGCCCTGGCCGGCCTGACGATGGCGGAGTACTTCCGTGACGTCCAGAAGCAGGACGTGCTGTTCTTCATCGACAACATCTTCCGCTTCACCCAGGCCGGTTCCGAGGTGTCGACCCTGCTCGGCCGTATGCCCTCCGCGGTGGGTTACCAGCCGAACCTGGCCGACGAGATGGGCACCCTCCAGGAGCGCATCACCTCGACCCGTGGTCACTCGATCACCTCGATGCAGGCGATCTACGTCCCCGCGGACGACCTGACCGACCCGGCCCCGGCCACCACCTTCGCCCACCTCGACGCGACGACGGTGCTGTCCCGTCCGATCTCCGAGAAGGGCATCTACCCGGCCGTGGACCCGCTGGACTCGACGTCCCGCATCCTCGACCCGCGGTACATCTCGGCGGACCACTACAACGCCGCGATGCGCGTGAAGAACATCCTGCAGAAGTACAAGGACCTGCAGGACATCATCGCGATCCTCGGTATCGACGAGCTCGGCGAGGAGGACAAGCTCGTCGTCCACCGTGCCCGTCGCGTGGAGCGCTTCCTGTCCCAGAACACCCACGCCGCCAAGCAGTTCACCGGCGTGGACGGTTCGGACGTGCCGCTGGACGAGTCGATCGCCGCGTTCAACGCGATCTGCGACGGCGAGTACGACCACTTCCCGGAGCAGGCGTTCTTCATGTGCGGTGGTCTCGAGGACCTGAAGAAGAACGCGAAGGAGCTCGGCGTCTCCTGACCCGGGCCGCGCTCGAGTCATGAGGGGGCGGGGTTCGTCCCGCCCCCTCATTCACGCCCATTAGACTTGTAACCAACACCCGGCACTCCCGCCGGGTGGTGACCCGAGGAGCCACCCTTGGCTGCTGAGCTGCACGTCGCGCTGGTCGCGGCCGACCGTGAGGTCTGGTCCGGCCAGGCCACCCTGGTCGTCGCGCGCACCACGTCCGGCGACATCGGCGTCATGCCCGGTCACCAGCCGCTGCTCGGTGTGCTGGAGTCGGGCCCGGTGACCATCCGCACGAGCGATGGCGGGACGGTCGTCGCCGCGGTCCACGGCGGATTCATCTCGTTCGCGGACGACAAGCTCTCCCTCCTGGCGGAGGTCGCGGAGCTGTCGGACGAGATCGATGTCCAGCGCGCGGAGCAGGAGCTCGAGCGCGCGAAGGCGGAGGACGACGCGGAGGCCCAGCGCCGCGCGGACGTCCGGCTGCGCGCTGCGACGGCGGCGCGCTGACCCCGTCCGTCGTGTGATGACGTCACTCAGCCGCGGCTGGGTACCGGAGACATCCGGACCCCGCCGCGGCTGAGGCGGATGTGGGTGATTTTTACGTTCCGTTACCTAGGAGACGAGGAGGTCGGTGCCGATGGTCCTCGCTCTGACTGTGTGCGGAATCGTGGTGGCCCTCGTGGTGGTGGGCCTGTTCGTCTTCGGTCTGCGCCGCCGTCTGATCCAGCGGTCCGGCGGCACCTTCGACGCCAGCCTGCGCTGGGATGCCCCGGCCGAGGGCGACACCAACGGCAAGGGCTGGGCGTACGGGGTGGCCCGGTACAACGGTGACCGGGTCGAGTGGTACCGCGTCTTCTCGTACTCGCCGCGTCCGCGCCGCACTCTGGAGCGGTCGGCGATCGAGGTCGAGGGCCGCCGGGTCCCGGAGGGCGAGGAGGAGCTGGCGCTGCTCTCCGACCATGTGATCCTGGCCTGTCTGCACCGGGGCACCCGTCTCGAACTCGCGATGAGCGAAGACGCGCTGACCGGTTTCCTCGCGTGGCTCGAGGCAGCCCCGCCCGGACAGCGGGTGAACGTGGCGTAACCACGTTCACCCGCTGGGTCGACGCTCCCCCTGACGAGGTCCGGGGGAGCGTCAATGTCGCTCAGGGTCTACGACCCTTCGAACTTCTCTGTGACTCGGCCTACTTCAGGACTTCTCTGTGATCCGGCCTACTTCAGGCCGCTGTCGATCGCGGTGGCCAGCTCGCCGTTGGCGGTGTCTCCGCTGAACTCCCAGAAGAACGCGCCGCCCAGGCCCTGGTTCTTGGCCCAGCTCATCTTCCCGGCGATGGTCGACGGGGTGTCGTAGGACCACCAGTTGCTGCCGCAGTGCGCGTACGCCGTGCCGGCGACGGTGCCCGTCACGGGGCAGGAGTTCTTCAGGACCTTGTAGTCCTCGATGCCCGCCTCGTACGTGCCCGGGGCCGCGCCCGTCGCCGAGCCGCCCGGGGCGGACTGGGTGACGCCGGTCCAGCCGCGGCCGTAGAAGCCGATGCCGAGGAGCAGCTTCTTGGCCGGCACGCCCTTCGCCTTGAGCTTGGCGATCGCGTCGGCCGAGTTGAAGCCCTCCTGCGGGATCCCCGGGTAGGACGTGAGCGGGGAGTGCGGGGCGGTCGGGCCGTCCTTGTCGAAGGCGCCGAAGTAGTCGTACGTCATCACGTTGTACCAGTCGAGGTGCTGGGCGGCGCCGCCGTAGTCGGCCGCGTCGATCTTGCCGCCGGAGGAGCCGTCGGCGGTGATGGCCGCGGTGACCAGGTAGTTCGGGCCGAACTCGGTGCGCAGCGCCGACATCAGGTTCTTGAAGGCCGCCGGGCCCGAGGTGTCGCAGCTCAGGCCGCAGGCGTTCGGGTACTCCCAGTCGATGTCGATGCCGTCGAAGACGTCGGCCCAGCGCGGGTCCTCCACGACGGCCTTGCAGGACTTGGCGAACGCGGCGGCGTTGGCCGCGGCCTGGCCGAAGCCGCCGGAGTAGGTCCAGCCGCCGAAGGAGTACAGCACCTTGATGTGCGGGTACTTGGCCTTCAGCTGGCGCAGCTGGTTGAAGTTGCCGCGCAGCGGCTGGTCCCAGGTGTCGGCGGTGCCGCTGACGGACTGGTCGGCGGTGTAGGCCTTGTCGTAGGCGGCGTAGGTGTCGTCGACGGTGCACTGGCCGTTCTTGACGTTGCCGAAGGCGTAGTTGATGTGCGTGATCTTCGACGCGGTGCCCGACGTCACGAGGTTCTTGACGTGGTAGTTGCGGCCGTAGACGCCCCACTCGGTGAAGTAGCCGAGCTTGACCTTGTCGCCGGTGGGCGGCTCGGTGGTGCCGCCGGTGGTGCGGACCCGGACGGCGCCGCTGACCGGGCCGGTCTGGTCGGCGGTGTCACGGGCCTGGACCGAGTACGAGTAGTCCGTGCCCTTGGTCAGGCCGGAGTCCGTGTAGGAGGTCGTGGTCACGGTGGCGACCTTCGTGCCGTCGCGCAGGACGTCGTAGTTCTTGACGCCCTTGTCGTCGGTCGCGGCGGACCAGGACAGCTTCACCGAGGTGTCGGTGATGCCGGAGGCGGTGGGGGTGCCGGGGGCGCTCGGCGCGCTGTCACCCGGTTCGGTGGTGCCGCCGTCGCAGCTGCCGCCGTTGAGCTTGCAGTTGGCGGGGGAGCCGGTGCCCGAGCCGTTGAAGCCGAAGGAGACGGAGGCGCCGGGGGCGAGGCTGCCGTTCCAGGACTTGTTCTTCGCGGTCCAGTGGGTGCCGGAGGAGGTGACGTCGGCGTCCCAGGAGGAGGTGACGGACGTGCCGGAGGGGAAGTCCCACTCCACGGTCCAGGAGCTGAGGGCGGTGGTGCCGGTGTTCTTCACCGTCCACTTGCCCTCGAAGCCGGAGCCCCAGTCCTGGGTCTTGGCGTAGGTGGCGGTGGCGGACGTGGCTGCCTGGGCCGGGCTCGCCAGGCCGACGAGGCCGGCGAAGGGGAGCAACAGGGTCGCGAACCCTGCCGCGGCTCTGTGTCTGAAGCGCATGCTGCGCCTCCTCGATGGAGTTGTGGGGGGCGTGACTGAGCCTCACGCCACACATGGTGCGGTGAGAATAGAAAGGTCTGGACCACCGGTCAATAGGTCTGGACCACCACGCACCCGCATTTCTCAGACACCCAACTCCTGCGCCAGCACGGCGGCTTGCACCCGGCTCCGCAGCCCCAGCTTCCCGAGCAGCCTGCTGACGTGGGTCTTCACGGTCGCCTCGGCCATGTCGAGGCGCTCCGCGATGCCCGCGTTGGACAGGCCCTCGCCCAGACAGGCCAGCACCTCGCGCTCCCGCCGGGTCAGCCGGCCGAGCACCGCCGGATCGGCCGCGGGCTCCCGGGCCGGCTTCGCGGCGAACTCCGCGATCAGCCGCCGCGTCACCGCCGGGGCGATCAGCCCCTCCCCGCGCGCGACCGTCCGCACGGCCTCCAGCAGCTGCTTCGCCTCGGTGTTCTTCAGCAGGAAACCGGACGCGCCCGCCCGCAGCGCCCCGAAGACGTACTCGTCGAGATCGAAGGTCGTCAGCACGAGGACGTCCGCGAGCCGCTCCGCGACGACCTGCCGGGTCGCCGACACCCCGTCCAGGCGAGGCATCTGAACATCCATCAGTACCAGGTCCGGTCGCAGCTCGCGGGCCAGCGCCACCGCCTGCTCGCCGTCCGCCGCCTCGCCGACCACCTCGATGTCGGGCGCGCTGCGCAGGATGAGGACCAGGCCGGCGCGGACGGCCGACTGGTCCTCGGCGACCAGGACGCGGATCATACGGTGTCTCCTTCGAAGGTGTCGTCGACGGGGAGGGTGGCGCGCACGGCCCAGATCTTGCCCTCCGGCGCGTCCTCCGGCGCTGCTTCGAACGTGCCGTCCAGCAGGGCCACGCGTTCCCTCATGCCGACCAGGCCCGCGCCGGAGCCTGGGGCGCGCGGGCCGTCCCGGTCCCCGTACGGGCTGGTCACGCTGATGACCAGTGAGCCGTCCCGCCGGGCGAGGGACACGGTGACCCGGCCCGGGGCGGCGTGCTTGAGGGCGTTGGTGAGCGACTCCTGCACGATGCGGTAGGCGGCGAGCTCGACCGGGGCGGGCACCTCGCCGCGCTCGGCGTCGAGGGTGACGTCGAGGCCGTTGGTGCGGGCGCCGTCCACCAGCGCGGCGAGCCCTTCGAGGGTGGGAGCGGCGGACGGTTCCACGTCGCCGCTGCTGTCGCGCAGGATGCCGATCAGCCGTCGCATCTCGGCGAGCCCCTCCACGCTGTTCTCGCGGATGACCACGAGCGCGTCCTGAGAGGTCTTCGGGTCGTCGAGGGAGAGGGCCGCGGTGGAGTGGATGGCGATCGCGGACAGGTGGTTGGCGACCATGTCGTGCAATTCGCGGGCCATCCGCGCCCGTTCGGCGGTGACGGCCTGGGCGCGGTCCATCTCGGCCAGCAGTGCGGTCTGTTCGGCGCGCAGGCGGGCCGCGTCGGCGGCCTCCCGGTGGTTGCGCACGATCAGCCCGGTGGAGGCGGGCCCGAAGGCGACCAGGCCGGTGACCACGCCGATCAGCAGTGCCTCGGGCTCGCGCCAGAGGGCGAACGGCACGACGGCTCCGGCCACGGTGAGCAGCCCGGTGATCCGCGGGATGCGGTGCGCCGAGGCGGGCGGGCCGTACAGGACGGCCGCGTACATCAGGTCGGTGTACATCAGGATCGTGACGAGGTTGCCCTGGGTGAAGACGTCCAGGACGATCGCGGCGGTGCCCGTCAGCAGGGCGGTGCGCGGGGCGGTGCGCCGCAGCAGCTCGCAGCCGGCCATCACGAACAGCGGCAGCAGCACCGCCCAGCGGCCCGGCAGCAGCACGTACGCCTCGGTGGCGGGGCGGGTGGCCAGCCCGAGCGCCCACAGCAGCAGGCCGCCCAGCAGACTGCCCAGGGCGACGTACACGTCGAAGCGGCGTGGGCGGGGGAGTCGTACGGCCATGTCACCATCCAACACGGCCGCAGCGCGCCGGTCGTGATCCCCGCGGAGGGTCCCCGACTGCATCTTTCGATGTACAGCGCTTTCGTCACTCTCGACGACGAACCGGGCCGCGCCGGACGGGAGCCTGGAAGGGTGACCGAGAGGAGCGAACCGTGATCGTCGCCTTGATCGCCGCCTGCGAGATCGGGTTCTGGGTGCTGCTGGCCGCCGGCCTGGCCACCCGCTACCTGCTGAAGATGCCGCGCACGGGCTTGGCGCTGCTGTTGTGCGAGCCGCTGCTGGAGGTCGTCCTGCTGGTCGCCACCGCCCTGGATCTGAAGAACGGTGCCGACCCGAACTGGACGCACGGGCTGGCCGCGCTGTACATCGGCTACACGGTCGGGCACGGCCACCGTACGGTGAAGTGGCTAGACGGCCACGCCGCCCACCGGCTGGGCGGCGCCCCGAAGCCCCCCGGCCCGCCGCGCCACGGCATGGCCCGGGCGCGGTACGAGGGGCAGGTCTGGCTGGGCACACTGGCGGGCGCCGCCGTCGCGACCGCGCTCCTCCAGCTCGCGATCTGGTACGTCGACGACCCGAGCCGCGTCACCTCGCTGGAGAGCTGGCGCTCCGTGGCCTGGCGTGCGGCGGGGATCCACGGCCTGATCGCGCTGAGCTACCTGATCTGGCCGCGGAAGGCTCCCGCCGGCGAGACCGGGGCTGTGCCGCGGAAGGAGAGGGCGAGCCGATGAGCAGGGCGCGCGGCAACCTGGTGGAAGGGCTCGTCACCTTCGTGACCGGCCTGGGGCTGTGGCTGTTCGGCGGTGACGTGGAGGTGCCCGTGGTGACCCTCACGAAGGTGGGGGTGGTCATGATGTGCGTGGGCGGTGTGCTCGTCGTGACGGGCCTGTGGCAGGCGGCGCGCCGGGGGGCCTGACGCCGCCCGCCGGGTGCGGGTCCGTTGTGGCCGGTCACGTCCGTAGCGGCCGGTCACGTCCACGCGGCGGAGCCGCATTCCGCATCGGCCCCGCGCCCCGCCCGGGGCGTTCCTACCGCTCCCCGCCCGGCACCCACAGCACGTCGCCGGTCTCCTGGTTCGCCGTCCTGGCGAGGATGAACAGGAGGTCGGAGAGGCGGTTGAGGTAGGTGGCCGTCAGGGGGTTCATCACCTCGCCGTGCACCTCCAGTGCCGCCCAGGTGGAGCGCTCCGCCCGGCGTACGACCGTGCAGGCCTGGTGGAGCAGGGCCGCTCCGGGGGTGCCGCCGGGGAGGATGAACGAGCGGAGCTTCTCCAGCCGTTCGTTGAAGAGGTCGCAGTCCGCCTCCAGCCTGTCGATGTAGAACTGCTCGACCCGCAGGGGCGGGAACTCCGGGTTCTCCACCACCGGCGTCGACAGGTCCGCACCCACGTCGAACAGGTCGTTCTGCACGCGGGTGAGAACCTCGACGATCTCCGCCTCCAGACCGCCCAGGGCGATCGCCGTGCCGATCACCGCGTTGGCCTCGTTGGCGTCGGCGTACGCGGAGATCCGCAGGTCGGTCTTGGCCACACGGCTCATGTCGCCGAGGGCGGTCGTGCCCTGGTCGCCGGTCCTGGTGTAGATACGCGTCAGATTGACCATGCGGCCAGCCTAATGAGGCTCAGGCGGTTCGGAACACGCGTGTGCCCACTGTCACGGACAGCGCGGTGAGGCCGACGGCCACCAGAGCGCCGTACAGCATGTGGGGGGTGGCGTAGTCGCCGACGTAGGCGTCCCGTACCGCGTCCACGAGGTAGCGGAACGGCATGAGGTGCGAGAGAACGTCCAGCCAGGCCGGGCCCAGCGTCATCGGCAGCATCAGACCGGACAGCAGCATGGACGGCATGGTCAGCGCGTTGACCGCGGGTCCGAAGCTCTGCGGGGTGTCCATCCGCATCGCCAGCGCGTACGACAGGGCGGCCAGCGAGAGCGTGAGCAGGGCGACGAAGGCGAAGCCGATCAGGACGCCGGCCAGCGGTGCCCGCAGGCCCATCGCCACCGCCGCCAGCACCAGCAGCACGGCTTGGAAGACGAACACCGTGGCCTCCCGCAGCACCCGGCCGAGCAGCAGGGCCAGTCGGCTCACGGGGGTGACGCGCATGCGCTCGACCACGCCGTGGCCCTTCTCGATGATGATCGAGAAGCCCGCGAACGACGCCCCGAACAGGCCGAGTTGGAGCAGGAGCCCGGGCACGAGCACCTGCCAGGAGCTGCCTGCCGTGCCGAGCGGCAGATCCGTGAGCAGGGGGCCGAAGAACAGCAGGTACAGCAGCGGCATGAGGACGCCGAAGAGCAGCGCGAAGCGGGAGCGCAGGGACTGGCGGAGGTAGCGCCCGTAGACGAGCGCGGTGTCGTGCAACAGCATCGATGTGCCTCGGTCTCTCATACGGCTTCTCATGCGGCTCCTCAGGCGGTTTCTCATGAGGCTCCTCAGGCGGCTTCTCGTGCGGCCTCTCATGCGGCCTCTCCTGCGGTTTCTCATGGGCGTTCTCATACGGCGACGGGGTTCTGCTCGGCCGGGGCGGCGCTGCGGCCGGTGATGGCCAGGAACGTGTCCTGCAGCGAGGCGTCGAGCGATCCGCCGTGGCGCAGCTTCAGTGCGCTCGGGGTGCCCTCGGCGACGACCACGCCGTGGTCGACGACGACCAGCCGGTCAGAGAGGGCGTCGGCCTCGTCCAGGTAGTGCGTGGTCAGGAACACCGTCGTGCCGTGCTCGTCGCGCAGCCGGCGCACCAGGTCCCACAGGTCGGCGCGGCTGCCGGGGTCGAGCCCGGTCGTCGGCTCGTCCAGGAACAACACCTCGGGGCGGTGGGTGAGCGCCATGGCGATGTCCAGCCGCCGCCGCTGTCCGCCGGACAGCGCACCGCACTTGCGGTCGAGGAGCCCGGTGAGGTCCAGGTCGCGGGCCAGTTCCGCGGCGCGCTCGACGGCCCGGGCCCTGGACAGCCGGTACAGCCGCCCCTGGGTGACCAGCTCCTCCCGCACGCTGATCTGCGGATCCACTCCGCCGGACTGCGCCACGTAACCGCACGCCCGCCGCACCCCGGCCGCATCGGTCGCCAGGTCGCATCCCGCGACGGTGGCGGCGCCGCCGGTCGGTGCCAGCAGGGTGGTCAGCATCCGCAGGGTGGTCGTCTTGCCCGCCCCGTTCGGACCGAGGAAGCCGAGGATCTCGCCCTCGCGGACGGTCAGGTCGACGGAGCGCACGGCCTGAACGGGGCCGTTCTTGGTGAGGAAGGTACGGGCCAGCCCGGCCGTACTGATGATGGTCATGACCACAGAAAAACAGAGCCTCTTAAAGTTTGCAATGACCCCAAGTTTTCAGTGTCTCCAGAGAAGCTAGGATTCGGACATGGCTGAGGGGCTCAGGGAGCGGAAGAAGCGCGAGACCAGGCAGCGCATCTCGGACATCGCCACCGGACTGTTCCTGGAGCGGGGGTTCATGGCGGTGACGATCGCGGACGTGGCGGAGGCGGCCGACGTCTCCGTGAACACCGTCTACAACTACTTCCCGGCCAAGGAGGACCTCTTCTTCGACCGCTCCCAGGGCGTCGTCGACCGGCTCTCGCGCTGGGTGCGCGGCCGGGACGCGGGGGAGTCGGCCACTCGCGCGGTGCTGCGCGAGCTGCGCGCCGAGATCGAGGCAGTCTCGCCCCGTATGGGTCTCATCCAGGGCTACGACCGTTTCATGCGCTGCATCGAGGAGGCGCCGCCGCTGCGCTCCCGGCTGTGGGGCATCCAGCAGGAGCTCCAGGGCAACCTGGAGGCGACCCTCCGCGAGGAGACCGGCGCCACCGCCGGCGACCCGCTGCCCGGGCTGATCGCCGGTCAGATCTGCTGGGTCCACGGCACCCTTTTCACCGCGATCGGCCGCGAGATGGTCAAGGGGCGCAACCCGGACGAAGTGTCACGGGAGATGCTCGTCGTTCTCGACGACGTGGAGGAGCTGTTGGGTGAGAAGGTGCTCAACTACGCCGTACGAGGCGGCGCGTGACGCGTGTCTCACGTCGTGAGACGTGAAACGCGTTACTAAGCGCTCACACACGCTCTCACGAGCGCTAGTGTCCGCCCGAGAAGCAGACATAAGCAGCGCGTCAGGGGAGTCGCACAGTGGCAGGGAAGCTCGCCGTCATCGGAGCCGGCCTCATGGGATCCGGCATCGCCCAGGTCTCCGCACAGGCGGGCTGGGAGGTCGTCCTGCGTGACGTCACCGACGAGGCACTGAAGCGCGGCACCGACGGCATCAAGGCGTCGTACGACAAGTTCGTCGCCAAGGGCAAGCTGGAGGCGCACGACGCCGACGCCGCCCTCGCCCGCATCACCGCGACCACCGACCTGGACGCCGTGGCCGACGCGGACGTCGTCGTCGAGGCCGTGTTCGAGAAGCTGGAGATCAAGCACGAGATCTTCCGCGCGCTCGACAAGATCGTGAAGGACGAGGCGATCCTCGCCTCCAACACCTCCGCCATCCCGATCACCAAGATCGCGGCGGCCACGGAGCGCCCCGAGCGGGTCGTCGGCACGCACTTCTTCTCGCCGGTGCCGATGATGCAGCTGTGCGAGCTGGTCCGCGGCTACAAGACCAGCGACGAAACCCTCGCCACGGCCCGGGAGTTCGCCGAGTCCGTCGGCAAGACCTGCATCGTCGTCAACCGCGACGTCGCCGGCTTCGTGACCACCCGTCTCATCTGCGCCCTGGTCGTCGAGGCCGCGAAGCTGCAGGAGTCGGGCGTGGCGAGCGCCGAGGACATCGACCTCGCCTGCAAGCTGGGCTTCGGCCATGCCATGGGCCCGCTGGCCACGGCGGACCTGACCGGCGTCGACATCCTGCTGCACGCCACGAACAACATCTACACCGAGTCCCAGGACGAGAAGTTCGCGGCTCCCGAGTCGATGCGCCGGATGGTTGACGCCGGTGACATCGGACGCAAGAGCGGGCAGGGCTTCTACAAGCACTGAAACCGCACATGCCCCGGGCCCATCACACGCCAGGGTGAATTCGGTATCGGTTCGCTTACAGGAAGCAACCTCTGACTCCTCCACACAGTCAGAGGTTGCATCACCCACATCCAGAACGCGGAGCACGATTCGCACGCACGGGGAGCGCATATGTACATCAGGGGCGACCACGCCGAGCTGGTCGTCGGGGGCCGCCTCGACGTCCAAAGCGCGGCGGACGCCCGTACGGTCCTGCACTCGGCCGTCGACGACGGAGTCGGGGACCTGGTGCTGGACCTGTCCGAACTGGACTCCTGGGACGCCACCGGACTGGGTGTGATCATGGGAGCCCACCGGCGGGCCGGCCGCTGCGGCCGGCGCCTGGTACTGCGCGGGGTGCCGCCGCAGATGCAGCGCCTGCTGGTGGCCACCCGTCTGCACCGGATCCTGGCGATCGAGGGGGGCATCGGGGTGGAGACACTTCCCCGCGTGTGACGGCTCGCGCGGGTGTGAGCCGGGCGCCCGGGGAGACCCGGACGCCCGTCGTCGAATCGT
The DNA here is from genome assembly GCF_042733745.1 of Streptomyces sp. NPDC059696. Classification (NCBI taxonomy): domain Bacteria; kingdom Bacillati; phylum Actinomycetota; class Actinomycetes; order Kitasatosporales; family Streptomycetaceae; genus Streptomyces; species Streptomyces sp. NPDC059696. The sequence goes on from NZ_JBHWFG010000031.1 coordinate 41,646, forward strand.
GCGACGCGCACAATCCTCACGAGACCGTGACGTTACGGACGGCGCGGTACCCCGGACTGTCGTAGATACTGTGCGAAGGTTTAGGGTTCGGCTGCCCGCTGACTTGAACCCTTCGAGCGGGACCGGACCAGAAGCGACAGCGCGGTGTGCAGCAAGGCCGGGAGGGGCTTGTCCACGCACACACACGCTTTTGGGGGGCTTGACCTATGGATCCTGACAACCAGGGACCCGAGGAGTACGGCCACGGCGATGGGGGAGGCCCCGCGCCGCGCCAGCGCCCTCCGAGGGAATCCCTCACACCCGACTTCGCGCAGCACGCCCCGGCGCTCGCCCGCACGGTGCGGCTCGTCTCCGGAGACTTCCTGCTGACGGTCAACCCCGTCGACGGCAGCGAGATAGAGGTCTGCCCGCCCGCGGAACGCCCCGCCCGGCCCGTGAAGCTCACCGCGGCCGAACGCGCCGAGGCCGACCGCGCGGCCCGCCCGCCCGTCCCGCCCGGCCCCGCGCTGCCCACCCTGCCGCTGCTGGCCCGCCAGGACGAGCGCGAGGCCCTGGTGCGCCTGCTCGCCCGCGGCCGCTCCACCCGCCTCACCGGCGCGCCCGGCTCGGGCCGCACCCGTCTGCTCGACCTCGTCGCCGAGGACTGCTCCGACCTCGCCCCCGACGGCGTCGTCCGCCTCAACGGCTACGGACGCACCGCCGACGACCTGCTGTACGACCTGTTCCACGCGGTGTACGGCGCCCCCCTGCACCGCCCGGACCGGGACGAACTGCTCACCCACGTCGGCGAGATCGGCGCCGTCGTCGTCCTCGACGACCTGGAGTTCGGCGGCACCGCGCTCGACGAGCTGCTGGCGGCCACCCCGGAGTGCGCCTTCCTGTTCGGCGTCACCCCCGACGTGCCGGCGCCGTCCGCCGACACCGGCGTCGAGGAGGTCCTCCTCGGCGGACTGGAGCGCGCCGCCGGGCTCGACCTGCTGGAACACGCCGTCGGCCGGACCCTCACCGAGGACGAGTCCACCTGGGCCGGAGACCTCTGGTTCGAGTCCGAGGGCCTGCCGCTGCGCTTCGTCCAGGCAGGCGCCCTGCTGCGGCAGCGCGACCGGCTGCGCGCCGGCACCAGCGCCGTCGACGAGTTCGGCGTCTTCGAGGACGCGCCCCCGGCAGGCACCGCCGAGAGCTACGACCTCGGCGACGACGTGCCGCTGCCCGCGCTCGGCGAGGCCGCCGCGCCCGCGCCGCTGCTCGCCTCCCGGCTGAGCGCCTCCGCCCGCGCCACCCTGCGGTTCGCGCTCGCCCTCGGCGGCGAGGTCCCGCACCAAGCCCATCTGCCCGCCCTGGTCGGCGACACCCACGCGGACGCCGCCCTCGGCGAACTGGCCACCTGCGGCCTCGTCTCCCCGGTCGGCTCCCGCTACCGCCTCGCGGCCGGCGTGCCGGCCCAGCTGGAGGCCGCCGGGTACGCCGACGAGGCCGAGGCCCGGGCCCGCAGCGCCGCCCAGCACTACTCCTGGTGGGCGGGACACCCCTCGGTCACCCCCGAGCGCGTGTGCGCCGAGGCGGACGCGGTCCTCGCCGCCCTGGCCGTCCTCGGGCCGGTCACCCGCCCGCCCGCCGAGGGCGAGGAGAGCGCGGCCGTGCACCTGGCCCGCACCGCAGCCCCCGCGTTCGCCGCCGGACTGCACTGGAGCGCCTGGGAGCGCGCCCTGCGCTCGGGCGCCGAGGCCGCCCGGCTCGCCGGGGACGTCTCCGAAGAGGCCTACTTCCACCACGAGCTCGGCGTCCTCGCCCTGTGCCGGGGACGCCTCGACCGGGCCCGCGCCGAACTGGAGGCCTCCATCGGCCTGCGCGGCGCCCTCGCCGACAAGCGCGGCACCGTCGCCGGCCGCCGCGCCCTCGCCCTGGTCGCCGACCGCTCGGGCACACCGCTCGCACTCGGACCGACCGCGGGGGAGGAGGTGCCGGACACCCGTGACGAGGAGTCCGCGTCCCCGCCCGGCGGTGTTCCCGCGCCCTTCCCGACGCTCCAGCAGCCGCCCTCCACGGACCTGGTCACCCACCGCACCACGCCCGGGCCCTCCCGGGCGGCCCGGGGCGGCCTCAAGGGCCTGGCCCGGCGCAATCTGGTGGCCGCCGGCGCCGGTGCGCTGCTCGTCGCCGTCCTGGGCACGGTGGTGACGCTCGGCGCCACCTCCGACAACGACAAGAACCCGCCCTCCGGCCAGGTCGGCGTCAACCCGTCCGCGAGCCAGGGCGTCAGCGACGACAGCCTCGGCGCCGACCGGCCGGGGAACGACGGCGACGGCACCGGCGACGTGCCCGCCCGGCCGACGGACCCGGGCCCGGACGGAACCCTCGGCACATCGGACGACCCGACCCCGACGGCCTCCCCGAGCGGCTCGGCGGACCCCAGCGACTCCGCGTCGCCGTCGAAGCCGCCGTCGTCCTCGAAGCCGCCGTCCACGTCCAAGCCGCCGGCGACGTCCAAGCCGCCCGCCACGTCGAAGCCCCCGACGTCCAAGCCGCCGACGTCCGAGCCGCCGACCTCGCAGCCGCCGACGTCCGAGCCACCCACCTCGCAGCCGCCGACGACCAGCCCCTCCACCTCCGACTCGGCCAGCGGCCCGGCGCCGAGCGCTCCCACGAGCAACTCGGCGAGCGCGCCGCAGAGCACCACCGGCGCACCCGGCCCGGAGACGGTGATCTGAGGGCCGTACACACGGCAGGGCCGGGTCCGTTCCGCGGACCCGGCCCTTTCGTCGTCGTACGGGCTGTCAGAACAGCCGCAGCTTGTCGTCCTCGATGCCGCGCAGCGCGTCGTAGTCGAGCACCTGGCAGCCGATGCCGCGGTCGGTGGCGAGGACGCGCGCCTGCGGCTTGATCTCCTGCGCCGCGAAGACACCGCGCACCGGGGCCAGATGGGGATCCCGGTTCAGCAGCTCCAGGTAGCGTGTGAGCTGTTCCACGCCGTCGATCTCACCGCGCCGCTTGATCTCCACCGCGACGGTCTTCCCGTCGGCGTCCCGGCACAGGATGTCGACCGGTCCGATGGCCGTCGGGTACTCGCGGCGGATCAGGGTGTAGCCCTCGCCGAGTGTCTCGATACGGTCGGCCAGCAGCTCCTGGAGGTGCGCTTCCACGCCGTCCTTGATCAGGCCGGGATCGACGCCCAGTTCGTGCGAGGAGTCGTGGAGGACTTCCTCCATCGTGATGATGAGCTTCTCGCCCGCCTTGTTGACGACGGTCCAGACGCCCTCCTCCTCACCGGTGCCCTCCTTCAGGGTGCACGGCGGCGACATCCAGTTCAGGGGCTTGTAGGCCCGGTCGTCGGCGTGGATCGAGACGCTGCCGTCCGCCTTCACCAGGATCAGGCGCGGGGCCGAGGGGAGGTGGGCGGTGAGCCGCCCGGCGTAGTCCACGGAGCAGCGGGCAATGACGAGACGCATGGTCGGCAACGCTACTCGACGGGCACCTGTCGACGCGATTCGCCCTGGAAAACACGCGTTCGGTAATGGCCGATTGTGTGCCGGTGTGCTCAGTGGGAGTGTCTCATCTGCGCATTTTCCTGGTGCCGTCACCTTACGTTGCTTACCGTATGAACGGGAGGTCGCGGTGCGTGTACGCAGCGTGTCCGGCGTCGCGGACTCCTTCATCTGTCCGGCAACCCCTGCCCGCCGGGCGGGGGTGCGAGAGGAGAACTCATGTCGCTCGACGTCTCACCGGCCCTACTCGAACAGGCCGAGCGAGGCGAGGTCGACGAAGCGGAATTCGTCGACTGCGTCCGGACCTCCCTGCCTTACGCATGGGAGATGATCAGCTCACTGGTGGCCCAGCTGAAGGTGGACGGCGGTGCGTTCGCCGACAACCAGACGCCCCCGCCGGACGAGCAGGCACGCGGTCAGCTGCTGCGTGCACTTGCGAGTGACGCGATACGCGGCGCGCTGCAACGGCACTTCGGTGTGCGGCTGGCCTTCCAGAACTGCCACCGGGTGGCCGTGTTCCCGCTCGACTCCTCGGTCGACGAGAAGCTGGACCGCTTCACCTCGATCCGCAGTCAGGTGCTGAACCAGTCTCCCGAGTTCCGGGACTGCTGACGCGGCGCCACTTGCTTGCCGCTCCGTACGCGGGAGGTGCAGTTCTGTACCGGAGCGGCAAGCCCCCAGGAAGTCACCGCGGATCAGACGAGTTGGGGAAGCACCTCGGCCCCCAGCCGCCGTACGTTCTCCTCGGTCGCCGCCAGATCCCCGGAACCCTCGACGAGCAGCGCGAAGCGCGAGATGCCGGTCCGCTCACTGGTCGCCGCCAGCCGGTCCGCGCACAGCCGCGGGGTGCCCACCGGGTGCAGCCCGCAGAGCAGTTCGGTGTAGGCCTGCGGGTCGCGCATCCGGCGCGAGCGCCCGTCGACCGTGACGTGCGCCTCCAGGCCCTGCTTCAGCCAGCCCGGCATCGCCTTCGTCAACGTCTCCGCCGCGTCGACCCGCCGGTCTGCGATCTGGCAGACGCCGGCCGACACATGGGACGCGCCCAGGATCTCCTCCGGCGACCGGCCGCAGGCCCGCGCGTGCTGCCGCCACAGGGCGACCATCTCGGCCTTCTCCTCGTCCCCCACGTGCATCCCGAGCAGCATCGACAGACCCCGCTCGGCGGCCAGCCGCACGCTCGCCGGAGAGGTGCAGGCGACGACGACCTCGGGCCCCGGGCCCTCCGCCAGGGCCTCCGACGGCCGTGGCACGACGGGGACTTCACGGAAACGGAAGCGCTCCCCGTCGGCCGCCACGGACGACTCCCGCAGCCAGCGCATCAGTAGCTCCAGGGACTCCGGAAACCCCTGCTCGTACGCCTCCAGACCCGCGCCGAACACCTCCAGATCGACCCAGGGGCCGCCGCGCCCGACACCGAGCGTGAAACGGCCGTCGCTCGTGTGGTGCAGCAGCGCCGCCTGCTCGCCGAGGGCCACCGGGTGGACCGTGGACAGCACACTGACCGCCGTACCGACCCGGATGCGCCGGGTGCGGCCCAGCAGTAAGGCGGCCAGGGTGATGGCGGACGGACACGTGCCGTACGGCACGAAGTGGTGCTCGGCCAACCAGACCGTGTCGAGCCCGGCCTCCTCGGCCACTTCGGCCGAGCGGACCGCGCGGTGCAGCGCCTCCCCCTCGCCCTGGCCGGGGAACTGGGCCGCCAACACGAAACTTCCCACGCGCATTGCTTTCCTGCTTCCTTGGCTCCGACGCGGAGCTCCCCCACAGCGCATAACCGTCTGACACGTGCCGAGGACACGGCCGGGCGGAGTATTTTGCGGATTGTCTGCAGAATGGGTCGTTCCGCCGGCGGCCGGGAGCGGAGCAACAAGGGGCCGGGTCCGCCGGACGCGAGGCGCCGAGGCCGATCGTGCCGTACGCGTACCCCCGTGCGCGCCGCGTAGGCTGGACGCGGCCCGTGCTTCCTGTATAGCCCCGAGAGGTGTCCCGTGTCCCCGCGTCGCAACCGACCCAAGGGCGCCGTTTGGTCCGGCCGGAGCGCCGAGGACGACCGGCCCGGCCGTTACGGCGGCTGGCAGTCCTCGGAGAACTGGCAGGGCGAGAACTGGAGCGTGCGGCACGTGGCCGGCGCGAGCGCGCAGGGCAAGTCCTACCGCTGCCCGGGCTGCGACCAGCTGATCCCCGACGGGGTGCCGCACGTGGTGGCCTGGGCCGAGCACACGGGCGTCGACGACCGCAGACACTGGCACAAGGCCTGCTGGAACGCGCGGGACCGCCGCACCCCGGGGGTGCAGCGGTCCCGTAACGCGCCGAGGTTCTGACCGGGCTCAGACGTCCCGCTTCTCCTGCAGCACGAAGGCGCCGGCGAACGCGACGGCCGTGACGCCGAGGATGATCCACAGCGGGTCCCAGCCGGACGGGCCGGAATCGCTCAGGGAGTTGGCGTAGAAAACGCTCAGCTGGTTCGGGATCGAGTACTCGAACAGGGCGTCGCGCACGTCCTGGAGGGACTCCGAGAACATGAACAGGGCGATCACCAGCGGGGCCAGGACGGCACCGATCATGATGGTGATGGCGCCCGCCGAGTGCCGGATGATCGAGCCGACCAGGAGCGAGAGCAGGCCCAGCAGCGCGATGTAGAGCGAGATGCCGACGGTGCCCTTGAGCCACTCGCCGCCGGAGGGGGACTTGGCGCCGTCGCCCTCCAGCATCGCCACGTGCATGAAGGCGACGAGCGACGCGGACACCAGCGTCACGACGAACGCCGTCAGGAAGAACACCACGGCCTTCGCCGCCAGCACCCGGCCGCGGCTCGGGCACGCGACCATCGTGGTGCGGATCATGCCGGTGCCGTACTCCGAGGCCGTGGTCAGCACGCCCAGCGTGATGATGCACATGCTGCCCAGCAGCAGCCCGAAGAACCCCAGGCCGAGGGGGCTCTCGCCGTCCAGGGCCGGGTCGGACTCGGCCACCACCACGCCGGTCAGCGTGCCGATGCCGATCACGAGCAGGACGAACACCCCGAGCGTCCACAGGGTGGAGCGCACCGACCGGATCTTCGTCCACTCGGACGCGACGGCGTGCCCGAGGTGCGTGCGCACGACCGGGATCGGCGAGGTGTAGCCGGACGGGAACGAGGTGCCGGGTGCCGCCTGCCAGGCGGGCGCGGCCTGCGGCATCTGGGACTGGGGGCTGCTCATCGGGCGTCCTCGGGCTTGGTCAGGTCGGGAGTCGGGGCCGCGGCGGGCGCGGACGGCGCGGCGGCCGGCTGGGGCGCGGACTGCGGAGCGCTCTGCGGTGCCGGGCGAGTCTGGGGCGCCGGCGGGGCGGCCGCGGGGGCCTGAGCCGGTGCGGCCTGCGGACCGGACCCGGCGGCGGCCTGCGGAGCGCCCTGGGGCGCCGGGGGAGTCTGGGGCGCGGGCTGGGCGTACGGGTTGGCCGCGCCCGGGCCGGGGGCGCCCTGGGCGGAGCCGTACGGGCCCGCCGGCGCCTGGCCCGGCGCGCCCTGGGGCGCGAACGGCTGCCCGCCCTGCTGGGGCGGCGGCGGGGCGTACCAGCCCGGCTGGCCCTGCCCGGGCACCGGCATCGGCGGCTGCGCGCCGGGCGGCAGCGGCTGCTGGAGCCCTTCCTTCTGGTCGATGGTCGAGCGGTAGTCGACGGCACCCTGCGTCATCCGCATGTAGGCCTCCTCCAGCGAGGCCTGGTGCGGCGAGAGCTCCCACAGCCGTACGTCGTGGTCGTGCGCGATGTCGCTGATGCGCGGCAGGGGCAGCCCGGTCACGCGCAGCGCGCCGTCCTGCTCGGGCAGCACGTGCCCGCCCGACTCGGTCAGCGCGGCCGACAGCTTCTCGCGCTGCTGCGGCTCGGTGTCGGGCGTGCGCACCCGTGCGAAGTCCGCGGAGTTCGCCGAGATGAAGGCGGTGACGCTCATGTCCGCGAGCAGCTGACCGCGCCCGATGACGATGAGGTGGTCGGCCGTCAGGGCCATCTCGCTCATCAGGTGGGAGGAGACGAAGACCGTACGGCCCTCCGCCGCCAGCGCCTTCATCAGGTTGCGCACCCACAGGATGCCCTCGGGGTCGAGGCCGTTGACCGGCTCGTCGAACAGCAGCACCTGCGGGTCGCCGAGCAGCGCCGCGGCGATGCCGAGCCGCTGCCCCATGCCGAGCGAGAAGCCCTTGGACCGCTTCTTGGCCACGTCCTGCAGACCGACCACGCCGAGCACCTCGTCCACCCGCCGGGCCGGGATGCCCGAGAGCTGGGCCAGGGACAGCAGGTGGTTGCGGGCGGAGCGGCCGCCGTGCACCGCTTTGGCGTCCAGCAGGGCACCGACCTGACGGGCGGCGTTGGGCAGCCTGCGGTACGGATAGCCGCCGATCGTCACCTGCCCGGCCGTCGGGTTGTCCAGGCCCAGGATCATCCGCATCGTCGTCGACTTGCCCGATCCGTTGGGCCCGAGGAAGCCGGTGACGGCCCCGGGCCGCACCTGGAAGGAAAGGTTGTACACAGCGGTCTTGTCGCCGTAGCGCTTCGTCAGGCCGACTGCTTCGATCATGCTCCGCACCCATCGCAAGGTTCAGGACAGCAGGGCACACGCCCCCGTAAGGGTTAGGAGGATATCGAGGCGCTGACGGTTCCTTCCAAGAGGAGGTAAAAGGCCGGGCCGCGTCCGTCCCTCCTAGGCGTCCCGCTTCTTCAGCAGCACATAGCCGCCGACGAGCGCCGCGAGCACCCACAGCCCCATGATCCCCAGGCCGCCCCACGGTCCGTACGGGGTGTCGTCGTCGATCGGCGTGACCACCTGCATGATCTTGCTGCCGGCCTGGTCGGGAAGGAACCGGCCGACCTTCTTCGTCGCGTCGACGTTGCCCAGGATGTTCGAGATCAGGAAGAAGAACGGCATCAGGATGCCCAGCGACAGCATCGGGGAGCGGAGCATCGCGGCGATGCCCATGGAGAACATCGCGATCAGCGCCATGTAGAGGCCCCCGCCGAACACGGCCCGCAACACCCCCGGGTCGCCGATCTCCGCCCGGTGCGTGCCCAGCATCGCCTGCCCCAGGAAGAAGGCGGCGAAGCTGGTGACGAGACCCACCAGCAGGGCGAGCCCGGTGGCCACGGCGATCTTGCTGAACAGGAAGGCCCCCCGCCGCGGCACCGCGGCCAGCGAGGTGCGGATCATGCCGGTGCTGTACTCGTTCGACACGACCAGCACCCCGAACACGATCATCGCGAGCTGCCCCAGACTCATCCCCGCGAAACTGATGAACGTCGGGTCGAACTCGGCCCGCTCCTGCGCCTTCATCGAATCGAACTCGTTCTTCGACAGCGCCGAGATCAGCATGCCGAGGGCGACCGTCACGACCACCACCAGCGAAAGGGTCCACACCGTGGATGCCACCGACCGGATCTTGGTCCACTCCGACCGGACGACCTGCGTCACCGCCATGCCTCAGCCCCTCTTCCAGCCGTCGCCCCACTGCTGCCGCGGTGGCTCGGGGCTCGTCGCGTCCGTCCCGCTGTGCGCGTGGTACTCCACCGACTCCGCCGTCAGCTGCATGAACGCCTCCTCCAGCGACGCCTGTTGCGGACTCAGCTCGTGCAGCGTGATCCGGTGCTGCGCCGCCAGCTCACCGATCTGCTCCGCCTTGCCGCCGTCCACCTCCAGCACCCCCTCGCCGCTCTCCACGGCCACGATCCCGGCCTGGTGGAGCACGTCGAGCAGCCGCTCCCGCTGCGGACTGCGGACCCGGACGTACGACCGTGAGTTGCGCGCGATGAAGTCGGCCATGGAGGTGTCCGCGAGGAGCCGGCCCTGCCCGATGACGACGAGGTGCTCGGCCGTCAGGGCCATCTCGCTCATCAGGTGGGAGGAGACGAACACGGTCCGGCCCTGCGCCGCGAGCGACTTCATCAGGGTGCGGATCCAGTGGATGCCCTCGGGGTCGAGGCCGTTGACCGGCTCGTCGAACATCAGGATCCGCGGGTCGCCGAGCAGCGCGGCCGCGATGCCGAGCCGCTGGCCCATGCCCATGGAGAAGCCCTTGGTCTTCTTCTTCGCGACCGCCGTCAGCCCGACCGTCTCCAGCACGTCCCGCACCCGGCTGCGCGGGATGCCGTTGCTCTGCGCGAGGCACAGCAGATGGTTGTAGGCGGTGCGCCCGCCGTGCCAGGCCTTCGCCTCCAGCAGGGCCCCGATGTACGTCAGCGGGTCCTTGAGCTGTTCGTAGTGCTTGCCGTCGATACGGACGTCACCCGCGGTCGGGTGGTCGAGGCCCAGGATCATCCGCATGGTCGTCGACTTGCCGGCGCCGTTCGGCCCGAGGAAGCCGGTGACGATGCCCGGTCTCACGGTGAAGGACAGGTTGTTGACCGCCACCTTCTCGCCGTACCGCTTGGTCAGCCCCTCCAGCTCAATCATGCCCGCCACGCTAGAACGGGACAAAGCCCTCTGCCACCCGAGCGGCAGAGGGCTTTGCGGAGATTCAGCCTCCGTATGCCCGCGTGTTACCGGGACTGCTGGGCCGGGACCCCACGGGAGATCGGCTCGTCCTCGGCCGGCGTACCGGCGGCGGCCACCGCGGCGCCCGTGAGCGTCGCGAGCATCTCGCGGACGTTCGTCAGCTGGGCGTTGATGCTGTCGCGGCGGTTGGTGAGGGCCGCGAGCTCCCGCTCGGATTCCGAACGGATGCGGTCGGCCTTGGCGTTGGCGTCGGCCACGATGTCCTCGGCCTGGCGCTGGGCCGTCTCCACCGTCTGGCGGGCGCGGCGCTCGGCGTCCGTGCGCAGCTTCTCGGCCTCCAGACGCAGCTGCTCGGCGCGGTGCTCGATCTCGGCGAGGCGCTTCTCGGCCTTGGCCTGACGGGACGCCAGGTCGCGCTCGGACTGCTCCCGGCGCTTGGCGAGATTCGTCTCGAAATCGGCGGCGGCCTGCGCGGCCTTGGCGCGGGTCTCCTCGAAGAGGGCGTCCGCCTCCTCACGCTTGGACTGCGCGTCCTTCTGCGCCTCGGCACGCAGCTGGGAGGCGTCACTCTTGGCCTTCTCGACGATCCGCAGACCCTCGTCCTCGGCCTTCGCCTTGCGCTCGGCCGCGTACGACTCGGCGTCGTTGCGCACCTGCTGGGCCGCCGACTCGGCGAGCTCGCGGTGCTGCTCGGCCGCGCGCCGGGCCTCCTCGCGCAGGTCCTTCGCCTCCTCCTCGGCGAGGCGGAGGATCTTCTCCACGCGCGCGCCGAGACCCGCGTACGACGGCTCGGCGTCGGTGATCTGGGCCTGGGCGTTCTGCGTCTCGAGGTGGAGCTCTTCGATGCGCTTTTCCAGAGCGGTGATGCGGGAGAGAGCGCTGTCACGGTCGGAGACGAGCTTGGAGATACGTTCGTCCACCTGAGCGCGGTCGTACCCACGCCGCACAAGCTCGAAGCCGTAGGGGGAAGTGTCGCTCATGGGGTTCCTGTCGAATGAGACCGGTGAGGTGATAGGTGGAATCCTAGGGGCCGAAACGGTGTGTCATCGAGCGGATGCGCGTTTGATCTGGAAAATGAGACCCCTTTTGAGTGGCTAAGCGGCGGATCGCTTGCCAAAACTTGGTCAAAGCCCCCGGATGGCCCCGGAATCGGACGCCCCGCCCCGGCCGGACCGCTAGCCGTCCGAGGACTTGCCACCCGATCGGGGTGCGCCGACCGTCGCGCCCGCCTTGACCCCGTTGTCCTTGGAGCCGGCGGGTGCCTCGAAGGATTCCAACGCCTCCAGGACGTCCTGGACACGGGAGATCTCGGCGTTGATGTCCTCGCGGCGGCGGACCAGGACCTCCAGCTCGCGCTTGCCCTCCTCGACCGTGCGCTTGGCCTCGCGGATCGCCTCGGCCTTGAGCTCCTCGGCCTCCCGGACCAGCGTGGTCTTCTTCTGCTCGGCCTCCTTGAGCAGCCCCTCCGCCTTCTTCACCGCGGCGATGCGGACCTTGCCCGCCTCGGAGTTGGCCTCCGAGACGATCTCCTTCGCCTTGGCCTGCGCCTTCGCCAGCTGCTCCTCGGCCGCCTTGACGAGCGCGTCGCAGCGGTCGCCCGCCGACTTCATCGTCTCGGCGGACTCACGGCGGGCCCGCTCGTGCAGCTCCTCGATCTCGGAGGTGATGCGGTCGCGCAGCTCCTCGGCGCGCTCCCTTATCTGCGTGGCGTCCCGGCGCGCGCCGACCAGCAGCTCGTCGGCGTCCGTACGGGCCTTCTCCACCAGGGAGTTGCCCTCGACGGTCGCCTCGGAGACGAGCCGGTCGGCCTCCTTGCGGGCCGCGCCCACCATGGTGTCGGCCCGCGACTCCGCCTCCGCGGTGGTCTTGTGCGCCTGCTGCTGCGCCTCGCTCAGCAGCTTGTCCGCCTCGGCCGTGGTCTCCGTGATGAGCTTGTCGACCTGCCCGGCCGCCTCGGAACGCCGCTTGTTGGCGTCCTTGCGGGCCTCGTCCAGGGTGCGGTCGGCCTCCTCGCGCGCGGTGCCGACGAGCCGCTCCGCCTCCGCCTCCGCGTCGGTCTTGACGCGCTCGGCCTCGCGGCGGATCCGCTCGGCGTGCTGCTGCGCCGAGCCGACCGTCTCGGCGGCCTCGGCCCGCAGCCGCTCGGCCTCGCCGGTGGCCTCCGCGACCAGCTGGTCGGCCTGGGCGACCGACTCGGAGCGCAGCCGCTCGGCCTCCGTGGCCGCCTCGGACCTCACCCGCTCGGCCTCGGACAGGGCCTCCGTGCGGACCCGTTCGGCCTCGGTGACCGTCTCCATCCGCAGCCGGTCCGTCTCCTGGACCGTCTCGGTGGTGAGCCGCTCCGCCTCGCTGCGCGCCTCGGAGATGAGCGTGTCCGCCTGCGTCGCCGCGTCCGACCGGATGCGGTTGGCGTCCTCGCGGGCGTCCGCCCGGGTGCGCGAGGCGGCCTGCTCGGCCTCGGCGATCGCGTCCGACGCCTCCGTGCGCACCCGCTGGGCGTGCTCGGCCACATCCGCGCGGATCCGCTCCGCCTCCGAGATCGCCTCGGACATCGTCCGCTCGGCGAGTGCCTTGGCGGCCTCGCTCTCCTCGTGCGCCTCGCGCCGCAGCCGGCCCGCGTCCTCGCTCGCCCGCTCCCGCTCGGCGTAGGCGTCGGAGCGGACCCGGTCCGCCTCCTCCTGGGCCTCCCGGCGCGTACGGTCCGCCGCGTGCTCGGCGGCGGAACGCAGCCCGGTGATCTCCTCCTGGGCCTGCTCGTGCAGCCCGGCGACGGAGTCACGCACCTGCTGCGCGTGCTGCTCGGCCGCGGACACCATCTCCGTGGCCCGCCGGTCGGCCTCCTCGACCAGCCGGACGGCCTCGGCCTGCGCGTCCTCCACCCGCTTGCGCGCCGAGGCCAGCAGCTCCTCGCTCTGCTCGCGGGCCCGCTCACGCTCCTGGTCGGCCTCCTGCCGGGCACTGCCGAGGAGTTCCTCCGCCTCGCGACGGCGCCGGTTGGCCTCCTCCTGGGCGGCGGCCAGCGTCTCGGACGCCTCCGTGGCGAGCCGCTCCGCGGCGGCCTGCGCCTCCGCGCGCACCCGGTCGGCGCTCTCCTGCGCCTCCGTCTTCAGCCGCTCGGCCTCGTTCGCCGCCTCCGAGCGCAGCCGTACGGCGACGGCCTCGCCCTCGGCACGCGCCGCGGACGCGTCCGCCGCGGCCTCGTCACGCAGCCGCTCGGCCTCCGCCTCGGCCTGCTGCTGGAGCGTACGGATCCGCTCGGCGGCCTCGGCACGCAGCCGCTCGTTCTCCTCGGCGGCCTCGCGGCGGATCCGCGCGGCCTCCTCACGGGCGTCCGACAGCGCCTGCTCGGCGGCCGTCAGCCGCTCCTCCGCCTCCACCTGGAGCCGCGTCAGCTCCTCGGCGGCCTCGGCACGACGGGCGTCCACGGCCCGCTCGGTCTCCTCGTGCAGCTCGCGGGCCGCGCGCTCGGCCTCCTCCTTGAGCGCCTCGGCCTGCTCGACGACCTCCTCGCGGTGCCGCTCGGCCTCCTGCCGGGTGCGCTGGAGGGTCTCCTCGGCCTGCCGGCGCAGGGTCGTCGCACGCTCGATGGCCTCGGTGCGGACCTTCTCGCTGTCCGCCTGGGCCGTCGTGCGCAGCTCGTCCGCGTCCGCCTTGGCCTTGGCGAGCAGCTCCTCGGCGGACCTCGCCGCCTCCTCGATCTGCGCCACGGCCTCCTTGCGGGCCTCGGCGCGGATCTTCTCGCCCTCGTCGACCGCGTCCGCCCGCAGCTGCTCGGCCTCGCCGCGCAGCCGGCGGGCCTCCTCCTGCAGCTCGACCGTCTTGGCGCGGTACTCCTTGGTGTCGTCCTTCGCCGCGCCCTTGAGCTGCTCGGCGATGTCGTGCGCCTCGGCCCGCAGCCGGTCCGCCTCGGCCTCGGCCTCGGAACGGATCCGCTCGGCCTCCTCGGCCGCGGCCCTGGTGGTCTTCTTGGCGTCCTCCGACGCCTTGTTGAGGACCTCCTCGGCCGTACGGGCCGCCTTGGACAGCTGGGTCGCGGTCTCCTCGGCGGTGAGCGTGCGGGCCTTCTCGGAGGCCTCCGCGACGATCTTCTCCGCCTCGGCCTTGGCGTCGGCGACGATCTGCTCGGCCTCGGACCTGGTGTTCTCGGCCTCCTTCGTGGCCTCCTCGACCAGCCGGGCGACCTGCTCCTTGGCGGTGCGCGTGCGCGTCTCGTTCGCCGACTCGGCGCTCGCCAGGGCCTTGGCGGCGGCCTCCTTGGCCTCCGCGACCAGCTTCTCCGACTCGGTCTGCGCCTTGCGCAGCGCCTCCTCGGCCTCCGCCATCCGCTGCTCGGCGGCCTTGCTCAGCTCCTGCGCCTCACGGCGCGCCGACTCCGACTCGGTGACGGTCGACGTACGCAGCTGCTCGGCGTGGTCCGTGGCCTCCTGCGCCTGCGTGGAGGCGGCGTTGAGCAGGCGCTCGGCGTCCGTGCGGGCGCGGCGCAGGATCTGCTCGGCCTCGGCCCGGGCCTCCTCGGCCGCGCTCGTCAGCCGCTGCCGGGCCTCGGTGGCCAGCCGCTCGGCCTCCGCGCGGGCGGTGGCCAGGGCCTGCTCGGCCTCGGCGCGGGACTCGTCCAGCAGCCGGCGGGCCTGCTGCTCGGTGCGGGCCCGCAGCTGTTCGGCCCACGCCACGTTCTCGTTGACGTGCGACTCGACCGTCTGGCGGCGCTCGGCCAGCTCCTGGTCCAGCTGCTGGCGGCGGGTCACCGCCTCCTGGTGCAGCTCCGCCTGGAGCCGGGCCGCCTGCTCGGCGTGCTCCTGGAGGATCCGCTGGGTCTGCGCCCGGGCCTCGCTCAGCTCCCGGTCGGCGTCCGCCCGGATCTGGTCGGCCTGCATCTGCGCGTTGCGCAGCAACTGCTCGGCCTGCCAGCCGATGTCGCCCCCGTCGAAGGAGGGCCGGGTCATGATGGTCCGCCGCGCCTCGTGCAGCTTGGCGCGCAGCACCTCGACCTGGTAGCCGAGGTCCTCGGCGTGCTGGATCGCCTTTTCCCGCTCGGTCTTCAGCCGCTTCATCTCGGCTTCGAACCGAGAGAGGTGGTCGACGTCAGCCGCCGGCTCTCGCTCCTGGCTCTCGTAGCCCCGCACTGCGCGGTCCCATCCGTCCCCTGGTCGCAACTCTTACCGAACGAGCTCCGTCCATACGCCGAACGGGGCCCCCGGGGAATGGTGTCAGATCATCGGCGGAGCAGAGGCTGCTGCCCCGACGCTCGTCCCCCGAAACCCGGACCCCGGTGGTCCTGCCGTCGCACGGCGGGACCGCGGTCACCCTGGACTGAGCGGCGACCGCCCCCAACCCTACCGGCCCTTATGTACGAGGGTCAGTGCTCAGGTGACTCAACAGGCGCCGAAGTGACCAGTTCTGTCAGTACGCCATGACAGTCCTTGGGGTGCAGGAAGGTGATCCGTGACCCCATGGAACCGACTCGCGGCTCTTCGTACAGCACGCGTACGCCCTTGCCCTTGATCTCCTCGGCGTCCCCGTCGACATCCGCCGTACCGAATGCGATGTGGTGCACGCCCTCGCCGTTCTTGGCGAGCCACTTCGCGACGGTGGAGTCCTCGCGGGTCGGCTCCAGGAGCTGCAGGTAGGAGGCGCCGCCGTCGGACGTCTCGTTGATCTTGAGCATGGCCTCCCGCACGCCCTGCTCCTCGTTGACCTCGGAGTGGAACACCTCGAAGCCGTAGGTGGCACGGTAGAACTCGACGGTCTTGTCGAGGTCGAAACAGGCGATTCCGATGTGGTCGATTCGCGTCAGCATGGATTCAGTGCAGCGCCCCCGCCGTGGTTACGCAACGTGCGCGCGATCACACCGACAGCCCGATGACGGCACGGAGTGCCACTCAGTACATTCGAAGTAAACCCTCGTTCACTCCTCGGCTGTGCAGCCGGTAAGGGGATCGCAGCTCATGTCTTCTGGAACTTCCGGAACTTCCGGAGCGAACAGCTCGGTGATCGTCGCGGGCGCGCGTACGCCCATGGGTCGGTTGCTCGGATCGCTGAAGTCCTTCTCCGGAGCCGACCTCGGCGGCTTCGCGATCAAGGCCGCCCTCGACCGTGCGGGGATCGGTGGCGACCAGGTGCAGTACGTGATCATGGGGCAGGTGCTCCAGGCCGGTGCGGGGCAGATCCCGGCCCGCCAGGCCGCCGTCAAGGCCGGCATCCCGATGAACGTCCCGGCGCTGACCATCAACAAGGTGTGTCTGTCGGGCCTCGACGCCATCGCGCTCGCCGACCAGCTGATCCGCGCGGGTGAGTTCGACGTGGTCGTCGCCGGCGGCCAGGAGTCGATGACCAACGCCCCGCACCTCCTGCCGAAGTCCCGCGAGGGCTTCAAGTACGGCGCCGTCGAGATGCTCGACGCCATGGCGTACGACGGGCTGACCGACTCCTTCGACGGTGTCGCCATGGGCGAGTCCACGGAGAAGCACAACACCCGCCTGGGCATCGCCCGGCCCGAGCAGGACGAGATCGCCGCGCTGTCGCACCAGCGGGCCGCCGCGGCGCAGAAGAACGGCGTGTTCGACGCCGAGATCACGCCGGTGGAGATCCCGCAGCGCAAGGGCGACCCGGTGCTGTTCAGCAAGGACGAGGGCATCCGCGGTGACACGACCGCCGAGTCGCTCGGGAAGCTGCGTCCGGCGTTCGCCAAGGACGGCACGATCACGGCCGGCTCCGCCTCGCAGATCTCCGACGGTGCCGCCGCCGTCGTCGTGATGAGCAAGGCCAAGGCACAGGAGCTCGGCCTGGACTGGATCGCCGAGATCGGGGCCCACGGGAACGTGGCCGGGCCGGACAACTCGCTGCAGTCGCAGCCGTCGAACGCGATCCTGCACGCCCTGAAGAAGGAGGGCCTGGAGGTCTCGGACCTCGCCCTCATCGAGATCAACGAGGCGTTCGCGGCCGTGGCCGTGCAGTCCATGAAGGACCTCGGGGTGTCCACCGAAAAGGTGAATGTCAACGGTGGTGCGATCGCCCTGGGTCACCCGATCGGGATGTCCGGCGCGCGTCTGGTGCTGCATCTGGCGCTGGAGCTGAAGCGGCGCGGCGGTGGCGTGGGCGCGGCCGCGCTGTGCGGTGGCGGCGGCCAGGGTGACGCGCTGATCGTGCGGGTACCGAAGGCCTGAGAGCACTTCCGGCAGGTCTCGGCCGGTCCCTTTTTCTGAACGGAGCTGTGATGCAGGACGTCTCCACCCTGGTGGCCCAGGCCAGGGAAGGCCGGCCGCGGGCCGTGGCCCGGCTGATCTCCCTGGTGGAGGGGGCGTCCCCGCAGCTGCGGGAGGTCATGGCGGCGCTCGCGCCCCTCACGGGCGGGGCGTACGTCGTGGGGCTGACCGGGTCGCCCGGGGTCGGCAAGTCCACGTCGACCTCGGCGCTGGTCACCGCCTACCGCAAGCAGGGCAGGCGGGTCGGCGTGCTCGCCGTCGACCCGTCGTCCCCGTTCTCGGGCGGTGCGCTGCTCGGGGACCGGGTGCGGATGTCGGAGCACGCCTCCGACCCGGGCGTGTACATCCGGTCCATGGCGACACGCGGGCATCTGGGCGGCCTGGCGTGGGCCGCGCCGCAGGCCATCCGGGTGCTGGACGCCGCCGGCTGCGACGTGATCCTCGTCGAGACGGTGGGGGTCGGGCAGTCGGAGGTGGAGATCGCCTCGCAGGCGGACACGTCCGTGGTGCTGCTCGCGCCCGGGATGGGGGACGGGATCCAGGCGGCCAAGGCCGGGATCCTGGAGATCGGTGACGTGTACGTCGTGAACAAGGCGGACCGGGACGGGGCGGACGCGACGGCCCGCGAGCTGAACCACATGCTGGGGCTCGGGGAGTCCCGCGGTCCGGGCGACTGGCGCCCGCCGATCGTGAAGACGGTCGCCGCGCGCGGTGAGGGCGTCGACGAGGTCGTCGAGGCGCTGGAGAAGCACCGGGCCTGGATGGAGGAGCGGGGTGTCCTCGCGGAGCGACGGGCGGCCCGGGCCTCGCGCGAGGTCGAGACGATCGCGGTGACGGCCCTGCGGGAGCGGATCGGCGACCTGCACGGCGACCGCCGCCTCGGGGCGCTGGCGGAGCGGATCGTGTCGGGCGAGCTGGACCCGTACCGGGCGGCGGACGAGCTGGTCGCGGGGCTGACGGAGGGCTGAGGCCCCGGCGTCGGCGTCGACGCCGGGGGGCGGAACGGGACGGTCGCCGGTCAGTCCTGGCCGTCCGTGTCGTCGTCCGTGTCATCGTCCTGGGCGTCGGAACGGTCCGGTGTGACCTTGGGCGATGTGAGGTCGATCTTCCAGTCCTGCTCGGTGCCGCCGGACGTGCGGGTCTCGGCCTCCCAGGACTTGTTCCTGCCGTCGTCCTCAAGGTCCACGGACGTCACCACGCCCTTGCCGGCGGCGGCCTTCGCGGCCTGCCCGGCCGTCACCGACGAGCCCTTCAGAGCCGCCCGCACCCGCGCGGTGTCGTCCTCGTCGTCGGTGTGGGAGCCGAGGACCTTGCCGCTGACGGGATCGACGCTGACGCTGTGCCAGACGTTGTCGCCCGACAGGACATCGACGTTCCAGACGACCTTGTCGCCGTTGTCCTCGTCGTCCCCGTCGTCCAGTTCGGCGGAGACGGCCGTGCCCGGCGTGTGCTTCAGCGCGGAGGCGATCGCCTCGGACGCCGTCACGTCCGCCGACACCTTCTTCTCGGCGTCGTCGTCCCGGTCGTCCCGGTCGTCCCGGTCGTCCCGGTCGTCGTCGTTCGACAGCTGGGTGGTGGCCGCCTGCCGCGCCGAGCCCTCGTCGTCTCCCGTGGTCGCGAGAGCCGTGGCCGTCCCGCCTCCGATCAGAGCGGCGGCGGTCACGGCGGCGATCACGATGTTGCGCTTCATGCGGTTCCTCCCGAGTCGTTTCGTTTTCGACGTCTTCGACTCTGGCCGACCGAGGCTGAGAGGAACCTGAAGGCCCCTGAAGGGATCTTCAGGTTCCCTTTGCCACTCTTGACGCATGCGCCTGTTGATCGTGGAGGACGAGAAACGGCTGGCCCTGTCGCTCGCCAAGGGGCTGACGGCCGAGGGGTACGCCGTGGACGTCGTCCACGACGGCCGCGAGGGCCTGTACCAGGCCTCGGAGGGCACGTACGACCTGGTCATCCTCGACATCATGCTGCCCGGCCTCAACGGCTACCGGGTCTGCGCCGCCCTGCGGGCCGCCGGACACGACGTGCCGATCCTGATGCTGACCGCCAAGGACGGCGAGTACGACGAGGCCGAGGGGCTCGACACCGGTGCGGACGACTACCTGACCAAGCCGTTCTCGTACGTCGTGCTCGTCGCCCGGGTCAAGGCTCTGCTGCGGCGGGGCGGGCAGGGGGCCGGGGCGTCGCCCGTGCAGGTGCACGGCGATCTGAAGGTGGACACCGCCGCGCGCCGGGTGTTCCTCGGCGAGGACGAGATCACCCTCACCGCCAAGGAGTTCTCCGTCCTGGAGCAGCTCGTGCTCCGGGCGGGCGAGGTGGTGTCCAAGTCCGAGATCCTGGAGCACGTGTGGGACTTCGCGTACGAGGGCGATCCCAACATCGTCGAGGTGTACGTCAGCACGCTGCGGCGCAAGCTGCGGGCGGGGCTGATCCGGACCGTGCGCGGGGCCGGGTACCGGCTGGAGACGTCGCCGTGAGGCGGCTGTTCGGGTCGGTCCGTGCGCGGGCCACGCTGGGAGCGACGCTCGTGGTCGCGGTGGCGCTCGTCGCCGCGGGCGCCGCCGTGCTGCTGTCGCTGCGGTCCAACCTGCTCGGCGAGGCCGGTACGCAGGCGGAGCGCTCCGCGCGGGCGGTCGCCGCCGAGCTCGCCGCCGGCACGCCGTACGACAAGCTCTCGGGGCTGGACGGCGACGACGGGCCCGTGCAGGTCGTCGACGAGCACGGGCGGCTGGTCGCGGCCAGCGAGGATCTGGAGCGGATCAGCGGCACCGGCACCGGGCAGGTGAAGCCGAGTCCGGCGGCACGTCCCACCGGCGATGACGACGACTCCGACGACGCGGGCGAGGCGCTGGAACCCGGCGAGATCTCCGGGGAGACCGTCTTCAGCAACGGGTCAGCGACGATCGACGGCGATGCGGAGGACTACCGCTTCGCCGCCGTCGAGGTGGAGACCCACGACCGGGGGCACCTCACGGTCCACGCCGGTTCCCCGCTGGCCGCCGAGCACGGGGCCGTGCGGACGGCGCTGACGGTGATGCTGATCGGTTTCCCGCTGCTGCTCGCCGTCGTCGCGGCCGTCACCTGGCTGGTCACCCGCAGGGCCCTGCGGCCCGTCGAGGGCATCCGGCGCGAGATGGCCGCGATCACCCACTCCGAGGACCTCGCCCGGCGCGTCCCGGAGCCGGACACGCACGACGAGATCGCCCGGCTCGCCAGCACCACCAACGAGACGCTCGCGGCGCTGGAGACGTCCGTGGAGCGGCAGCGGCGGTTCGTCGCCGACGCCTCCCACGAGCTGCGCAGCCCGATCGCCTCGCTGCGGACGCAGCTGGAGGTGGCCGCGGCCCATCCCGAGCTGCTGGACCTCCACGGGGCCGTGGAGGACACCGTCCGGCTCCAGCGGCTGGCGGCCGACCTGCTGCTGCTGGCCCGGCTCGACGCGGGGGAGCGGCCCAGTGACGCGCAGATCGACCTCGCGGCACTCGCCCGCGAGGAGGCCGAGGGGCGGACGGGTGTCATGGTGGACGCGGTGCCGGTGGAGGTGGCCGGGTCGCGGGGGCAGCTGGGGCGGGTGCTCGCCAATCTGCTGGACAACGCCCAGCGGCATGCCCGGTCGGCGGTGACGGTGACCGTGCGGCGGGAGGGCGACCGGGCCGTGGTCGGGGTGGCCGACGACGGTGACGGGGTGCCCGAGCACGACCGGGAGCGGATCTTCGAACGGTTCGTCCGGCTGGACGCCGCCCGCAGCCGCGACGACGGCGGTGCCGGACTGGGGCTCGCCATCGCCCGGGACGTCGCCCTCCGTCATGGCGGCACGCTCACGGCCGGGCGGGGGCCCGCAGGCGGAGCCCTGTTCGAACTCCGCCTGCCGCTCGTCTAGCGGACGCGGGTCACGGACGCCCGCGCTGGCCGCGCAGGTGCTCCGCGATGGGCTTGAGGCCCTTGTCGAGCTCGGCCAGGGCCTCGGGGGACAGCAGGTCGATGAAGTGCCTGCGCACGGACGCCACGTGGTGGGGCGCCACCTTCTGCATCGTCGCCATGCCGTGCTCGGTGAGGACCGCGTAGAGCCCCCGGCGGTCCGACTCGCAGTTCTCCCGCCGGACCAGGTTCGCGTTCTCCATGCGGGTGATCTGGTGCGAGAGGCGGCTCTTGGACTGGAGCGTGGCGGAGGCTAGGTCGCTCATCCGCATTCTCTGGTCGTCGGACTCGGAGAGATTCACCAGGATCTCGTAGTCGTTCATTGTCAGGCCGAACGGCTGCAGGTCCTTCTCGAGCTGGTACGTCAACAGCCTGTTGACCTCCAGGTGGGTGCGCCAAGCGCACTGCTCCGCATCGGTCAGCCAGCGGGTGGCCGTCTCGGTCTCCATGAATGAAGTCTACCTAAAATGTTGAAAGGCGAACTAGTGAGGGGTGGTGTGTGACGGCGCACGCCTGGCGAACAACCGTGCGCAGACGTTCGATGTCACACTCCGCAGACTACCGCTCACAGCCCGAAGCGACGCTGGAGGTCGCCCAGCTGTCCGGGAAGGCGCGGTACGCCGGACTGGCCCGCCTGGGGGCTGTGCGCCCCACCGCCGGGCACGCCGGCCTGATGCGGAACGGCCCCCGTGGCCTGCTCGGCCATCAGTGTCTCGGACGACTGCAGCAGCACCGTCCCGGCGCCGACGAACTCGAACTGGTGCTCCTCGCCGGAGGCGCCTCCCAGGCCCGTCAGCGCACGTAGACCGCCCATGACGCCGGTCATGTACCCGTGGTCGTAGTGGTGGCACGGGGAGGGGCAGTCCGCCCATCCGACCAGGGCCTGGGGGTCGACCCGGATCGGGGGTTCCATGAACACCACCGGTCCGTTGGACGCGGCCACGAACTTTCCGGTTCCGATGAGGGTCAGGAAACCCGGCACGATTGATTGCTTCAGTGCCAGAGTTGGCTGAAAAGCGAGGAGGTTGCCCGAGCGAATGGTCAGGTTGCCGTCCTCGAGGTCGTACGAATTGACGTCGAAGGCCCGGTCGGCGAGGAGCATCTTGCCCGAGCCCTCCGCCACCACCCAGTCGCTCGCGTGCAGTGGCGAATGGAAGGACGTGCGGACGAGACGGTCCAGCCGGCCGTGTCCGACGCCGTTGAAATCGATCGACCCGTAGTAGGCGATCATCTTCCCCTTCTGCAGGAACCACTGGCTCCCCTTGAGCTCCACGCAGAAGGTGTAGGGATTGACGTTGTCGTCCGGCGGCAGCGTCGCCGGGTCGAAGACGACGGGGCCGGCGCCCGGCGTTCCGTAGGTGCTCACAGCTTCTCCTCCGACGCCTGGACGTACACCGCACCGCTGCCGCTGAGCTCCAGCTGGAACGCCTCGCCCGAGCCGCGGCCCACCATGTCCCGCCAGCCCAGCGCCGTCGACAGCTTGTTGCGGACGTCGCCGTGGTGGGCGACGTAGGCCTGCGGGTCCACATGGACCGGGCGCTGCGGGCTGATCGGGATCTCGATGACACCGCCGTGGGCCATGACCGCGACGGCCCCGTGGCCCTTCAGCGTCGTCGTGAACAGCCCCTGGCCGCTCACCTGGCCGCGCACCATGCCCATGACGCCGCCCTGCGAGCCCAGGAACATCGTGCCCTGCTGGAGCGTGCCCTCGAAGGCCAGGAGGCGGTCCGCCTCGACGCAGAGCGTGTCGCCGGCGAGGCGGATCACCTGGACGTGGTGCCCGCCGTGCCCGAACAGGACCGTGCCGCTGCCCTCGACCGACATCAGGGGGGTGTCCTCGTTCGCCACCCGGCGGCCGATCATCGACATGATCCCGCCCTGGCCGCCCGCCATGTTGGGCGTGAAGGACACCTCGCCCTTGTACGCGAGCATCGCGCCGCGCTGACTGAACAGCCGCTGACCCGGCACGACCGTCGCCTCGACCATCTTCCCGTTGATCTCCCGGAAGGCCATGTCACACGTCTCCCGCGATCGTGTTCCGCTCGCTCGGCTGCACGTACACCAGCCCGTCACCCTCGAACCGCATCTGGAACGCCTCGCCGCCGCCCTCCCCGAGCAGCGTGCGGAACGTCACACCGGACTGGAAGGACTGCCGCAGGTTCCCCTGGTGCGCCACGTACGCCCCCGGGTCGACGGTCAGCGGGTACTGCGCGCTCACCCGCAGCACCACCGCCGGGCCGTCCGACATGATCGCCGCCTGGCCGTGGCCCTCGACGGTCGTCGTGAACAGCCCGTTGCCCTGCGAGGCGCCGCGCAGGCCGGTGAACTCCGTGCCCGTGCGCAGCCCGCCGTCGGTCGCGAGCAGGTTGCTCGACTCGACGTAGAGCTTGTCGCCCTGGACGCTGACCAGGTTGATCTCGGAGGCCCGGTCCGCGAACCAGCAGGTCCCCCGGCCCTTCACCTCCATCAACGTCATCTGCTCACCGGTCAGCCGCCGGGTCACCATCCCCCGGATCCCCTCGCCGCCGCCGCTGAGCTTCTTGAAGGCCATCTCGCCGTCGTACGCGACCATGGAGCCGTTCTTCGCCTTGACGGCGTCTCCGGTCATGTCGACGGCGAGCACCTTGCTGCTCTGAAGTCGGAACATCGCCACGCAGGTGAAGGTATCCGCAGGCCGGGTCCCTCGGACAGAGCCCGTGGGTGGAGAACGTCCCTGAGCGCACCCCTAGGGGCCGGGCGCCCGGGCGGTTTGCCACAATGGGCGGGACGCTTGTGCGCGTGTTCACAAACTGTTCCTCTCCCACCGAAGGTGACCCGTGGACCTCAAGACCGCCACCGCCATCCGCCGCCTCCGCCTGGTCTCGGCGCCCGAGGCGATCTCCTTCCTCCTCCTGCTGGTCTGCTCCGTACTGAAGCGGACCACGGACTTCAACGCCGTGCCGGTGATGGGCGCGGTGCACGGTGCGCTCTTCGTCCTGTACGTCATCTTCTGGGCGGACGCCTGGAACCGCGCGAAGTGGTCGCTGGGCACCGCCGGGCTGTACTTCGTCCTCTCCGTGCTGCCCGCCGGCGGCTTCTTCGCCGAGCGCCGGCTGCGCCGTGAGGCCGAGGACGCGGTCATCGCCTCCCGCGTGCGCAAGGAAGGCGTGGTGAACGCGTGATCGTCGCCTTCTCCGTGACGCCGCTGGGCGTCGGCGAGGACGTGGGGGAGTACGTCGCCGACGCCGTGCGGGTGGTGCGCGAGTCCGGCCTGCCGAACCGCACCGACGCGATGTTCACCGCCGTCGAGGGGGAGTGGGACGAGGTCATGGACGTCGTCCGGCGCGCGGTCGCCGCGGTCGAGCGACGCGCGCCCCGCGTCTCCCTCGTCCTCAAGGCGGACATCCGCCCCGGCGTGACGGACGGCCTCACGTCGAAGGTCGAGACCGTGGAACGGCACCTCGCCGAGTAGACGACGAGAGCGGCCCCGGCGCGTGGCCCGCCCGAAGGGCGAGACGGGGCTGACCACCATGTGACCGGCCGGTAAGGTCGGGTTCGTGCCGAAGCCGCTCAGTCTCTCCTTCGATCCGATCGCGCGCGCCGACGAACGCTGGAAGCAGCGCTGGGGAAACGTGCCGTCCATGGCCGCGATCACCTCGATCATGCGCGCCCAGCAGATCCTCCTCGCCGAGGTCGACGCGGTGGTCAGGCCGTACGGGCTGACGTTCGCGCGCTACGAGGCGCTGGTGCTGCTCACCTTCTCCAAGTCCGGCGAGCTGCCGATGTCCAAGATCGGTGAGCGGCTCATGGTGCACCCCACGTCCGTGACCAACACCGTGGACCGGCTGGTGAAGGCGGGCCTGGTCGGCAAGCGGCCCAACCCCAACGACGGTCGCGGCACCCTCGCCAGCATCACCGACAAGGGCCGCGAGGTCGTCGAGTCGGCCACCCGCGACCTGATGGCGATGGACTTCGGGCTCGGGGTGTACGACGCGGAGGAGTGCGCGGAGATCTTCGCGATGCTGCGGCCGCTGCGCGTCTCGGCGGGGGACTTCGAAGAGGAGTGACCCGGGGCAAGATCTCCCGGAACGGGTCGTTACGCTCGACGGCATGAAGAAGAGCGTGCTGACCCGCTACCGGGTCATGGCCTACGTCACCGGTGTGCTGCTCGTCGCGCTGACCCTCGGCATGATCGGCAAGTACGTCCTCGATCTGGGCGGCGCGGCTGACTTCACCCAGGTGGTCAGCATCGCGCACGGCTGGTTGTACGTCGTGTACCTGATTTTCGCCTTCGACCTCGGCTCCAAGGCGAAGTGGCCGGTCAAGAAGCAGCTGTGGGTGCTGCTCGCCGGCACGATCCCCACGGCCGCGTTCTTCGTGGAGCGCAGGATCAGCCACGAGCTGGAGGGCAGGCTCGCCGAGGACGCGCCCGCGCCCGTCAAGGCCTAGGCAGGCACCTCGCGGCCACCGCGCGCACCGGTGCGCGGCGGCCGTCTTCACCCGTTCGCCAGGTCACTCCCGTCAGCCATCGACATTTACTAGGACGTCCAAGTAAATTCGAGGGTATGGACGCTGACGCCATCGAGGAGGGCCGCCGCCGCTGGCAGGCCCGGTACGACGCCGCACGCAAGCGCGATGCCGACTTCACCACGCTCTCCGGCGACCCCGTGGAGCCGGTGTACGGGCCCCGGCCCGGTGACACCTACGAGGGGTTCGACCGGATCGGCTGGCCGGGGGAGTACCCCTTCACCCGGGGCCTGTACGCGACCGGCTACCGAGGGCGGACGTGGACCATCCGGCAGTTCGCCGGGTTCGGCAACGCCGAGCAGACCAACGAGCGCTACAAGATGATCCTCCGCAACGGCGGAGGCGGGCTCTCGGTCGCCTTCGACATGCCGACCCTCATGGGCCGCGACTCCGACGACCCGCGCTCTCTGGGCGAGGTCGGGCACTGCGGCGTCGCCATCGACTCGGCGGCCGACATGGAGGTCCTGTTCAAGGACATCCCGCTCGGCGACGTCACGACGTCGATGACCATCAGCGGTCCGGCCGTCCCCGTCTTCTGCATGTACCTGGTCGCCGCCGAACGGCAGGGCGTCGACCCGTCCGTCCTCAACGGCACGCTCCAGACGGACATCTTCAAGGAGTACATCGCCCAGAAGGAGTGGCTCTTCCAGCCCGAGCCGCACCTGCGGCTCATCGGCGACCTCATGGAGCACTGCGCGGCCGGCATCCCCGCCTACAAGCCGCTGTCCGTCTCCGGGTACCACATCCGCGAGGCCGGGGCGACGGCCGCGCAGGAGCTGGCGTACACGCTGGCGGACGGCTTCGGATACGTCGAGCTGGGCCTGTCGCGCGGGCTGGACGTGGACGTCTTCGCCCCCGGCCTGTCCTTCTTCTTCGACGCGCACGTCGACTTCTTCGAGGAGATCGCCAAGTTCCGCGCAGCCCGCCGGATCTGGGCCCGCTGGATGCGCGACGTCTACGGCGCGACGTCCGAGAAGGCCCAGTGGCTCCGCTTCCACACCCAGACCGCCGGCGTCTCCCTCACCGCGCAGCAGCCCTACAACAACGTCGTACGGACGGCCGTGGAGGCGCTGGCGGCCGTGCTCGGCGGGACGAACTCGCTGCACACCAACGCCCTCGACGAGACCCTCGCCCTGCCCAGCGAGCAGGCCGCGGAGATCGCGCTGCGCACGCAGCAGGTGCTGATGGAGGAGACCGGCGTCGCCAACGTGGCCGACCCGCTGGGCGGTTCCTGGTACATCGAGCAGCTCACCGACCGCATCGAGGCGGACGCGGAGAAGATCTTCGAGCAGATCAAGGAGCGCGGGCTGCGGGCGCACCCCGACGGCAAGCACCCCATCGGCCCGATCACCTCCGGGATCCTGCGCGGCATCGAGGACGGCTGGTTCACCGGCGAGATCGCCGAGTCCGCGTTCCGCTACCAGCAGGCGCTGGAGAAGGGCGACAAGCGGGTCGTCGGCGTCAACTGCCACGACGGGTCGGTCACCGGTGACCTGGAGATCCTGCGGGTCAGCCACGAGGTCGAGCGCGAGCAGGTCCGGGTGCTCGGCGGGCGCAAGGCGGCCCGTGACGACGCCGCGGTGCGCACCGCGCTCGACGCCATGCTGGCCGCCGCCCGCAGCGGCGCCAACATGATCGAGCCGATGCTGGACGCCGTCCGTGCGGAGGCGACGCTCGGCGAGATCTGCGGCGTGCTCCGCGACGAGTGGGGCGTGTACACGGAGCCGGCCGGCTTCTGAGGGGCTGCGACGGGGTGACGACCCCTACCCCACCACCCCCGTGACCCCGCGGGGGCGGACGGGATGACGACCCCTGCCCCGCCACCCCCGTGACAACACGGGGGCTACGCCCCCCGCAACAGCAGGGGGCCTAGGACCCCAGCCCCTGCAACAGCACCCTGGTGAAGCCGCGGACCCACTCCTCGTCGGCGGGTTCCGCGCTCACCAGGGTGCGGTGCACCACCGCACCCGCCACCATGTCGAAGATCAGGTCCACCGTGCGGGCGGCCGACTCGGGGTCCTCCTCCGCCGGGAGTTCGCCCCGCGCCTGGGCCCGGGCGCGGCCCTCCACGACCAGCCGCTTCTGCCGGTCGACCACAGAGGCGCGGATGCGTTCGCGCAGGACCTCGTCACGGGTGGCCTCCGCCACGACCGCCATCAGGCCGCTCCTCGCCTCCGGCAGGGCCAGGATCGCGGCGAACTGCAGCACGACGCCCTCGATGTCGGCGGCCAGCGAGCCGCAGTCGGGCAGCTCCAGCGCGTCGAACAGCTCGGCCACGGCGTCGACGACCAGTTCGTTCTTGCCCGCCCAGCGGCGGTAGAGCGTCGTCTTCGCGACCCCGGCGCGCGTCGCCACGTCTCCCAGGGTGAGCTTGGACCAGCCCAGCTCCACCAGCGCCTCACGGGTCGCGGCCAGGATCGCGGCGTCCGCCTCGGCGCTGCGCGGGCGCCCGGAACGGCCGGCTGGGCTGCGACTGTGCATGTCACGACGATAAACCGGCGGTTCCCGCACGGCCCCGTGAGGGAGATCACCGGGGGGCGGTGTCCCGGAGCCCCCGAGTGGCATTACGCTACGACTCGTAGCGAAAGCCCGTGAGGGACGTACACGGGCCTTGGCACACCAGGCGTGGGGTGGGGACCCGGCGCCAAGGGCACCGACCGGCCCTGCTTTCACACCGTTTTTCACACGCGCGCACCGTACGGGGGAGGATAGACGCATGCAGCCACGGAACATGTCCATGAGCGGAGTCGTCGACCTCGCCGCGGTGAAGGCGGCCCAGGAGGCCAAGGCGAAGGCGGAGCAGGCGCGCGCGCAAGCAGCCCGGGAGGGCGGGACGGGGGCGATCTCCCCGGCCGATCTCGTCATCGACGTCGACGAGGCGGGATTCGAGAGGGACGTCCTGCAGCGTTCCGCCGAAGTGCCCGTCGTCATCGACTTCTGGGCCGAATGGTGTGAGCCCTGCAAGCAGCTCAGCCCGGTCCTGGAGCGTCTGGCCGTCGAGTACAACGGCCGCTTCCTGCTCGCCAAGATCGACGTCGACGCCAACCAGATGCTGATGCAGCAGTTCGGCATCCAGGGAATCCCCGCGGTGTTCGCGGTCGTCGCGGGGCAGGCTCTGCCGCTCTTCCAGGGGGCGGCGGGCGAGGCCCAGATCCGGCAGACCCTCGACCAGCTGGTGCAGGTCGGTGAGCAGCGCTTCGGCCTGACCGGCCTCACCGTCGACCCCGAGGCCGAGCCGGGCGGTGCCCAGGCGGCCCCGGAGCGGCCGGCCGGCCCTCACGACGGTCTCCTGGAGGCCGCCGTGCAGGCGCTGGACTCGGGCGATCTGTCCGGTGCCGTCCAGGCGTACAAGAACGTGCTGAACGAGGACCCGGGCAACGAGGAGGCCAAGCTGGGTCTCGCGCAGGCCGAGTTGCTCCAGCGGGTGCAGGGCGTCGACCCGCAGCAGGTGCGCCGGGACGCGGCCGACAAGCCGGCCGACGTGCAGGCGCAGATCGCCGCGGCCGACCTGGATCTGGTGGGCGGCCACGTCGAGGACGCGTTCGGCCGGCTGATCGAGACCGTGCAGCGCACGGTGGGTGACGACCGGGACACCGTACGCGTGCGGCTGCTGGAGCTGTTCGAGGTCGTCGGCCCCGACGACCCCCGCGTGATCGCGGCCCGCAGGGCCCTGGCGCGCGCCCTGTTCTGACCAGTCGTTAAACACGCGGGCATGTGGTGCCCGCGTGAAAACTTCGCCGAGAACAGGTCACTGCGGCCGCGCTTTACCAAATCTTGGTAATCGCGGCCGCTGTTACTACGAGTAAGTCACAGCCGCTGATCTGTCGGATTCTGTCCATCGATCAACAGCTTTGTACCGCCGCCCGGCGCCACCCTGAGTCGCCGACCGAGACCGATGGGTCGTTGTTCGGTTATCCGGCCGTTACTAGCGAGTAACGAACCCCCTTGTGCGGGCGGCGAGAATGCACCACGATCGGCCACGCTCGGTCCATTCCCGTACCCCGGCAGCCGGTTGGGTCGCGGGACAACCTGGGTCCCCACCGAGCAGAGCCGGCGGCAGTGGCGCCGGCTCTTGGACAGGGGGGTCTTCGCCCTTCCGGCGAAGCCTGTCCAGCAGGGTTGTGCGTGATGCGTGTCAGGCGCGACCAGTGGTTGTCGCTCGGGGGTGATCGCCGGTGATTCGGGCGCAGTTGCGCCGCCGAGTGCAGGCGCTCTCCTTCCCGAGGACGTAGCACTTCTCCCATCCCTGCCCGGCTGAGCCGCCAATCGGGGCGAGCCAGGACAGGAGATGTACGTCCGAGAAGGAGGAAATATGGAGTCCCAGGTGCGTGGCGGGACCAGATGGAAGCGGTTCGCTGTGGTCATGGTGCCCAGCGTCGCCGCCACGGCTGCGATAGGTGTCGCCCTCGCGCAGGGCGCTCTCGCCGCGTCGTTCAGTGTCTCCGGGCAGTCGTTCAAGGTCACGACCGACCAGCTCGTCGGCACGGGCTTCTCGCAGTACGGCGCCCTCGACGAGGGTTACACGATGGACGGCAAGAAGGCCGTCCACCCGGTCGCCGTCTCGTCGTTCAAGCAGGCGACGATCAAGAACCTGTGCCAGTCGGTCGTCACCCCGAACATTCCGGTGCTCGGGAACGTCAGCCTGATCCTGCGTGCGGGTCAGGGTGCGAAGCCGGTGGAGGCCCAGAACCTCTACATCGACGTCGCCGACCTCAGCGCCGATGCGACGTTCGAGAACATCGACATCGGTGTGGCGGCCAAGGACGCCAACAAGGGTCCGGCCATGCGGAAGGGCGAGTCGGCCAACCCGTACGGCTTCGCCCAGCAGGCGGACAAGGCGACCCTGACCGACGTGAAGCAGACGGCGTGGGCGACCACCGCCGGAACCTTCAAGCTCAGCGGCCTGAAGATGTCGCTGTCGACGGGTGTCAAGGAGTGCTACTAAGCACTCGATGACGGGCGGGGGAGCCGGTGGCGCCCCCGCCCGTCCACCTTCCGGCCGCGTCTTCACGCGCGGTCCACATCACCACCACAGCAACGCTGTACCAGGGAGCTGTTTTTCCATGAGCGCCGAGTCTCCTGCCGCCACCGGCCAGTTCACCGTCCGGAGGCAGCAGTTCCGCGCCTGGCGGGGTGAGCGGCCGTTCTGGGCCGGGCTGTTGGTCCTCCTCAGCGGACTGCCCATCGCCTACTTCCCGTACGCGAACCTCCAGATCGGTCATCTGACGCTGGCGATGGCGACCACCGCGGGTGCCGGGTCCCTGATCATCGGCGTGCTGCTCGTCGTACTGGGCGTCAGCCTCTGGTTCCAGAAGCACGTCCGCGTCTTCGCGGGAGTCGCGGCGATCCTGCTGGCGCTGGTGTCCATCCCCGTGTCCAACCTCGGCGGCTTCCTCATCGGTTTCCTCCTGGCCCTCGTGGGCGGGGCGATGGCCGTGGCGTGGGCGCCGGGCGCACCGTCCGCGGGACAGCCCGCCGCCACGGCCGGCACGGGAGTCGACGGGGCTCCCCAGGCCAAGGACCACGACACCGCGATGCTGCGGCCGGTGGACGGGGTGGACGAGCCGAACGATCTGTCAGGAACGAACCCGGCCAACGGGGCGAACGGGAGGCACAGTGCCGGCTGACGAGGTGACCCACGGGGCAGATGTGGAGGCGTCCCGTGTGAGAACCGGGCCGCGCCACGCGGCACCCAAGAAGCCGCTGTTCACCAGGTTCAACAGGCCGGCCGGCAAGGCGATAGCCATGGCGGCGATGCCGACGGCGGTGCTCATGGGCATGGGCTTCACGTCGACGCTCGCGATAGCCGACAGCAACAACCCGGCGGCGCCGACCTCCAAGAGCCTGACGGTCGACGAGTACAAGGACTGTGTGGCGGCCCTCGAGGACGCCGACAAGGGCTCCAAGGACTCCAAGGACTCCGAGGACTCCAAGGACTCCAAGGACGACGCGTCCGCGTCGCCCACGCCGTCCCCCTCGGCCAGCGACGACGCGACGGACGAGAAGGACGACCAGGGCGAGACCGCCCCGAAGCCGTCCCCCTCGGGTGGTTCGGAGGCGAACAACGGCGGTTCCTCTTCGTCGGATTCAGGTTCCGACGACGAGGCCGAGCCGAAGCCGGCCCCGTCCACCGGCGCGCCCGCCACGGGCGGCGGCGACGCGGCCGCCACCCCGTCCCCCTCGCCGTCCGAGAGCGGCGGCGGCATCCTGGAGGGCATCGGCGACGCGATCGGCGGCATCCTCACGGGTGGGAAGGGCGAGGACGGGGCGAGCCCCAGCCCGACCCCGTCCGCCACGGCGTCCGAGAGCACCGAGAAGCCGGCCGAGGACGCCTCGGACGCCGGGCAGGACACGGCCGACAAGGCCGCCGGCACGGTCGAGGACGCCGTCGAGGACACCACCGGCAAGGCGTCCGACACGGTGAAGGACACCGGCAAGACGGTGGAGGACACCACCAAGGCCGTCGAGAAGGCGGCCGAGGACGCGGCGGAGAAGGCGAAGGAGGCCACCGCCTCGCCCAGCCCCTCTCCGAGCGCCACCACGGACGCCGACGACTGCCCGGCCGCCACCGACGCCGAGGGCGGCGTCGACAACAAGGTGCCGCTGCCGGACGACCCGTGGTTCCTCAACGCCAGCTCGCTGACGCTGAAGGGCGCCGACTACAAGGGCGTCGTCGAGGTGCGCACCGCCAACGGCACCGTCAAGAAGGTGCTCAAGTACGTCATATCCGGCGGCACCGACATCGGCGACCTGCACCAGACCGTCAAGGACAAGCAGTCCGGCAAGACCTACCACGTGCAGGCGGCCAAGGGCTCGACGTCCACGATCCGCGACGGCGACACCGTGATGTACACGGAGAGCATCTCCGGCAACCTGCTCGGGCTCATACCGATCACGTTCGACCCGGAGCACCCGCCGCCGCTGAACATCCCGCTGATCTACTTCACCAACGTGAAGGTCCAGCAGGCCGGCCAGTTCGGCGGCACCCTCCATGTGCCGGGGCTGCACAACTTCGTCACCGACTGAGCGCCCCTGAGAGCCCGTTCGGGAGCCGCACACGCCGAGGGCGCCCCCTGGAATCCAGGGGGCGCCCTCGGTGCCGTACACGGGCCTTCACGGCCCCT
This sequence comes from Streptomyces sp. NPDC059696, assembly GCF_042733745.1. Lineage (NCBI taxonomy): Bacteria > Bacillati > Actinomycetota > Actinomycetes > Kitasatosporales > Streptomycetaceae > Streptomyces > Streptomyces sp. NPDC059696. The sequence continues at coordinate 74,338 of NZ_JBHWFG010000031.1, forward strand.
GCCGAGTTCAGCCCTTGGCCTCGCCCAGGTGGTGGACCCGCACCATGTTGGTGGTGCCGGGCACACCGGGGGGCGAGCCGGCGGTGATGACCACGATGTCGCCGTCGTTGAAGCGGTTCAGCTTCACCAGCTCCTGCTCGACGAGGTCGACCATCTCGTCGGTGCTGTTCACGAACGGCACCACGTACGGCTCGACGCCCCAGCTGAGCGCCATCTGGTTGCGGGTGCCCTCGTCGGTGGTGAAGGCGATGATCGGCTGCTGCGCGCGGTAGCGGGACAGCCGGCGGGCGGTGTCGCCGGACTGGGTGAAGGCCACCAGGCCCCGGCCGCCGAGGAAGTCGGCGATCTCGCACGCCGCCCGGGCCACCGAACCGCCCTGGGTGCGCGGCTTCTTGCCCGGGACGAGCGGCTGCAGGCCCTTGGAGAGCAGCTCCTGCTCGGCCGCGGTGACGATCTTCGACATCGTCTTGACCGTCTCGATCGGGTACGCGCCCACGCTCGACTCGGCGGACAGCATGACCGCGTCGGCGCCGTCCAGGATCGCGTTGGCCACGTCGGAGGCCTCGGCGCGGGTCGGACGGGAGTTGGTGATCATCGACTCCATCATCTGGGTCGCCACGATCACCGGCTTGGCGTTGCGCCGGCACAGCTCGATCAGGCGCTTCTGCACTATGGGGACCTTCTCGAGCGGGTACTCGACGGCCAGGTCACCGCGGGCGACCATCACACCGTCGAACGCCATCACGACGTCCTCCATGTTCTGCACCGCCTGCGGCTTCTCCACCTTGGCGATGACGGGGACGCGGCGGCCCTCCTCGTCCATGACGCGGTGCACGTCGTGGACGTCCTTGGCGTCCCGGACGAAGGACAGCGCGACCAGGTCGCAGCCCATCCGGAGGGCGAAGCGGAGGTCCTCGATGTCCTTCTCGGACAGCGCGGGCACGTTGACGGCCGCGCCGGGCAGGTTGATGCCCTTGTGGTCGGAGATGACGCCGCCCTCGATGACGATCGTCCTCACCCGGGAGCCCTCGACCTTGGTGACCTTCAGCTCGACGTTGCCGTCGTTGATGAGGATCGGGTCGCCCTTGCTGACATCGCCGGGCAGACCCTTGTAGGTCGTCCCGCAGATCGTCTTGTCGCCCGGGACGTCCTCGGTGGTGATGGTGAACTCGTCACCGCGCACCAGCTCCACGGGGCCCTCGGCGAAGGTCCCCAGACGGATCTTCGGGCCCTGGAGGTCGGCGAGGACACCGATGGCCCGGCCGGTCTCCTTGGCGGCGGCACGGACCCGGTCGTACCGGCCCTGGTGCTCGGAGTGCGAGCCGTGGCTGAAGTTGAAGCGGGCCACGTTCATGCCGGCTTCGATCAACGCGACAAGCTGATCGTGGGAGTCGACCGCGGGGCCGAGAGTACAGACGATTTTCGAACGGCGCATGGGGGCGATCCTATCGGTTTGTTTCGCACGGGAATATTCCGTCTGGCGGAAAATACAAAAGGGCGCGATGCCGCTCAGGTGTGATTCCCCGAACCAATTACCAGCGCGTAGGTCTGTGTCGCGATCTCCAATTCCTCGTCAGTGGGCACCACCGCCACCGCGACCCGGGCGCCCTCGGGCGAGATCAGCCGCGCCTCCTCGCTGCGTACGGCGTTGCGCTCACCGTCCACCGCAAGGCCCAGCTCCTCCAGCCCCGCCAGGGCGGCCGCCCGCACAGGAGCCGCGTTCTCGCCCACACCGGCGGTGAAGGCGACCGCGTCCACCCGTCCGAGGACGGCGTAATAGGCACCGATGTACTTCTTCAGCCGGTGAATGTAGATGTCGAACGCCAGCTCCGCCTGCTGGTCGCCCTCGTCCACACGGCGGCGGATCTCCCGCATGTCGTTGTCACCGCACAGACCGATCAGACCGCTCTTCTTGTTGAGAAGAGTGTCGATCTCGTCGGCGGACATTCCGCCAACACGCATCAAATGGAAGATGACGGCCGGGTCCATGTCTCCGGAGCGCGTACCCATCACGAGCCCCTCCAAAGGCGTCAGCCCCATGGAGGTGTCCACGCAACGGCCGCCCCGCACGGCCGAGGCGGACGCCCCGTTGCCCAGGTGCAGCACGATCACGTTCGTCTCGGCCGGGTCCTTGCCCAGCAGCTCGGCGGTGGCCCGGGAGACGTACGCGTGGGAGGTGCCGTGGAAACCGTAGCGGCGGATGCGGTGCTCGTCGGCGGTCTTGACGTCGATCGCGTACCGGGCGGCCAACTCCGGCATCGTGGTGTGGAACGCGGTGTCGAAGACGGCGACCTGCGGCAGATCCGGCCGCAGCACCTGAGCCGTGCGGATCCCGGTGAGGTTGGCCGGGTTGTGCAGCGGGGCCACCGGGATGAGCCGCTCGATCTCGGCGAGCACGGCGTCGTCGACGACGGTCGGCTCGGTGAAGAACTTCCCGCCGTGCACCACCCGGTGCCCGATCGCGGCCAGTTCGGGGGAGTCCAGGCCCAGGCCGTCCTTGGCGAGCTCCTCGGCCACGGACTTCAGGGCGGCGTCGTGGTCGGCGATCGCACCGCCGCGTTCCCGGCTCTCACCGCCGGCCGGGGTGTGCTTCAGCCGGGACGTCTGCTCGCCGATGCGCTCCACCAGGCCCACCGCGAGCCGGCTGCTGTCACGCATGTCGAGCAGCTGGTACTTCACCGACGAGGAGCCGGAGTTGAGGACGAGGACACGGGTGGGGCTCACTGGGCGGTTGCCTTCTCGCTCGGGGACGGGGCGGGGGACTGGGCCTGGATCGCGGTGATGGCGACCGTGTTGACGATGTCCTGGACGAGGGCGCCCCGGGACAGGTCGTTGACCGGCTTGCGCAGACCCTGCAGCACCGGGCCGACGGCGATCGCGCCGGCCGAGCGCTGCACGGCCTTGTAGGTGTTGTTGCCGGTGTTCAGGTCGGGGAAGATCAGCACGCTCGCCTGCCCGGCGACCTCGGAACCGGGCAGCTTGGTCGCCGCGACCGACGGCTCCACGGCGGCGTCGTACTGGATCGGGCCCTCGATCTTCAGGTCGGGGCGGCGGGAGCGGACCAGCTCGGTGGCCTCGCGGACCTTGTCGACATCGGCGCCGGAGCCGGAGGTGCCGGTGGAGTACGACAGCATCGCGATCCGCGGCTCCACGCCGAACTGCTCGGCCGTGGTCGCCGACTGGATGGCGATGTCCGCGAGCTGCTCGGCGTTCGGGTCCGGGTTGACCGCGCAGTCGCCGTAGACGAGGACCTTGTCGGCCAGGCACATGAAGAACACGGACGAGACGATGTCGGCGTCCGGCTTGGTCTTGATGATCTCGAAGGCCGGGCGGATGGTCGCGGCCGTGGAGTGCACCGAGCCCGAGACCATGCCGTCGGCGAGGCCCTCCTGGACCATCAGCGTGCCGAAGTAGTTCACGTCGGAGACCACGTCGTAGGCCAGCTCCACGGTGACGCCCCGGTGGGCGCGCAGGGCCGCGTACTGCTCGGCGAAGGTGTCCCGCAGCTCGGAGGCCGCCGGGTCGATCAGCTGGGACTCGCCGAGGTCGATGCCGAGGTCGGCGGCCTTCTTGCGGATCTGGTCGACCGGCCCGAGCAACGTCAGCTCGCACACGCCCCGGCGCAGCAGCACCTCGGCGGCGTGCAGCACCCGTTCCTCCGTGCCCTCGGGCAGGACGACCCGGCGCAGGTCGGAGCGGGCCTGCTCCAGCAGCTTGTGCTCGAACATCATCGGTGTGACGCGGTCGCTGCTCGGCGCCGAGACCCGGCGGGCGAGGTCGGCGGTGTCGGCGTACCGCTCGAACAGGCCGAGGGCCCGCTCCGCCTTGCGCGGGGTCGCCGCGTTCAGCTTGCCCTCCAGGGAGAACAGCTGCTCGGCGGTGGGGAAGCTGGTGCCGGCCACCGACAGCACCGGGGTGCCGGGGGCGAGGCGGTCGGCGAGGGTGAGGATGTGCTCGCCGGGCACCTCGTCCAGGGTGAGCAGCACGCCCGCTATCGGCGGGGTGCCGGCGCTGTGCGAGGCGAGCGCGCCGACGACCAGGTCGGAGCGGTCGCCCGGGGTGACCACGAGGCAGCCCGGGGTCAGGGCGCTCAGGAAGTTCGGCAGCATCGCCCCGCCGAAGACGAAGCCGAGCACGTCCCGCGCGAGCCCCGAGTCGTCGCCCAGCACCACCTTGGCGCCCAGGGCCTGGCCGATCTGCGAGACGGTCGGCGCGGACAGCGCGGGCTCGTCGGGCAGCACGTAACAGGGCACCGGCAGCCGGGAGTCGAGCTGCCCGGCGATCTCGTCGCGGTCCTCTCGGGCCACCCGGTTGGCGACCATGGCCAGCACGTCGCAGCCCAGGGTGTCGTAGGCGCGGTAGGCGTTGCGCGTCTCGGCGAGCACGGACTCGACGGTCTGCTTGCGGCCCCCGACGACGGGGATGACGGACGCGCCGAACTCGTTCGCCAGCCGGGCGTTGAGCGACAGCTCGTCGGGCAGCTGCGTGCCGGCGTAGTCGGTGCCGAGGACCAGTACGACGTCGTAGTCCCGGGCGACCAGGTGGAAGCGGTCGACGAGGGTGGACACCAGCTCGTCCGTGCCGGCCTCGGCCTGGAGGGCGGACGCCTCGTGGTAGTCCATGCCGTAGACCGTCGAGGGGTCCTGCGTGAGGCGGTAGCGGGCGCGCAGCAGCTCGAAGAGGCGGTCGGGCCCGTCGTGGACCAGGGGGCGGAACACGCCGACCCGGTCGACCTGCCGGGTGAGGAGCTCCATGACCCCCAGTTCGACGACCTGGCGTCCGTCGCCGCGGTCGATGCCGGTCACGTACACACTGCGGGTCACGCGCGCTCTCCGTTCGTCTCGGATGGGGGTACGCCTCTCACCCACTGCTGTCCAGCCAGGGGCACAAAAATCGCCCACCGAGGTGAGCAGAACCCTCTTGACAATACCTCTGCCGCTGGATATGGCGCCCGTCAGGCCGGGGTGCCCCAGCGGGTCGTGGAGCGTGAAACAATCGGCAGTGGCTCACCGGTGTCAACAGCGAGCAGGAGACACAGCACGATGCGTATCGGAGTTCTCACCGCAGGCGGCGACTGCCCCGGCCTGAACGCCGTGATCCGGTCGGTCGTGCACCGGGCGGTCGACCACTACGGCGACGAGGTCATCGGCTTCGAGGACGGGTACGCCGGTCTGCTGGACGGCCGCTTCCGCAGCCTCGACCTGGAGTCCGTCAGCGGCATCCTGGCCCGCGGCGGCACCATCCTCGGGTCGTCCCGGCTGGAGCGGGACCGGCTGCGTGAGGCCTGCGAGAACGCCTCCGACATGATCCACGAGTTCGGCATCGACGCGCTGATCCCGATCGGCGGCGAGGGCACGCTGACGGCCGCCCGCATGCTGAGCGACGCGGGCCTGCCCGTCGTGGGCGTCCCGAAGACGATCGACAACGACATCTCCTCCACGGACCGCACCTTCGGTTTCGACACCGCTGTGGGTGTCGCCACCGAGGCGATGGACCGGCTGAAGACCACTGCCGAGTCCCACCAGCGGGTGATGGTCGTGGAGGTCATGGGCCGGCACGCGGGCTGGATCGCCCTGGAGTCCGGCATGGCGGCCGGTGCGCACGGCATCTGTCTGCCGGAGCGGCCCTTCGACCCGGCCGACCTCGTGAAGATGGTCGAGGAGCGCTTCTCCCGGGGCAAGAAGTTCGCGGTGGTCTGCGTCGCCGAGGGCGCCCACCCCGCCGAGGGCTCCATGGACTACAACAAGGGCGCCATAGACAAGTTCGGTCACGAGCGCTTCCAGGGCATCGGCACCGCCCTCGCCCACGAGCTGGAGCGACGGCTCGGCAAGGAGGCCAAGCCGGTCATCCTCGGCCACGTCCAGCGCGGTGGTGTGCCGACCGCCTACGACCGGGTGCTCGCCACGCGGTTCGGCTGGCACGCGGTGGAGGCGGCGCACCAGGAGCAGTTCGGCATGATGACCGCCCTGCGCGGGACGGACATCGTGATGGTCCCGCTCGCCGAGGCCGTGACCGAGCTGAAGACGGTGCCCAAGGACCGCATGGACGAGGCCGAGTCGGTCTTCTGACGGCCTCCGGGCCGGTTCTCCGGTCGGCTTCCGGGTTCCAGCCGGTCTCCGGGCCGGTTCTCCACCCGGCTTCCGGCCCGCTTCTCCAGCCGGCTTCCGGGATCCAGCCGGTCTCCGGGGCGGTTCTCTAGCCGGTCTCCGGGCCGGTGTCGTCCTGGAGCTTCGTCCAGAAGTGCTCCACGATCCGGTCCAGGAACTCCTGACCGGCACCGCCCGCGTCGCCCCTGCCGCCGCCCCAGCTGAGGGTAGCGGCCATATGGCCCTGATAGTCCTCGTGCAGACCCTGCAGGGCGGCCTCGAGGAACCGGCGGTCCAGGGGCACCAGCTTGGCCACCGGGCGGACATAGGCCTGCCAGCGGGTCGTGGCCGCGCTGCGCAGCAGACCGCCCAGCTTGGCGTCACGGCCGGTGACGGACACGAAGTCGGGCAGCGTGAGCCCGAGCAGCTCGGCGAGGGCGCCGGCCTGGCGTTCCGTGCCGCGCCAGGTGTCGGTCTCCTCCATGCGCAGGTACGCGTGCACGTCGTGCCCAACGGTCCGGGCCACGTCCTCCGGGGCGAGGCAGCGGGCGATGCGGTGTTCGCGCAGGGTGCGCGGTCTGCCGATCAGTTCGGCGGGCGAGCACCACAGCACGCCCGCCAGCGCGGTGAGTTCGGAGCCGCTCGGGGCGGCGGCCCCGCGTTCCCAGGCCATCACGTGATCCGGGGTGATGTGGGGATGCCCGTACGAGATGCGCATGCCGTGGGCGACGTGTTCGGGCGCCATGCCGAGGGCCGCGCGCAGCCGACGGGCAGCGGGGGCGTTGAACGGCGGGGGCGTGGGAGCGGCCTGCGCGGGGAGAGGGGAAGAGGGCTGGTTCGGTCGGGCTGAAGGTCGGCGCACGGCTCACAAGCTAGGACGGCCGGAACACACTGACTACGGTCTGTTCGGCCAGGATCACGGATTGTAGGAAGCTACGGCTACCGGCGGGTTCGACCGGGGCTGAAGATCGTCTGTCGGGCGGGGCGCCGGCCGCGCGAGGATGGCGCCGGGTCCGGTGATCACGGGCCCGGAAAGGCGGTGCCCCTCGTGAACGGCAAGCTCAACGGGCATATGCGCGAGCGTCTCCTCGCGCCGAACTTCTGGCACCTGGCGACAGTCGGGGCGGACGGGGCACCTCAGGTGTCGCCCATGTGGGCGGACATCGAAGGGGAGTACGTCATGGTCAACACCTCGGTCGGGCGGGTGAAGGAGGAGAACCTGCGGCGCAATCCATACGTTTCGCTGTCCCATCACGACCCCGTGAACCCGTACGACCGCGCGGAGATCCGGGGCAGGGTCGTCCGGTTCGTGGAGGGCGAGGACGCGGAGCGGGCGATGGACCGGCTGGCGCGCAAGTACCTCGGCGAGGACCGGTACCCGTGGCTGCTGCCGGGCGAGCGCCGGGTGATGCTGCTGATCGAGCCGACGCGGGTGCGCAGACTGGAGGGCGTCGAGCCGTTCCGCCCGGGCGTCCTGCCGGAGGAGCCGGCCGGCTGAGCCGTCCGGCCGGGCAGCGGATCACGGCCGGCCGGCGGGCCGTCACACCCCCGAGACCCAGCGGTACTGCAACTCCGGCCGGCCCACCGTGCCGTACTGCGGGCGGCGTGCGGCGCGGCCCGCGTCGACCAGGTGCTCCAGATAACGGCGGGCCGTGATGCGGGAGATGCCCACGGTCTCCGCGACACCGGCGGCCGTCAGGCCCTCGGCGCTGTCGCGCAGGGCCACCGTCACCCGCTCCAGCGTCGGAGCGCTCAGTCCCTTGGGCAGCGCGGCCGGACCCGGTGCGCGCAGAGCCGCGAGCGCCCGGTCCACCTCGTCCTGGCCGCTCGCCTCGCCGACCGCCGCGTGGAACTCCGCGTACCGCACGAGGCGGTCGCGCAGGGTCGCGAAGGTGAAGGGCTTCAGGACGTACTGCACGACGCCGAGCGAGACGCCCTCGCGGACGACGGCCAGGTCGCGTGCCGACGTCACCGCTATCACGTCCGCGTGATGGCCGGCCGCCCTGAGGGACCGGGCCAGGTGCAGCCCGTGCACGTCGGGCAGGTGCAGATCGAGCAGGAGGAGGTCCACCGGGGTGCGCTCCAGGACCCGGCGGGCCTCCGCGCCCGAGTGCGCCTTGCCCACGGCCGTGAACCCCGGCACCCGGCCGACGTACAGGACGTGCGCGTCGGCGGCGACCGGGTCGTCCTCCACGACCAGGACCCGGATGGCCTTCTCGCTGCCCGTCATGCGTCGCCTCCAGCGCCTCTGACCGCCGGGGCGGCCCCGGAGGGCACGCTGCCCGCCGGCGTCCCCGGCTCCCGCAGCGGCAGCCGTACCTCGAACTCCGCCCCGCCCCCGTCGGCCTCCGCGACCGTCAGGGAGCCCCCGTGCCGCTGGGCCGCCTGCCGGACGAGCGCCAGACCCAGGCCCCGCCCGCCGGGGCCCGCCGGCTTCGTCGAGAAGCCGCGCTGGAAGACCGCCTCCGCGTGCTCGGGGTCCACGCCCGGGCCCGTGTCCGAGACCCGCAGCACCAGCTCCGGGACGTCGCCCCCGCCGCGGGTGTACGCCGCCACCGTCACCCGGGCCCGCGCGCTGCCCTGTGCCGCGTCCACGGCGTTGTCGATGAGGTTGCCGAGGATGGTCACCAGGTCCCGGGCCGGCAGGGTCTCGGGCAGCAGGCCGTCGTCCAGGCTGCTGTCCTCCGAGACCATCAGCTCCACGCCCCGCTCGTTCGCCTGCGCCGTCTTGCCCAGCAGCAGCGCCGCCAGCACCGGTTCGCTCACCGCCGCCACGACCTGGTCGGTCAGGGCCTGCGCCAGCTCCAGCTCCGCCGTCGCGAAGTCCACCGCTTCCTCCGCCCGGCCCAGCTCGATCAGTGACACGACGGTGTGCAGCCGGTTGGCCGCCTCGTGCGCCTGGGAGCGCAGCGCCTGAGTGAAACCCCGCTCGGAGTCCAACTCGCCCATCAGTGACTGGAGTTCGGTGACATCGCGCAGGGTGACGACGGTCCCGCGCCGCTCACCGCCCGACACCGGCGAGGTGTTGATCACCAGCACCCGGGACGCCGTCAGATGCACCTCGTCCACGCGCGGTTCCGAGGCGAGCAGGGCACCCGTCAGCGGGGCCGGCAGCCCCAGTTCGGCCACCGACCGGCCCACCACGTCCCCGGTCACGCCGAGCAGCTCCCGGCCTCCGTCGTTGATCAGCGCCACGCGGTACTGCCCGTCCAGCATCAGCAGCCCCTCGCGCACGGCGTGCAGGGCGGCCTGATGGTAGTCGTGCATCCGGCTGAGCTCGGTCGCGTTCATGCCGTGGGTGTGGCGGCGCAGCCGGGCGTTGATGACGTACGTGCCGACCGCGCCCAGCGCCAGCGCGCCGGCCGCCACGCCGAGCAGGGCCGTCAGCTGGTCCTGGACCCGCTGGGTGATCTGCTCGACCCGGATCCCCGCGCTGACCAGCCCGACCACCCTGCCGCCGTCCCGGATCGGGGTGACCGCGCGGACCGACGGGCCGAGCGTGCCCGTGTAGGTCTCGGTGAAGGTCTCGCCCTTCAGGGCCCGCTCGGTGTGCCCCCGGAAGGTCTGGCCGATCTGCCGCGGGTCGGGGTGCGTCCAGCGGATGCCCCGCGGATCCATGATCGTGATGAAGTCGACCTCGGTGTCCCGCATCACCTTCAGCGCGTACGGCTGGAGCTCGGCGGTCGGGTCGGGGGCGCGGGTCGCCGCCTGCACCGACGGCGAATCGGCCACCGAGCGGGCTACGGCCCTGGCCTGGCGCGTCGCCGCCTCCTCGGCCTGGCTGCGGTCGCTGACGTAGGAGAACAGCGCGTATCCGGCCACGACGACCGCTATCAGCACGGCCTGCATGGCGAAGAGCTGGCCCGCCAGACTGCGGGGGCCGGGGACGGTGAAGCGCATGCCGTCAGTCTGCACCGTGGCCGATTGTGAACTAAATGAACGGAAGGGTGACCGCGCTCACAGAGAACGACATAGTCACGGCATTCCCCATAACGCATCTCCGGGGGTTCCGCTCGGTGTTTCCCGAGTTCTCCCGGAGTCTCCCCGGACGTGAGCCGCACGCCGGTGATGCCGACGACGTCGTCAAGGAGGGCCGCCGTGACCAGCGCAGCCGATACGGCACCTGCCGCACGCCAACCCAAGCGGGACCGCACGCACTACCTGTACATCGCGGTGATCATCGCGGTCGCCGCCGGTATCGCGGTGGGCCTGGCCGCGCCGGACTTCGCTGTCGGGCTGAAGCCGATCGGCACCGGGTTCGTGGCGCTGATCAAGATGATGATCTCGCCGATCATCTTCTGCACGATCGTGCTGGGCATCGGCTCGGTGCGCAAGGCCGCGAAGGTCGGCGCCGTGGGCGGTATCGCCCTGGGCTACTTCATGGTCATGTCGCTGGTCGCGCTGGGCATCGGTCTGGTCGTCGGCAACATCCTGGAGCCGGGTACCGGCCTCGCGGTGACCGACGCGGTCAAGGACGCCGGTCACGCGCAGATCGACTCCGAGGCCAAGGACACCACGGAGTTCCTGCTCGGCATCATCCCGACGACCATCGTCTCCGCCTTCACCAACGAGTCGGTGCTGCAGACGCTGCTGATCGCCCTGCTCGCGGGCTTCGCGCTGCAGGGCATGGGGTCGGCCGGCCAGCCGATCCTGCGCGGCATCGAGCACATCCAGCGGCTCGTCTTCCGCATCCTCGCGATGGTCATGTGGGCCGCCCCGATCGGTGCCTTCGGCGCCATCGCCGCCGTCACCGGCTCCGCGGGCCTCGAGGCGCTCAAGAGCCTCGCCGTGCTGATGCTCGGCTTCTACGTGACCTGTTTCCTGTTCGTCTTCATCGTGCTCGGCGCCCTGCTGCGCGCCATCTCCGGTTTGAACATCTTCTCGCTGTTCAAGTACCTGGGCCGGGAGTTCCTGCTGATCCTGTCCACGTCCTCGTCCGAGTCCGCGCTGCCGCGGCTCATCGCGAAGATGGAGCACCTGGGCGTCAGCAAGCCGGTGGTCGGCATCACCGTCCCGACCGGCTACTCCTTCAACCTCGACGGCACCATGATCTACATGACCATGGCCTCGCTGTTCATCGCCGACGCCATGGGCACGCCGATGTCGATCGGCGAGCAGATCCCGCTGCTGCTCTTCCTGCTGGTCGCCTCCAAGGGCGCCGCCGGTGTCACCGGCGCCGGCCTCGCGACCCTGGCCGGTGGTCTGCAGTCGCACAAGCCGGCCATGGTCGACGGCATCGGCCTGATCGTCGGCATCGACCGCTTCATGAGCGAGGCCCGCGCGCTGACCAACTTCGCCGGCAACGCCGTGGCCACCGTGCTGATCGGCACCTGGACCAAGGAGATCGACAAGGACCGCGTGCACCAGGTCCTCGCCGGTTCGCTGCCCTTCGACGAGAAGACGCTGCTGGACGACCACCACGGCGGCCCGGCGGAGGACCCGGCCGAGGCCGGGGTGGCCGAGCAGGGCGGCGAGAAGGAGCTGGCGAAGGCCTGACGGCCGCGCAGCCCCTCACAGAACCCGGGCGGCTGGGTGTCCCCCCGTCGCTCAGCCGCCCGGTCCACAGCACACAGACGGATCAAGCGTTCAGCTTCGCCACCAGCTCGGTGGCCTTCGAGGCGGGCACGCCCGCCGCGGTCAGTACGGTGACCGCGGCGCAGCGGCCCGCCTCCTGTGCTGCCAGCAGCCCGTCGTTCACCGCCTCCATCACCGCGAACAGCATCTGTTCGTGCACGTACGCCAGAGCCGGGGCCGGCAGCGGCGAGCTGAAGACCTCGTCGTCCAGCCCGCGCTGCAACAGGCCGACGCTCTCCTCCCTGACCGGCGCGAGCCGCTCGCGGATGCCCTGCATGGTGACCGTGCGCTGGGCGAGCGCCACCAGCAGCCGGTAGCGGTCCGCGATCTCCCACACCGCCAGGACCGAACGCGCCACCGCCTCGGCCGGCTCCCGCACGTCCTCGCGGCCCGCCGCGTGCGCGGCCGACAGCGCCTCGACGGCCTCGTCGACGAGCGTGCTGATCAGCGCCTCGCGGCTCGGGAAGTGCCCGTACACCGTCCGCCGTACGACGCCCGCGGCCCGTGCGATCTGGTCCATCGAGGCGTCGGGGTCGCGCAGCAGCTCGGCGAGGGCCACGTCGAGGATGCGGCGGCGGTTGGCGTCGGCGCGGCTGGTTCCCGTGGTCATGGACGTCATTGTGCCCCTCCCGGATTGAGTTGCACAGTGCTGTGCAACGGCGTAGATTGCACAGCGTTGTGTAAATGCACACCCATGTGCAACCCCCGTCGGGAAGGCGACCCCTGCGATGCGACTCGTCATGAACCAACCGGCCGAGAGGATGGACCGCCCCTACGCACGCCGCTGGTGGGCGCTCCTGGTGCTCTGCCTCAGCCTGCTGATCATCGTGATGGCCAACACCGCCCTCACCGTCGCCGCGCCCGCCATGACCGAGGACCTCGGTCTGACCAGCGCCGACCTGCAATGGGTGATCGACGGCTACACCGTCCCGTACGCCGCGCTGATGCTGCTGCTCGGCGCGATCGGCGACAAGTACAGCCGCCGGGGCGCGCTCGTCCTCGGACTGGTCGTCTTCGCGGGCGGCTCCGTCTTCGGCTACCTCGCCGACAGCGCCACGACCGTCATCGCCGCCCGGGCCGTGATGGGCGCCGGCGCCGCGATGATCATGCCGGCCACGCTGTCCCTGCTCGCCGCGACCTTCCCGCGCGCTGAGCGGGCCAGGGCCATCACCCTGTGGACCGCCACGGCCGGGCTCGCCATCGCGGCCGGACCGCTGGTCGCCGGGGCGCTGCTGGAGGACCACGGCTGGTCGTCGACGTTCCTCATCAACGTCCCCGTCGCGGTCGTGGCCCTGGTCGGCGCCTTCGTCCTCGTACCGCCGTCCAAGGCCGCGGAGCGGGGGCGCATCGACTACGGCGGCGGACTGCTGTCGGTGGTGTGGATCGCCGCACTGGTCTACATGATCATCGAGGGACCGCACTTCGGCTGGGGCGTCAAGGCCGTCACCGCCGCGGTCGTCGCCGGAGCCGGACTCGTCGCCTTCGTCCTGTGGGAGCTCCGCCACCCGCGCCCGCTGCTCGACGTCCGCCGCTTCACCGACCGCGGCTTCGCCGGCTCCAACCTCGCCGTCGCCCTGTTCTTCCTGGCGGTCTTCGGCGCCTTCTACTACCTGACCCAGCACCTGCAGTTCGTCCTCGGCTACGACGCCCTGGACACGGGACTGCGCATGCTGCCGCTGGCGGGTGCCGTGTTCGTGGGCGCCGCCCTCACCGGCCTGCTGACGCCCCGCGTCGGCATGAAGTGGACCGTCACGGCCGGCATGGTCGGCGGCACGGCGGCCCTGGCGCTGCTCACCCGCGTCGACGCCGGCTCCTCGTACGGCGACCTCGTCGCGCCCCTCGTCGTCCTCGGCCTCTCGATCGGGCTCGCCCTGTCGCCCTGCACCGACGCCATCATGGGGGCCTTCCCGGAGTCGAAGCTCGGCGTCGGCGGCGCGGTGAACGACACGTCGCTGGAGCTCGGCGGCTCGCTCGGCATCGCCATCCTCGGTTCGCTGCTGGCGACCTCGTACTCCGGCCACCTCTCGGACGCGACGGCCGGCAGCAAGCTCCCCGCTTCCTCCCTGTCCACGGCCCAGGACTCCGTCGGCGCCGGGTACGCCGTCGCCCACGGCATCGGTGACAAGGCACGGCAGCTCACCGAGCAGGCCGCGCACACCGGTGACCCCCAGCAGGCGGAGCGGCTGCGGGCGCAGGCCGAGCAACTCGGCGGCGGCGCGCGGCAGATGGCCGACGCGGTCGGATCCGCGTTCTCCGACGCGGTCGCGCACACCAGCCTGATCGGGGCCGTGATCCTGGGCGTCGGCACGCTGGTGGTGGCGCTGCTGCTGCCCGGGCGGCGCAAGACGGAGGAGGAGACCGTCGAGGAGAACCAGGAGCTGGAGCCCGCGGGAACCCGCTAGGACGACGCGCGACCGTGACGCCACCGCCGAGGTGCGGCCGGCGTCACGATCGCGCGCGGCGCGGGGCCGGCCCGGCCGGCGTCACGCTCGTACGGGGCCCGGGGCCGGGTTCTCACCGGTGTCACTGTCGTGCGGGGCCCGAGCCGGGTCTTCACCGGTGTCCCTTTCGTCCGGGGCCCGGACTCGCCCGGTCGGTGTCACTGTCGTGCGGGGCCTGGACGCGCCCGGTCGGTGTCACTGCTCGGGGAGGACTGCTGGATCCTCAAAGTCGCGGTGCGCGACACCGTCCACCTGGAGGAGGTCCTGGAGGCCGTCTCCGCGCTGGGCCGCACCACCACGTCGATCGTGCTGACCTCCCCGGTGGAGCGGAAGCCGCTGTTGCCTTGACGCCGGGGTCAAAGATTACGTTCGACCGCATGCGAATCGGCGAGCTGGCCGCACGGGCCGGGACCACGACGCGGACGCTGCGGTACTACGAGGCGCGGGGGCTGCTGCCCGCGCGGCGCACCGGCAACGGTTACCGGACCTACGACGAGAGCGATCTGCGCCTGCTGCGGCAGATCAGGACGCTCCAGGACTTCGGGTTCGACCTGGAGGAGACACGCCCGTTCGTGGAGTGCCTGCGCGCCGGACACCCCGAGGGCGACTCGTGCCCGGCGTCGCTCGCGGTCTACCGGCGCAAGCTGGGCGAGCTCGACGCGCTGATCGGCCAGCTGACCGGCGTACGGGACACCGTCGCGCGGCAGTTGGAGCGCGCCGAGCAGGCCCGGGCCGAGCTGGCCGCCGAGGCGGAGGTTCCGGGCGGTCCGGAACCCGTGTGCGAGCTGGGAGGGGACACATGGTGACCGGCGTGACGGATGTGACGGACGCGGATTTCGAGGCGGAGGTGATCGGGGCGGAGCTGCCGGTGCTGGTGGAGTTCACCGCCGACTGGTGCCCGCCCTGCCGGCAGATGGGCCCCGTGCTCAAGGCCCTGGCGGCCGAGGAGGGCGACCGACTGAAGGTCGTGCAGCTGGACGTCGACGCCAATCCGGAGACGACCAACGCCTACAAGGTGCTCTCCATGCCGACCTTCATGGTGTTCCGGGGCGGTGAGCCCGTGAAGGCGATGGTCGGGGCCCGGGCCAAGCGGAAGCTGCTCCAGGAGCTCGCGGAAGTGATCTAGGCGACCCGCCCGAACCCGCCCGGACAACAGGAAATCCCCCGAGCAATTGCGCTCGGGGGATTTCCTTGCGTATATTTGTCTGTTCGTGACTTCAAGTCTATTGAAGTCACAGTGAAGTTCAGTGAGCACAGTATATCCGGGCGGGAGCGGAATTGTCAAACACCGAATTTCCGGACGATGAATTGCGGCAGGAACAGGAATTCATCGACGGGTTGTACGCGCGCGTGGACGCGCTGCGCGGCGACGCCGAGACCTCCGTCACGGACGCGCTCGCGCAGGGCAACACCCCCATGCAGGCCAGACTCGAGCGGGACATCCTCGTCGCCGAGCGCTCCGGGCTGCTCGCCGCGCTGAACGCGGTGGACGGCTCCCTGTGCTTCGGCCGGATCGACCTCACCTCGGGCGTCACCCACCACATCGGCCGCATCGGCCTGCGCACCGACGACGCCGAACGCACCCCCGTCCTCATCGACTGGCGCGCCGACGTCGCCCGCCCCTTCTACCTGGCCACCGGGCACACCCCGATGGGCCTCAGGCGCCGCCGGCACATCGCCACCGACGGCCGCACGGTCACCCACCTGCACGACGAGATCCTCGACCTCGGCGACGAGACCCGCACCGGCCACGAGGACCCCACAGGCGACGCGGTCCTGCTCGCCGCCCTCAACTCGGCGCGCACCGGCCGCATGGGCGACATCGTGCGGACCATCCAGGCCGACCAGGACCGCATCATCCGCGCACCGCACCGCGGCGTCATGGTGGTGGAGGGCGGTCCGGGCACCGGCAAGACGGCCGTCGCCCTGCACCGCGCCGCCTACCTGCTCTACGAGCACCGGGAACTGCTGGCCAAGCGGGCCGTGCTGATCGTCGGGCCCAACCCGGCGTTCCTCGGCTACATCGGCGAGGTGCTGCCCTCCCTCGGGGAGACGGGCGTGCTCCTCGCCACCGTCGGCGAGCTGTTCCCCGGCGTGAAGGCCACCGCGGCCGACCCACCGGAGGCCGCCGCCGTGAAGGGCCGCGCCGCCATGGCCGACGTGCTCGCCGAGGTCGTCCGCGCCCGGCAGGCGCTGCCCGACCCGGTGATCGCCATCGAGCACGACCGCGAGGTCCTCATGCTCGACGACGGCCTGGTCAACGTCGCCCGCGAGCGCACGCGCGCCGCCAAGCTCCCGCACAACGCCGCCCGCGAGCACTTCGAGGGCCACATCCTCAACGCCCTCACCGACCTGTACGCCGAGCGGATCGGCACCGACCCCTTCGACGGATCGAGCCTGCTCGACCCCAGCGACATCACCCAGATCCGCGACGACCTCGCCGAGAACCCCGAGGTCTGGTCCGCCATCGACCAGCTGTGGCCGCTGCTGACCCCGCAGCGGCTCGTCGCGGACTTCCTCGCCGCGCCCGAGCAGTTCCTGCCCGCCCAGGACGCCGACGCCGTACGCCGCCCGGTGACCCGGCGCTGGACGGTCGCGGACGTGCCGCTGCTCGACGAGGCCGCCGAACTCCTCGGCGACGACGACCGGCTCGCCCGCGACCGCGCCGAGCGTGAGCGGCAGCGGCAGATCGCCTACGCCCAGGGCGTGCTCGACGTGTCCTACGCCTCCCGGACCTACGAGTTCGAGGACAAGGAGGAGGGGGACCCCGAGAGCTCCGAGGTGCTGTCCGCGCACGACATCATCGACGCCGAGCGGTTCGCCGAGCGGCACGAGGAGGACGACCACCGCAGCGCCGCCGAGCGCGCCGCCGCCGACCGCACCTGGGCGTTCGGGCACATCATCGTCGACGAGGCGCAGGAGCTGTCGCCGATGGCGTGGCGGCTGCTGATGCGGCGCAGCCCGACCCGCTCGATGACCCTGGTCGGCGACCCGGCGCAGACCGCGGAGGCGGCCGGGGTCGGGTCCTGGTCCGGCATCCTCGAGCCGTACGTCGAGGACCGCTGGGAGCACACCCGCCTGGGCGTCAACTACCGCACCCCGGCCGAGATCATGGACGTCGCCGCGGCCGTGGTCCGTGCCGAGCACCCGCAGTTCGAGCCGCCCAGCTCGGTCCGCTCCACGGGCGTACGCCCCTGGGCCCGTGCCACCGACGACCTTCCGGGCGCCGTCGCCAAGGCGGTCGGGGAGCTCTCCCCGGACGAGGGCAGGCTCGCGGTGATCGCGCCGCGCGACCTCCACCGCGCCCTCGCGGCCCGGCTGGACGGCGTCACGGCCGGCGCCGAGCCCGATCTCACCCGCCCGGTGGTCCTGCTCGACCCGCGCCAGGCCAAGGGCCTGGAGTTCGACTCCGTCCTCGTGGTCGAGCCCGCCCGGTACGGCACGAGCGACCTGTACGTGGCCCTGACCCGGGCCACCCAGCGGCTGGGTGTGCTCCACACCGGCACACTGCCGAAGCCCCTGGCGGACGCCTTCGCGTAGCGGAGCGGCCCCGTACCCGGCCGGGTACGGGGCCCGCCTACCGCAGGAGCGACCTCGGATGCCGCACCGCGTGCCACAGCCCCGCCCCGAGCGGGACGACGGTCAGCGCGAAGAAGACCCAGAACAGGAACTCGGCCCGGGGCGCGAGGTCGTAGACGGTGCCGTCCTCCCAGACGCAGTAGGCCCGCGGCGGGAACGGGGTCGAGACACCCGTCACCTTCCCACTGCCGATGACGCCCTCGAGGTACGGCTCGCGGGGACACGGGGCGGTCTCCGGGAACAGCACGGGATCGTCCGCCGCCATGATGAACACCCAGGTGAGGGCACCGAGCGGCACCGACCAGAAGACCGTGGTCCGCACCCACAGCGGCAGCAGCGGATGGACGAGCAGCCCCCGCAGCGCGACACAGCCGACGACCAGGACGACGAAGACGGGGAGTAGCGTCATGACGCCACGGCCGCTGTGCGGGCCCGCAGTTCGGTCGCGTAGCCCGCGCCGATGAAGAACAGGGCCGCGGCCAGGGCGAGTGCGGCGCTCGTCCCGTTCATCCAGCCGTAGTCGGAGTCGCTGGAGTAGACGGAGCCGTCGCCGCGGACGCAGTCGAAGCGCAGCGGCAGGTACGAGGACCGGTGGTGGGACAGCCCCTCCCGCGTGGCCTCGTCGAAGCCGTCGCGGCAGGCCGGGGCGGGGATCGAGTCCGCCCCGTCACCGAACGCGTGCTCCGACGCCAGTACGGCGGAGAGCCCCAGCGCGTACACGGCCGCCGCACCCCACGCGGCCGTCGCCGCCGCACGGCGCAGCAGCTGTACCGGCCACGGCTGAGGCCGCCCGGGAAGCGCCATCGCGACGACTCCCGCCCCGGTGACGAGCGCACCGAGGGCACAGACCGATGCGACCGCGAGGCCTGTCAGCACGGCGCCCCCGGGGGGAGCGGAGGAGTGGCGTCCATGCGGCCACCCCACCAGGACCGCACCGGCCGGGCTGTGGCGGAGGCCACTCCTCCCGTCACAGCCGTGTCACAGGGGACGGCTCAACCCGGCTTGCCCGCCGTCGGGTTGCCGGGCGGTTCGGGGAGCCAGTCGCGCCCCGGGTCGTACTCCAGCCACCGGCTGCGCCCCGCCTGCGCGGCCAGGGCCGTGATGAGGACGTCGAGGCCGGGGTGCCCGCCGCCGGCACGCCACACCAGCGACCAGGCGTACAGCGGCGTGGGATCGACCAGCGGGACGGAACGCAGACCCGGCACGTCCGGCAGGGGCACGTCGGCGGGCAGCAGCGAGAAGCGCCGCGGGTCCGCCACCACCTCGGCGAGGAAGCGGTCGAGGCCCAGGTTGAGGGCGGTGGCCGTGGTGGGGATGCCGAAGCGCCGGGCGAACCGGTGGAGGAAGTCCAGCCGGTCCAGTGCCCCGGGCGCCCACAGCACACCATCGCCCAACTGGTCGGGCCGCAGGGCCGGTTCGCCCGCGAGCGGATGGTCCGCGCCGAGCACGGCGTCCACCGGCTCCAGCCGCACCAGGCGGTGGGCCAGCCCGGCGGGCAGCGGAGGGTGCACCCGGCCGAAGGCCGCGTCGATGTCACCACGCAGCAGGGCCGCCGCCACCGACGGCAGATCACGGCCGTGGCCCGGCGCCAGCTCCCCGGCCCGCCCGGCGACCTCGGCCAGGGTCCGCATCGGCGCGTAGAGGTGACCCCAGACATCGACCCGCAGGGGCCGGTCCGTCCCCACGGCCGCCGCGACGGCCGACTCGGCCGCGGCCAGGGCCTGCCGGGCCGGGGCGAGGAAACGCCGGCCCGCCTCCGTGAGCTCGACCGTCCTGCCGCCGCGCCGGAACAGCGCGGTGCCGAGCAGCGACTCGAGCCGCGCGATCCGTTTGGACAGCGCCTGCTGAGTGAGACCGAGCGCGCCCGCCGCCCGCCCGAAGTGCAGTTCCTCGGCGACGCGGACGAAGGCCCGTACCTGCGCCATGTCGAGATCCATGACTCCCCACCCTAGGGCGTGCCCGCACCCCCTGGAGCTCGGGCGACAACCGAACGTTGTCGGCCCGGTCCGTCCGTTGTTGGATCACGGGACGGCCACGGAGGTTGCATGTCCGGCATGCGAAGACTGATCCCCACGGGGGAGGCGGCCCGTCCGGTCGCCTTCGCCGAGGCACCCCCGCCCGTCCCCGAGCCCGACGAGGCACTCGTCAAGGTCGAGGCGTTCGCGCCGAACCGGGGCGAGACGTTCCTCCTCGAACACCCCCGCCCAGGACTGCTGCCCGGCAAGGACCTGGCGGGACTGGTCGTGCAGGCCGCGGCCGACGGATCGGGCCCCGCCATCGGCACCCGTGTGGTGGGACACCCCGCGCAGGGCGGCTGGGCCGAGTACGCCGCCGTGCCCACCCACTCCCTCGCCCCGCTCCCGCACGGCGTCGACAGCGTCCGGGCGGCGGCCCTGCCCCTCGCCGGCATCACCGCCCTGCGTCTGCTGCGCACGGCCGGGCCCCTGGCCGGCACCCGCGTCCTGCTCACCGGCGCCTCCGGCGGGGTCGGCCACTACGTCACCGAACTGGCCGTCGCCGCCGGGGCCGAGCTGACCGCGGTGACGGCCACACCGGAGCGCGGCGAGCGCCTGCGGGAACGGGGCGCGGAGGTGGTGCACGAGGTGGCGGCGGCACAGGGGCCGTTCGACGTCGTGCTGGAGTCCACGGGCGGGCCGGACCTGCCGGCGGCCCTCGCCAGGACCCGGCCGGGCGGCCTGGCCGTCTGGTTCGGCCAGGCGAGCCGCACCCCGGCGACCCTCGACTTCTTCGCACTCCTCGGCGGGCCCGAGCGCGTGACCCTCCGTCACTTCCACTACGCGGGCGCCCCCTACGGCCCCGACCTCACGACACTGGTGCGCCTGGTGGACCAGGGCCGGCTGCACCCGGAGATCGGCCGGACCGCCGACTGGGCGGACACCGCCGGCACGCTGGTCGACCTGCGCGAGCGCCGGATACGCGGCAAGGCCGTCCTGCTGACGGGAGGAACCCGGTGAACGCCTCCGACTTCGCCGCCGCCCAGTGGACCCGCGCCACCGGCGCGGGCGTCGACCCCCACGAGTACCGGCGCGTCACCGCCGCCCTCACCCGTGTCACCGACTGGGGACCGGCCTTCTCACACACCGGACGGGCCTGGGCCGAGCGTGCCGAGCGGGCCGGATCGGCCGTCTCCGCCGGTGAGCACCTGCTGATGTCGGCCCGGTGGTTCCACCTCGCCACGCTCGCCCCCGGCACCGGGGCAGGCCGTGCCGCCGCAGCCGCGGACGAGGCCCTGGCCCGGGCGCTGACCCTGCTGGAGCCCGGTGCGCGGCGCGTCGGCGGAACGGGTTTCACCGGCTGGCTGCGCGGCCCCCGCGACGCCCCGGGCACGGTGATCGTCGTGCCCGGGCTGGACTCGGCCAAGGAGGAGTTCCTGGACCTGACGGCCGCGCTGCTCGCCCGGGGGCTCGCGGTGTTCGCGATGGACGGGCCCGGGCAGGGCGCCCTCGCGGCCACGACCACCCTCACCGCGCACTACGAGCAGGTCATCGGCCGGGTCGTCGACGCCCTCGGCGTCCCGCGTGTAGGGCTGGTCGGCCTCAGCCTGGGCGGCTACTACGCGGCACGGACCGCGGCCCTGGACCCTCGGGTGGCGGCGGCCGCCACCGTCAGCGGCCCCTTCCGCCTCGACTGGGACGAACTGCCCCCGCCGGTGCGGGACATCATGACCCGCCGGGCCGGAGGAGCGGACGCCGCCCGCGCCTTCGCCCGCGGGGTCGATCTGAGCGGCCTGGCACCGCGCATCGCGGCCCCGCTGCTGGTCGTGGACGGCGGCCAGGACGTCATCCCCGGCGTGACGAACGGTGAACCGCTGGCCCGCCTGGCCCCGCACGGCACCTACCTGCCCGTCCCGCACGGCGACCACCTGCTCGGCAACGCGCGCGGTGACTGGCTGTGCCCCCTCGCCGACCACCTCGCGCACACGCTGACGGGAGCGGCGGTGTGAGCCGCTCCCGTCCACGCCGCGCCTCTCGCCCGGCCCCTTACGCCGGCCGCAGCCAGACCGTCGCCAGGGGCGGCAGGGTCAGCCGGATGCTCGCCGGGCGGCCGTGCCAGGCCAGCGGCTCGGGCTTGACCGGGTCGGGGTTGGTGACGTCACTGCCGCCGTAGCGGGCCGCGTCGGTGTTGACGGCCTCGTGCCAGGCGGGGACGTCCTCCGGGACGCCCAGGCGGTAGTCCGGGCGGGTGACCGGCGCGAAGTTGGACACCGCCAGCACCGGCACACCCTCCGGGTCCAGCCGCAGGAACGCGAAGACGTTGTCGTCGGCGGCGTCCCCGACGATCCACTCGAAACCGGCCGGGTCCGTGTCCAGCCGCCACAGCGCCGGGGTCGCCCGGTACACGGTGTTGAGATCGCGCACCAGATCGCGCACCCCGCGGTGGTCGGGCTCGGCCCCGTAGCCCGGGTCCAGCAGCCACCAGTCGGGGCCGTGCGCCTCGGACCACTCGGCGCCCTGGGCGAACTCCTGCCCCATGAACAGCAGTTGCTTGCCCGGATGGGCCCACATGTAGCCCAGGTAGGACCGGACCCCGGCGCGCTGCTGCCACCAGTCGCCGGGCATCTTCGACACCAGGGAACGCTTGCCGTGCACCACCTCGTCGTGCGAGATCGGCAGCACGTAGTTCTCGCTGTAGGCGTACACCATGGAGAAGGTCATCTCGTGGTGGTGGTACTTGCGGTACACCGGCTCGTGGCTCATGTACTGCAACGAGTCGTGCATCCAGCCCATGTTCCACTTCAGCCCGAACCCCAGCCCGCCGAAGCCGCTCGGGCCCTTGTGGTGGGTGGCCCGGGTGACACCGTCCCAGGCGGTGGACTCCTCGGCGATGGTGACCACGCCCGGCACCCTGCGGTACACCGTCGCGTTCATCTCCTGCAGGAACGCCACCGCGTCCAGGTTCTCCCGGCCGCCGTGCTCGTTGGGCGTCCACTGGCCCGGCTCGCGCGAGTAGTCCAGGTACAGCATCGAGGCGACGGCGTCCACGCGCAGCCCGTCGATGTGGAACTCCTCGCACCAGTACACGGCGTTCGCCACGAGGAAGTTGCGCACCTCGTTGCGCCCGAAGTCGAACTCCAGCGTGCCCCAGTCAGGGTGCGCGGCCCGCAGCGGGTCCTCGTGCTCGTACAGCGGACGCCCGTCGAACTCG
Organism: Streptomyces sp. NPDC059696; assembly: GCF_042733745.1. Classification (NCBI taxonomy): domain Bacteria; kingdom Bacillati; phylum Actinomycetota; class Actinomycetes; order Kitasatosporales; family Streptomycetaceae; genus Streptomyces; species Streptomyces sp. NPDC059696. Next base: position 97,184 of record NZ_JBHWFG010000031.1, read on the forward strand.
GCGAGCGCCCAGGCGTCCCGCGGGAAGTGCGCCGGCACCCAGTCCATGAGGACGCCGATGCCCGCCTGGTGCAGCTTGTCGACCAGGTACCGGAAGTCGTCCGGCGTGCCCAGCCGGGCCGTCGGCGCGTAGAAGCCGGTCACCTGATAACCCCAGGAGCCGCCGAACGGATGCTCCGCGACCGGCATCAGCTCGACGTGCGTGAAGCCCAGGTTCTTCACGTACCCGGGCAGCTGCTCGGCGAGCTGGCGGTACGTCAGACCGGGTCGCCAGGACGGCAGATGTACCTCGTACACCGAGAACGGCGCCTCGTGCGCGGGGACTTCGGCGCGCCGGGACAGCCAGTCCGCGTCGCCCCACTCGTACTGCGAGGAGGTGACGACCGACGAGGTCGCGGGCGGCACCTCCGTACGGCGGGCCATCGGGTCGGCGCGCAGCGTCTTCGAACCGTCGGGGCGGGTGATCTCGAACTTGTACAGCTCGCCCTCGCCGATGTCCGGCAGGAACACCTCCCACACCCCGGACGAGCCGAGCGAGCGCATGACGTGCGCGGTGCCGTCCCAGAAGTTGAAGGTGCCGGCCACGCGCACCCCGCGCGCGTTCGGCGCCCACACCGCGAACCGGGTGCCGGTCACGCCCTGGTGGGTCATCGGGTGCGCGCCCAGCGCCGTCCACAGTTCCTCGTGCCGGCCCTCGCCGATCAGATGCAGGTCGAGGTCGCCCAGCGTGGGCAGGAAACGGTACGCGTCCTCGGTCTCCAGGACCGTGCCCTCGTACTCCACGACCAGCCGGTACGCCGGGACCTCCGTCAGCGGCAGCAACCCCGAGAAGAACCCCTCACCGTCGTCGTGCAGCTCGGCCCGCAGCTCCCCGGCGACGACGGTCACCGACAGGGCGTACGGCCGGAACGCCCGGAAGGCGACGCCGCCGGGCACGGGGTGCGCGCCGAGCACGGAGTGCGGGTCGTGGTGCGTGCCGCCGAGCAGCCGCTCCCGGTCCGCCGACCCGACGGCGGGTGCGACGGCGACCTCCATCTCCGGCGGAACGACCTGCGCGCCAGTGGCCGTCCCGCCCGTGGCCGTCCCGCCAGTGGCCGTGCCGGCCGGGGCCGTGCCGCCAGTGGCCGTCCCGCCAGTGGCCGTGCCGGCCGGGGCCGTCTGCGCGGGCGCCTTCTTGACCGCGCGCTTCTCCGGAAGAACCTCCGCGGGCGCCTCGGACGCGGTGGCCTTCTTCGCGAGGGCCTTGGCGGCGGGCGCCTCCTTCACCGCGGCCTTCTTCACCGCGGCCTTCTTCGCCCCTGCCTTTTTCGCAGTCGCCTTTTTCGCGGTCGCCTTCTTCGCCGCGGCCTTCGTGGCGGGGGACTTGGTCGCGGCGGCCTTGGTCGCGGTGGCCTTGGTTGCTGTGGCCTTGGCGGGGGCGGTCTTCTTCGCCGCGGACCCGGCCGCCGTCGCCCCGGCGGCCGTGGCCTTCTCGGCGGCGGTCTTCTTCACGGCCTTCTTGGCCGCAGCCTTCTTCACCGCCGTCTTCTTCACCGCCGCCTTCTTCGCGGCGGCCTTCTTCGCGACCGCCGTCGACTCGGCGGCGGCAGCGGCGGCGGGCTGTTCCGCCGGCGCCTTCCTGGCGGGAGCCTTCGTCGCCGCCTTCTTGGCCACGGTCTTGGCGACGGTGGTCTTGCCGGCGGCCGCCTTCTTCGCGGTCGTCCGCGCGGGAGCCGCCTTCTTCGCCGCTGCCTGTTTCGGCACCGCCGTCTTCTTCGCGGCGCTCTTCTGCTGGGCGGCCGTGGGCTGCTCGGGGATCTTCTCCCCGGCGGTCCCCTTGGGACGCGAACCGCTGGACTCAGGGCGGGGGGTCACGGGCGGAGCCTCCAGGACGAGGGTGGTCGGTCAGGTCAGGTGGCCGGTCGAGGCGAGCCGGTCTATGGCGGCCAGGGGCACCGGCAGCCAGTCGGGGCGGTGCCTGGCCTCGTACACCACCTCGTAGATCGCCTTGTCCGTCTCGTAGGCCCGCAGCAGCACCGGGTCGGTGCGCGGATCGTGGCCGGAGGCCTCCGCGTAGCCCGAGCAGTACGCGGACCGGCAGGTCTCGGCCCAGTCCGGCTGGGGCGGGTCGGCCGAGCGTGCCGCGTAGTCGAAGGACCGCAGCATGCCGGCGACGTCGCGCACCGTCGGCTGCGGCATACGGCGTTCGGCCAGCGGCCGGGCCGGTTCGCCCTCGAAGTCGATCAGCCACCACTCGCCGGACGGCGAGCGCAGGCACTGGCCGAGATGCAGGTCGCCGTGCGCCCGCTGCGCGGTCCAGGTGCGGCCCTCGGCCGCCAGGTCGCCCAGCGCGGTGAACGCCGACCGCAGGCCGCGTGCGTACGGCCGCAGCGCGGGCACGGCATGGACGGCAGCGTCCAGCCGCTCGATCATGCCGTTCACCATCAGCTGGAGCTGTGCGTGACCGAGCGTGACCGTCGGCAACGCCCGGGCCAGCGCGGTGTGCACCTCGGCGGTGGCCCGCCCCAGTGCCCGCGCCTCGGCGCCGAAGTCCTCGCCCTTGGCCAGCTCGCGCAGCGCCAGCTCCCAGCCGTCGGAGGCGCCTTGCAGGAACGGCTGGAGCACACCCAGGACGTACGGCTGGCCGGCGAGGTCCACCGGGCCCGGCGGGACGACCGGATCCGCCGCCGGGTCGATGTCCGCGACCATCCACGCGGTCGGCGCGGGCACCCGGGGGCAGCCCTCGCGGGCCAGCGCGAGCGGCAGCTCCAGATCCGGGTTGACCCCCGGAACGATCCGGCGGAGCAGCTTCAGGATGAACGTATCTCCGTAGACGAGCGATGAGTTGGACTGCTCGGCGGTCACCACGCGCGGTACCAGTCCGGTGCGGATGTCCTGGCCGGGGTCCCGCTCGAAACGCAGCCTGCCGATCCGGGCCCGGGTGCGCAGCGCCTCCAGGAGCAGCTCGGCGGGCCTGGTGTCGTGCAGGGCGTCGTAGACCGGCCGGCCGGCCAGCGGTCCCGTCGGCACGTGTCCGATCAGCGCGGGCGCCAGCCGAGGCGGCAGCGCCTCGCGCACGCCTATCAACAGCTGGTAGCAGTCACCGGGGTGGCCGGGCGCCCCGTGGGTCGCCGCGACGGGCTGGTGGGCGCGGACCAGCAGGTGGTACAGCCCCAGCTTGGACGTGGCCGGGAGCAGCTCGGTGGCCTCGACCAGCGTGAACCCGGTGACCGGCCGTCCCTTGCCCGCGAACCAGCGCTGCCGTGGCAGCCATTCCCGCAGCAGCGGATCCAGGGAGGCAAGAAGGCCGGGCGGGGTGGTGACGGTGCGTGTGACGGCTTCCGACATGGCGTCGCGTCCTTTCACCCATTTGTGGTGCGCCTCCGGTGCCCGTGACCGGCTCCGGACGGCGCCCCTCCGGCTCACGCGGGTGGGCGGGGTGTTACTGATGCGTGCCCCGGGCGGGGCGGAGGAAACGCCCCGCCGCCGGGGTTTGCGGCCCGTCCCGCGGATCGGGCCTCAACAGGCCTCATCAGGCCTCACACGGTCTCCTTGCGGAGCCGGAACCAGTAGAAGCCGTGGCCTCCGAGGGTCAGCAGGTACGGCAGTTCGCCGATGGCGGGGAAGCGCACCCCGCCGAACAGCTCCACCGGGTGCCGCCCCTCGAAGGCGCTCAGGTCCAGCTCGGTGGGCTGTGCGAAACGGGAGAAGTTGTTCACGCACAGCACCAGGTCGTCCTCGTACTCGCGCAGGAACGCCAGCACCGCCGGGTTCGTCGACGGCAGCTCGGTGTACGAGCCGAGCCCGAAGGCCGGGTTCTGCTTGCGGATCTCGATCATGCGGCGGGTCCAGTGCAGCAGCGACGACGGCGAGGCCATGGACGCCTCGACGCTGGTGACCTGGTAGCCGTAGACCGGGTCCATGATCGTGGGCAGGAACAGCCGTCCCGGGTCGCACGAGGAGAACCCGGCGTTGCGGTCGGGCGTCCACTGCATCGGCGTGCGCACGGCGTCGCGGTCGCCGAGCCAGATGTTGTCGCCCATGCCGATCTCGTCGCCGTAGTACAGGATCGGCGAGCCGGGCAGGGCCAGCAGCAGGGCCGTGAACAGCTCGATCTGGTTGCGGTCGTTGTCCAGCAGCGGGGCGAGCCTGCGGCGGATGCCGATGTTGGCGCGCATGCGGGGGTCCTTGGCGTACTCGGCCCACATGTAGTCGCGCTCTTCGTCGGTGACCATCTCGAGCGTGAGCTCGTCGTGGTTGCGCAGGAAGATGCCCCACTGGCAGCCCGAGGGGATGGCCGGCGTCTTGGCCAGGATCTCGGAGACCGGGTAGCGGGACTCGCGCCGCACGGCCATGAAGATGCGCGGCATGACCGGGAAGTGGAAGGCCATGTGGCACTCGTCGCCGCCGCTGGTGTAGTCGCCGAAGTAGTCGACGACGTCCTCGGGCCACTGGTTGGCCTCCGCGAGCAGGACGGTGTCCGGGTACTGGGCGTCGATCTCCTTGCGCACCCGCTTCAGGAAGTCGTGCGTGCGCGGGAGGTTCTCGCAGTTGGTCCCCTCCTGCTGGTACAGGTACGGCACCGCGTCCAGCCGGAACCCGTCGATGCCCAGGTCCAGCCAGAACTTCAGGGCGGAGATCATCTCCTCCTGCACGGCCGGGTTCTCGTAGTTGAGGTCCGGCTGGTGGGAGAAGAACCGGTGCCAGTAGTACTGCTTGCGGACCGGGTCGTAGGTCCAGTTGGAGGCCTCGGTGTCGACGAAGATGATCCGCGCGTCCTGGAACTGCTTGTCGTCGTCGGCCCACACGTAGTAGTCGCCGTAGGGCCCGTCGGGGTCCTTGCGCGACTCCTGGAACCACGGGTGCTGGTCGCTGGTGTGGTTCATGACGAAGTCGATGATGACGCGCATGCCCCGCTGGTGGGCGGCGTCGACGAACTCCACGAAGTCGGCCAGGTCACCGAATTCCGGCAGGACGGCCGTGTAGTCGGAGACGTCGTAGCCGCCGTCGCGCAGCGGCGACTTGAAGAACGGCGGCAGCCACAGGCAGTCGACGCCCAGCCACTGGAGGTAGTCGAGCTTCGCGGTCAGGCCCTTGAGGTCACCGACGCCGTCGCCGTTGCTGTCCTGGAAGGAGCGGACGAGCACCTCGTAGAAGACGGCGCGCTTGAACCACTCCGGGTCACGGTCCCTGGCGGGGGTGTCCTCGAAGGTGTCCTGAACGGGTTCGTTGACGATCATGTTGTGGGTGACCCTCCGATCTCCGGGGTGGACGGTCGCAGGACCGTGAAGACGTGCGCGGGCCGGTGACCCGGTTCGAGGCGCACGTAGTTGGCCCTGCCCCAGTGGTAGGTCTCGCCGGTGAGCTCGTCGCGCACCGGCACCGACTCGTGCCAGTCCAGGCCGAGTTGCGGCATGTCCAACGAGACCGTGGCCTCCTGGGTGTGGTGGGGGTCGAGGTTGGCGACCACCAGAACCGTGTTCGAACCCTTCCGCTTCGAGTAGGCGATCACCGCCTCCTGGTCGGCGTGGTGGAAGTGGAGGTCGCGCAGCTGCTGGAGGGCCGGGTTCTCCCGCCGGACGGTGTTGAGGCGGGTCAGCAGCGGGACGATGCTGCGGCCCTCGCGTCCGGCGTTGTCCCAGTCGCGGTGCCTGAGCTGGTACTTCTCCGAGTCCAGGTACTCCTCGCCGCCCTCCTTCAGCGGGGTGTTCTCGCACAGCTCG
>NZ_JBHWFG010000032.1:0-20949 GCF_042733745.1 Streptomyces sp. NPDC059696
AGCGGGTACATACGCCTTTGGGGCGGACACCCTTTTCTGGGTGACCGCCCCATCGGCGTTTGTGCTGTGCGCCCGGAAAGGGGCGCGGGGAACTGCGCGGCCGGCCACAACCGGCCCGCAGCCGCCCGGCGCTCTCAGCGGAGCGACTACTTACCCTTGGCCGCTTCCTTGAGCTTCGAGCCCGCGGAGACCTTCACGCTGTAGCCGGCGGGGATCTGGATGGGCTCGCCGGTCTGCGGGTTGCGGGCGGTGCGAGCGGCACGGTGGGTGCGCTCGAAGGTCAGGAAGCCGGGGATGGTGACCTTCTCGTCGCCCTTGGAGACGATGTCGCCGACGACGTCGGCGAACGCGGCCAGCACGGCGTCGGCGTCCTTGCGGGTCACCTCGGCGCGGTCGGCCAGCGCGGCCACCAGCTCACTGCGGTTCATGTTCTTACTCCCGTGTTCATCTTGCCGTTGAGGCGTCAGATCGAAGCCGATGCTGCCAGGGTCCTCGTTGAGTCCCCGGACCCGGGTCCGTCGTCAGACCCTCGCGCCCAGAGACGCATCCTGCCCCTACCTGCGGCGGGAAAGCCAATCCGGCACCCGCCGGAGTCGTGAGAACACCCTTGGGAGTCACACGAAGAGAGGGCCTGAGCCTTGCGCCACGATAGCTCCGCTGCTGACAGGGTTCTTGCGACGCGCCGGGTTCCAGGCTGCCGTGGGGTTACTCACAGTCCGGGCCCCCGGTTCGCCCGGGCCCCCGGTTCGCCCAGGCCCCGGTTCGCCCAGGCCTCGGTTCGCCCAGGCCTCGGTTCGCCGGGCCCCCGGTCCGGGGGCCCGGCCCTGCCCCGGCCTCAGACGCCGGCCGGGCTGCCCGCCGTCGCGCCGACCGCCTTGGCGGCCTCCCGCACGGCACCGGCGACCGCGCCCGCGACCTTGTCGTTGAAGACGCTCGGGATGATGTAGTTCGGGTTCAGCTCGTCCTCGGTCACCACGTCGGCGAGGGCCTTCGCGGCGGCCAGCATCATCTCGGTGTTGACGGTCCGGGACTGCGCGTCCAGCAGACCGCGGAAGACGCCCGGGAAGACCAGCACGTTGTTGATCTGGTTCGGGAAGTCCGAGCGGCCGGTGGCGACAACGGCCGCGGTCTGGCGGGCGATTGCCGGGTCGACCTCGGGGTCCGGGTTCGCGAGCGCGAACACGATGGCAGCCTCGGCCATGGCGGCCACGTCGTCGCCGTCGAGGACGTTCGGGGCAGAGACGCCGATGAAGACGTCGGCGCCGCGCACGGCCTCCTTGAGGGTGCCGGTGAGGCCCTCGGGGTTGGTGTTGTCGGCGATCCAGCGCAGCGCCGAGTCCGGGGCGGCGTCGACCAGGTCCTCGCGGCCCGCGTGCACGACACCGTGGATGTCGGCCACGACGGCGTTCTTGACGCCCGCGGCGAGCAGCAGCTTCAGGATGGCCGTACCGGCCGCGCCGGCGCCGGACATGACGACGCGGATGTTCTCGATCGCCTTGCCGGTGACGCGCAGCGCGTTCGTCAGGGCGGCGAGGACGACGATGGCGGTGCCGTGCTGGTCGTCGTGGAAGACGGGGATGTCGAGGGCCTCGCGCAGCCGGGCCTCGATCTCGAAGCAGCGCGGGGCGGAGATGTCCTCGAGGTTGATGCCCGCGAAGCCCGGGGCGATCGCCTTGACGATCTCGACGATCGCGTCGGTGTCCTGGGTGTCGAGGCAGATCGGCCAGGCGTCGATGCCGGCGAACCGCTTGAAGAGGGCCGCCTTGCCCTCCATGACGGGCAGCGCGGCCTTGGGGCCGATGTTGCCGAGGCCCAGCACGGCGGAACCGTCCGTCACGACCGCAACGGAGTTGCGCTTGATGGTGAGGCGGCGGGCGTCCTCGGGGTTCTCGGCGATCGCCATGCAGACGCGGGCCACACCCGGCGTGTAGACCATGGACAGGTCGTCACGGTTGCGGATGGGGTGCTTGGACGCCATCTCGATCTTGCCGCCGAGGTGCATGAGGAAGGTCCGGTCCGAGACCTTGCCCAGGGTGACGCCCTCGATGCCGCGGAGTTCCTCGACGATCTCGTCCGCGTGGGCGGTCGACGACGCCGCGATGGTGACGTCGATACGGAGCTTCTCGTGACCGGATGCGGTGACGTCGAGGCCGGTCACCGAGCCTCCGGAGGACTCCACGGCGGTGGTGAGCTGCGAGACGGCGGTTCCGCTCGCGGGCACCTCCAGCCGGACCGTCATCGAGTAGGAGACGCTGGGCGCCGTTGCCATGGCCGACTTCCTCTGCTTTCACCTGACGCTGAGTTTTGCCGTCCGATCGTCGCACCTACCGCCGAGTAGCAGGTAGCCGCCCTCGATTGCGAACGTTTTGTTCGCGGGACGGCGCGCCATGGGGCAGAAAAAAAGAGACCCACGTCACGTGGACGTGGGTCTCTTCTCAAGTAGGTGGCACCGACCCGCCATGCTCGCCTCGCGGCAAGTGGTCGCTCGTAGCGACGAAGGTTGGGCCCGGGGGCTTGGATCGAGCCGGTGCCACGTCCAGGCTAACAAACGGATCCCGTAAGGCCATTCCCGTAGCGGTAGTTCATTTCGCCGCCCATGGGGTAGGGGCGTCAATCCCTGAGCAGGTCCGGCACTCCCGCCGCGTCGGGCTCGTCCCGGTCGGCCGAGACGACCGTGAGCTGCTGGGTGGCCCGGGTCAGCGCGACGTAGAGGACGCGCAGGCCGGCCGGGGACTCGTCGGCGATCTCCGCCGGGGAGACCACGACCGTCGCGTCGTACTCCAGGCCCTTGGCCTCCAGGCTGCCGAGGGCGACGACCCGGTCGCCGAGGCCGGCGAGCCAGCGGCGGGCCTCCTCGCGGCGCTGCATGGCGACGACCACGCCGACCGTGCCGTCCACGCGGTCCAGCAGGCGGGCCGCCTCGTCGCGGACGGTGGCGGCCAGGGTGTCCTCGACGACCGTGAAGCGCGGCTCGACACCGGTGGAGCGGACCGCCTTCGGCGACACGGAGCCGGGCATGGCGAGGGCGAGGACCTTGGAGGCGAGCTCGGCGATCTCGGCCGGGTTGCGGTAGTTCACCGTCAGTTCGAAGCGGCGGCGGGGGCGGGACCCGAGGGCCTCGTCGCGGGCCTCGGCGGCCTCGTCCGGGTCGGACCAGGAGGACTGCGCCGGGTCGCCGACGACCGTCCAGGTGGCGTGCCGGCCGCGGCGGCCGACCATGCGCCACTGCATCGGGGTCAGGTCCTGGGCCTCGTCGACGATGACGTGGGCGTACTCGACGCGCTCCTGGGCGAGGCGTTCGGCCCGCTCGCGCTGCGACTCCTCGCGCACCGGCATCAGCTCCTCCAGGCCGGTGAGCTGGTCGAGCGGGTCGAGTTCGCGCTTCCTGCGGGGGCGGGCCGGGGCGCCGAGGACGGCCTGGAGCTCGTCGAGCAGGGCGATGTCATGTACCGAGCGGCCCTCGCGCCGCAGGGAGCGGGCGACCTTGCGGACCTCGCCGGGGTTGAGGATCCGCCGGGCCCAGCGGCCGAGGCGCCGTTCGTCGGCCATGGCGTCCAGGACGGCGGCCGGCGTCAGCTCCGGCCACCAGGCGTCGAGGAAGGCGATGAAGTCGTCCTCGGAGGTGATGTCCTCGTCGAAGGAGGAGCGCAGCTCGGCCGCGAGCTCGGGGTCGGAGTGCCGGCCGGCCGCGCCGGACCGCTCCCACAGGGCGTCCAGGAGGAGCTTGCGGGCGCGGGGGCGCAGCAGGTTCACGGGGGCCGTGCCGCCGAGGGCGGAGCGGCGGACGCCGTCCAGCTCCCGCGCCTCCAGCTCCAGGCGGCGGCCGAAGGCGACCACGCGCAGCCGGGCCGGCGGGTCGTTCAGCTCCAGGGCGCCGCGCGCGGCCTTGCGCAGCACCTTGAGCATGCGCGAGGAGCCCTTGGCGCGGGCCACGGACGGGGAGTCGTAGAGGGTGGCCTCGGTGCCCTCGACCAGGGAGCCGATGGCGCGGATGGCGACCTGGCCCTCCTCGCCGAGGGAGGGCAGCACGCCCTCGGTGTAGGCGACGAGCAGCGGGGTCGGGGAGACGATCAGGATGCCGCCCGCGTAGCGGCGCCGGTCCTGGTAGAGGAGGTAGGCGGCACGGTGCAGGGCGACGGCGGTCTTGCCGGTGCCCGGGCCGCCCTCGACGTAGGTCACGGAGGCGGCGGGGGCGCGGATGACCAAGTCCTGCTCGGCCTGGATGGAGGCGACGATGTCGCGCATGGTGTGGCTGCGGGCCTGGCCGAGCGCGGCCATCAGGGCGCCGTCGCCGATGACGGGCAGTTCGTCGCCGTCGAGGTAGGCCGTCAGCTCGGGGCGCATCAGGTCGTCCTCGACGCCCAGCACCCGGCGGCCCTTGGAGCGGATGACGCGGCGGCGGACGACACGGCCCGGGTCGACCGGGGTGGAGCGGTAGAAGGGGGCGGCGGCCGGGGCCCGCCAGTCGATGACCAGCGGTGCGTAGTCCTGGTCGAGGACGCCGATGCGCCCGATGTGCAGGGTCTCGGCGATGTCGGCGGTGTTGTCGGGGCGTACGGCGCCCTCCGCCGGCTCGACGGCGGTGTACGCCCCGTCGGGGCCCTTCTTGCCGTCCTTGCCGGTCAGGAGGTCGATTCGGCCGAAGAGGAAGTCCTCGAACTCGTTGTTGAGCCGGCTGAGGTGGATGCCCGCGCGGAAGACCTGCGCGTCCCGCTCTGCGAGTGCGCCGGGGGTGCCGACCTGGCCGCGCCGGGCGGCGTCCTGCATCAGGAACTCCGCCTCGTGGATCTTCTCCTCGAGGCGCCGGTACACCCGGTCCAGGTGTTCCTGTTCGACGTCGATCTCCCGGTCACGAACCGAGTCGTGCACCGAACCGACCGCGTCTTGTCTGTGAGCCTGAGCGGCCACCGGGCCCCCTTCTGACGTGCTGGGCAGCCGTCAACCGTACGCGAAGGGGGCCCCTGGAGGCTACGGGCCGGTGGCAGGCGCGGGGCTGTTGCCCCCAATGGCGCCTGCCGGGCGGCCGAACGGCTCTACGCGTCGACCTCGACCAGCCGCTTGCCGTCGAAGGTCACGACCTCGAAGTGGTCGATCTCGTTCGGCTCGAAGGCGGCGCCGCCCTGGACGTACAGCGGCTGCTTGGCCTTCTCGGTCTTGGCGTCGGGGAGGCCGTAGCCCCACTCCGGGACGGACCAGGAGGACAGCGTCTCGCGCTCGCCGTTCTTGCCGACCGCGACGAGGGCGCACTTGAGCGGGCCCGCGACGTTCTTCAGCTCGGTGACCACGCCCGTCCCCCAGTCCTTCTTCTGAAGGGCGACCGTGGCGGTGACCTTGGTGTTCGGGTCGGTGGCGGTGATCTTGTCGGAGATGCCCTCGAAGGCGGCCTTCGCGGGGCTCGCAGCGAGGGGGCGGTTCTCCGCGCCGCCGCCGTCGCCGCCGTTCGTCGCGACCGCGACGAAGGGACCGCCGATGATCAGCGCGCCGGCCGCGGCCACCATGTAGAAGCTGCGGCGGCGCTTCTGGGCGCGGCGGTCGGCGACCTCGTCGACCAGCTTCTCCACCAGGCGCGGCCGGGGCTTCGCGGACAGCGAGTCGCCGATCGCGGGTGTGCTGCCGGAGCCGGGCAGATCGGCGAGGGCGGCGAGCATGGGCTCCATGCCGGCCAGTTCGTCGAGCTGCTGGGCGCACCATTCGCAGGTCGCGAGATGGGCCTCGAATGCGGTCGCTTCGGCGTCGTCGAGGATGCCGAGGGCGTAGGCGCCGACGGTCTCGTGCTCGTTCGGCACCGGAGATTCCTGCATGGGACCAGACATACCCATGCCTCCCGTACCGAACCCTTGGTTACCCCCGTAAACACTCATCACGCCGTCACCCCCCGCTCCTCCAGTGCCAGCTTCATCGAACGCAGGGCGTAGAACACCCTGGAGCGGACGGTGCCGCTGGGTATGCCCAGGGTCTCGGCCGCCTCATTGACGGTACGCCCCTTGAAGTACGTCTCGACGAGCACCTCCCGGTGGGCGGGGGTCAGGTCGTCGAGTGCGTCCGAGAGAGTCATCAACCACAGCGCCTTGTCGATCTCGTCCTCCGCGGGGATGACCTCCAGCGGCGACGGGTCGACCTCCTGCGGCCGGGCCTGCCGGCTGCGGTGGCCGTCGATGACGATGCGCCGGGCGACCGTCACCAGCCAGGGGCGTACCGATCCGGTCGCTCTGTTGAGCTGACCGGCGTTCTTCCAGGCACGGATGAGCGTCTCCTGCACGACGTCCTCGGCGCGCTGCCGGTCTCCGGCGACCAGGCGCAGGACGTATGCCAGCAGGGGTCCGGCGTGTTCGCGATAGAGCGCACGCATCAGCTCCTCGTCGGGTTCCGAGGGCTGGGACATGCGATGTCGGGCCCTCGGTGCACGTTCATTGGCCACGACGGAATCCTTGCGCACGCCCACCTCCGATGTCCGGGGGTTCCCCCAGTCGGTCGCTCCACATGCCGTACGCAAGCGAGGGGTTGGGCGTTCAAAGGGACCCGACATATTTCTTCGAGATGACGTGACGAGCGGGACATGGGGTCACATTCCAACCCCGCGTTCTTTACATTTCCGCCACATCGGCAAGATCAGGCCAGGCCTTCCCTACGGTGGCGTAGGTAAACGGCATGTAACCGAAATCACTTTGCCGACGGGGTCGCAGAAGTCGCATTTAGGACAGTGGAATTGAGTGCACGGACCACTCAATTCCGTTTCACGCACGGGTGAGTGCCGCGCGGCGCCGATGCCGGGCCACACGCTCGCGGTTCCCGCAGACCTCGCTGGAGCACCACCGCCGTCTGCGTCCGCGTGAGGTGTCGAGGTACACGATGGGGCAGTTGTCGCCTTCGCACTGGCGCAGCGCCGCGCGGGCGACGGGGTCGGTCAGCAGGTCCACGGCGTCCCGGGCGACGACCGCGAGCAGGGCGGCGCTGCCGGGCGGGCCGTCCAACCGCCGCAGCAGCTGGCCGTCTTCGCCGCGGACCGCGCGCGGGGCCGGGGGCGGGGTGCGGGCCAGGTCGTTGACCCGGGCGAGGGCGAGGTCGTACGTGGCGGCCCCGGGTCTCGGCCGGCAGCGCACCAACCGATCGATCTGGGAGCGCAGTTCGCGGAAGGCGAGCAGCCAGCCGGTGTCGGCGTGGGCCAGGTCGGTGCCGGCCGGCACGAGCCCGGAGCCGGTGATCCAGGCGCGCAGCACCTCCACGGAGTCGAGCCGCTCCTCGGGGTGCGTGGTGGAGAGCAGGTCCAGACAGATCCGCCCGGCGTCGAAGCGCAGCTCGTGGGAGGCCGTGGCCGTACTCAGTGCCATGTGCCTGTCACCGCCTAGGGGTTCACCCCGGTCGCGAGGGCATCGGTGGGACGCCGGTGAGAGGGCCGGTGGACCGCTCCCTCTTACAGTGCCTGCCCGCGGCGACGCCGGAAACCCCCCGCACACGCGTCACCGCGCCGCACGGCCGAAAAGGGCCGGGCGCCGGGGACCGACCCGCACGGGACGCCGCCGGCCCGGGTGCCCTCCGCCGCCACTCGGGCTCACGCGGAGCGTTCCCGAGGGCGGCTGCCACCGGGTCCGGCTCCCGGCTCGCGGAGCGTTCCCACGTTCCCCTGAGCCGCTGCCGCCAGGACCGGCATCCCGACTGGCGCGGAGCGATCACCCCTGAGCCGCTGCCACCAGGACCGGTACCCGGCCTTTCCGGGATTCCCCGCCCCGGCCCTCCCCCGGCGGAGCCGTCCAGCGGCCGAACCAGGGGGAGAACTTGTCGTGATGCGGCTCAACCTCGGGCCGGGCTCATGCGTCCGCGTACTTCGTCTCCGCGCTCGGGTCCAGGGCCAGGCGGTAGCCCCGCTTGACCACCGTCTGGATCAGCTTCGGAGTGCCGAGGGCCGTGCGGAGGCGGGCCATGGCGGTCTCCACCGCGTGTTCGTCACGGCCGGAGCCCGGCAGGGCGCGCAGCAGGTCGGCGCGGGCGACGACCCAGCCGGGGCGCCGGGAGAGGGCACGCAGGAGGGCCATGCCGGCCGGCGGTACCGGTTTGAGGTCGTCGTCGACCAGGACGGCGTGGCCGCGGATCTCCACGCGGTGCCCGGCGACGGGCAGGGCGCGCGCCCGCCCGGGGAGTTCCTGGCAGAGGAGCTGGACCAGCGGGCCGAGCCGGAAGCGCTCCGGCTGGATCGTGTCGACGCCGCGGGACTGCAGGGGCAGGGCGGTGACCGGCCCCACGCAGGCCGGCAGGACGTCGTGGCTCAGCGCCGCCAGGACCTCGTCGAGCAGTCCGCGGTCCTCCGCCCGGGACAGCAGGGAAGCCGCGGCCGGGGCGCTGGTGAAGGTGACCGCGTCCAGGGCCCGGGCGATCGTCGCGTCCAGCAGCCGGTCGACCGGGGCGATGTCCTCCGGCGGCATCCAGCGGTAGACCGGCACCCCGACGACCTCGGCCCCGCCCTCCCGCAGCGCCTCCACGAACCCGGGCAGCGGCTCGCCGTGCAGCTGGATCGCGATCCGCAGCCCGTCGACGCCCTCCTCCAGCAGCCGGTCGAGCACCTCCGCCATGGACTCCGACGACGGCGACCACTCCTCGGTCAGCCCGGCAGCCCGCACCGCGCCCTTGACCTTCGGCCCGCGCGCCAGGATCCGTACCTCGCCCAGCCGCGCCAGCAGTTCGTCGCCCAGGCCCCAGCCGTCGGCGGCCTCGACCCAGCCCCGGAAGCCGATCGCGGTCGTGGCCACCACGATGTCGGGCAGCTGCTCGATGATCTCCTTCGTCGCGGCCAGCAGCTCGCTGTCGTCGGCGAGCGGCACGATCCGCAGGGCGGGGGCGTGCAGGACGGCGGCACCGCGTCGCTGCAGCAGCACCCCGAGCTCGTCGGCCCGGCGCGCGGCCGTCACTCCCACGGTGAAACCCGCGAGGGGTCCGTGGTCCGGTCGCTGTTCTTCGTACATGGCTCTCGTCCCGCACTCGAGTCGTCGTACGCGTGGGTACGGCGTACCTGCATGCCGATCGAGCCTGTCAACGGCTCGTGACAGGCTCGGATCGGTGTGATGTCGCTGGTGTTACGTCACACCTCGGCGTAGCTGAGCTGCTGCTTCGCCTCCGAGGGCGTCGTGGTGACGGGTACCCGGGGAGCCGTGCGGCGAAGGTATACGGCCCAGGTGACCCCGAAGCACACCGCGTAGAAGGCGAGGAAGGCGACGAACGCCCCGGTGCCGGAACCGTAGGAGAGGAAGGACTGGCGGAAGGCGAGGTTGATGCCGACACCGCCGAGCGCGCCCACCGCACCGATCAGGCCCATGGACGCCCCGGACAGCCGCCGCCCGTACGCCGCCGCCTCCTCGCCCTTCAGCCCCTTGGCCAGGGCCTTGTTCTGGAAGATGCCCGGGATCATCTTGAACGTCGAGCCGTTGCCCAGTCCGCTGAGCACGAACAGCCCCACGAACGCCACGGTGAACAGGGACAGCGACTTCTCCATGGAGGCTCCGATGAGGACCGCGGTCGCGGCGCCCATGCCGACGTAGTTCCACAGGCTGATCCGGGCGCCGCCGTAGCGGTCGGCGAGCCAGCCGCCGACGGGACGGATGAGGGAGCCGAGCAGCGGGCCGAGGAAGGTCACGTACGCGGCCTGGAGGGGGGTCCGGCCGAACTGGTTCTGCAGGACCTGGCCGAAGGCGAAGCTGTAGCCGATGAAGGAACCGAAGGTGCCGATGTAGAGGACGGACATGATCCACGTGTGGGCGTCGCGCGCGGCGTCCTTGGCGGCCCCGGTGTCGTTCTTCACGTTCTCGAGGTTGTCCATGAAGACCGCGGCCAGGACCGCGGCCAGGACGATGAGCGGAATGTAGATCCCCAGCAGGACCCGCGGCCCGCCGCTCGCGCCGATGATCGCGAGAGCGGCCAGCTGGATCACCGGCACGCCGATGTTGCCGCCGCCCGCGTTCAGGCCCAGTGCCCAGCCCTTCTTCCGCAGCGGGAAGAAGGCGTTGATGTTGGTCATGGAGGAGGCGAAGTTGCCGCCGCCGACACCGGCGAGCAGGCCGACGAGCAGGAACGTGGAGAAGGACGTCCCCGGTTCCATCACGGCGAACGCGGCGATCGTCGGGATCAGCAGCAGGCTCGCGGAGATGATCGTCCAGTTCCGTCCGCCGAAGATCGCCACGGCGAAGGTGTAGGGGACGCGGACGACGGCGCCGACCAGCGTGACCATCGAGGTCAGCATGAACTTGTCGGCGGGGGTCAGTCCGTACTCCGGCCCCATGAACAGCACCAGTACGGACCACAGGGTCCAGATCGAGAAACCGATGTGCTCGGACAGCACGGAGAAGAAGAGGTTCCGGCGGGCGACCTTCTCCCCGGTCTCGTTCCAGAAGGTCTCGTTCTCCGGATCCCAGTGTCGGATCCAGCGTCCGCCCCTGCTCGGGGGTGCGGTTGCCGTGCCAGGGCCTGTCATGACGCCTCCACTGTGCTCCGGGGCTCGGTCGTACGCGAGTGACTGGCCCCGAACGTAGGGAGGACGCGTTTCCTGTCGTGTGGCACCGGGTGACCGCGAGGGAACTTCGCTCTCACCCCGCGCCGGGGCGGGATGAGAGGTTCCGGGAGGTTTCCGTCTCAGTACCGCGGGGGCTGCCCGTGCGGATTCTGCTGCGGCGGGGACGGCGGCTGGTGGTACGGCTGGGCGTACGGGCCGGGGGGCTGCGCACCGTAGGGGCCGCCGGGCGCGGGCTGACCCGGGTACGGGGCCTGCGCGGGCTGACCCGGGTGCGGAGCCTGCGCGGGCTGACCGGTGTACGGCGCGGGGGCGGGCGCGCCGGGGTGGGGGGCCGGCGCGGGCTGGGCGTACGGGCCGGGGGTCGGCTGGGCGTACGGGCCGGGGGTCGGCTGGGCGTACGGGCCGGGGGTCGGCTGGGCGTACGGGCCGGGTGCCGGCTGGGCGTACGGGCCGGGCGTCTGCTGTCCGTAGGCCGGCGGGGCTCCCGCCGCCTGGCCCGGCCCGCCGTACGGAGCCCCCGCGAACGGGTTGTGCTGCCCGGGCGGCTGTGCCCCCGGCGGCAGATACCGCAGCCGTCCGCTCTCGTCGTGCACCGGCGTGAAGCCCGCCGTCCGCAACCGGGCGGAGAACTTGGCGTTGCGCTTGCGCGTCACCACGAGTCCGATGCCGAAGACCGCCATGAGCAGCAGCCACACCACACCGGCCGCGACGAAGTCGTCCGACTGCCCACCGAACCGGAAGGCCAGGATCACGCAGCCGACGCTGACGCCCAGCGCCCCGTACCCCATGCGCTTCTCGGCGTTCTTGCCGGTGAGGTCGAAGTTGATGCGGGCCTTGAGGAGTTCGAACGCCTCCGGCACGAGGGGCGGCAGGGAGACACCGTCGGCGGCGTTCGGGTACTGCGCCCAGTTCTGCCCGGCCCGGGCCCGGGCCTGCGGGCTCGGGTCGGGCAGAAGCAGCATGATGAGCGCGCCGTTGCGGCCGTTGCTCTGGCGGACGTCGGCGTACTCGTAGCCGAACTGCTGGGCCACGAAGGCCAGTCGGGCGAGCTTCTTCACGGACGCCATCGGGCTGGTCAGCTCGACCGGTTCCCCGCTCGCCATCAGCCGCAGCATCTTCTGTGTCTGCCGCTTGCTCATTCCACCGCTCCCCCGGGTCACCCTGTTCACAACCGCAACTCGGGCAGTTTTGCACACCGGGCGAACCCGGGGGAAAGGGGTCCCGTCAGGCGCGCCTGCGGTTTCCGCGGGACGTCGCCCGGGGTTCGCCCGTCGGCCACAACCGGGGCTTCTGCTTGGCCGCCAAATCCTCCGCCCAGCCGAACGCCAGGACGCAAGCGCCGATCAGGATCCAGACCAGGACCAGCACCGGCCAGACGCTCTCCAGCAGCCCGGGCACGTTCTGCTCCAGCAGCGGGAAGCCCCACAGCTGGTCCCAGAGGGTGGCGGCGATCAGGATGCAGGTGTTGTGCCAGAGGTAGATGGTCACGGCACGGGAGTTGAGGAGGGTGATCGTGCCCGCGAAGGGGCGCAGCCGGCGCGGCCACTGCGTCCAGGACGGGCTGAGGTGCAGCAGCAGGAACACCGTGCCGAAGGACCACAGGGCCTGGGCCAGCGGCATGCTGTCGAGGTCGTTGCCGGGGCCGAAGTCGTGGTGCAGGGCGTACCAGAGGCCGGCCAGGGCGATGACGGGCGCGACCGACGGCACGATGTAGCGCGGCAGCCGCCGCAGGATGCCCTCCTGGTGGGCCATGCCGAGAATCCAGCAGGCGCCGAAGGTGGAGAAGTCCGTGAGCGCCGAGGGGATCCGCTCGCCGGGCAGCGTGATCCAGCCCTGCTCGAAGCCGAGGGACAGGGCGATCGGCATGAGGACGGTGAGGACCGGCAGGGCGCGCAGGGCCTTCAGCAGCACCGGCGACAGCAGGACGTACCAGAGGTAGGCGCGGATGTACCAGAGCGGACCCGCGAGGTCGGCGGCCCAGTTCTCGCCGATGAAGCCGTGGACGCCGGGCAGGCCCTCCGCGTAGGGCGGGTCGCTGAGCGGGACGATCCAGAAGGTGAGGTGGAGGAGCCACCAGCCGGGGTGCCCGTCCTCGTCCGGGCCCCAGCCCTGGAGGACCATGGCGGTGACACCGACGACGCCGAGCAGCCACAGCGGGGGCAGCAGCCGCCGCATCCGGCCGCGGATCACCTGCACGGCCGGGCGCTTGAGGGAGCGGGCCATGAGGTTGCCGGCGAGCGCGAACATCACGCCCATGGACGGGAACACCAGCGGCAGCCAGGCCCAGCCCGTCAGGTGGTAGAGCACGACGCGGAACAGGGCCAGGGCGCGCAGCAGGTCGAAGTACCGGTCGCGGCCGGGCTTCTTGACGGGGGGCGCCTCGCTGGGCGCGGCCTCGGTGGCGGGGGTGACGTGCGTGGTCATCGGACCGGCCTCCCGTCCATCTGCGGCTGGGCGGCGGCGGCACCGGCACCGGCACCGGCACCACCACCGGGCAGACCCACCGCGCCGGTGCGCCGCAGCTTCTGCCAGCGCAGCCGGCCTCCGGTGAGGGCGGTGATCCAGGACTGGAGCAGGACGACGTACATGAGCTGGCGGTAGAGGATCTGCTGGAGCGGAAGTGAGATCAGGTGGGTCATGCGTTCCTTGTCCAGGTGGAACGCGTAGGCCGCGCACACCCCTTGTACTGCGAGGACGCCCAGCCAGGCGCCGATGGTCTTCTCCGTGGGCCCGAACACCAGGCCGTACAGCAGGAACACGTCGATCAGCGGGGCCAGCAGCGGCGCCACGACCATGAACATCGACACCAGCGGCATGCCCACCCGGCCGAAGCGGCCCGAGGGTCCGCGCTCGATGACGGACCGGCGGTGCTTCCAGATGGCCTGCATGGTGCCGTACGACCAGCGGTAGCGCTGGGACCACAGCTGCTGGACGGACTCCGGGGCCTCGGTCCAGGCGACGGCCTTCTCGGCGTACACCACGTGCCAGCCGTCGCGGTGCATGGCCATGGTGATGTCGGTGTCCTCGGCGAGCGTGTCGTCGCTCATGCCGCCGACGCGTTCCAGCGCGCGGCGCCGGAACGCCCCGACGGCGCCGGGGATGGTGGGCATGCAGCGCAGCACGTCGTACATGCGGCGGTCGAGGTTGAAGCCCATCACGTACTCGATGTGCTGCCAGGCGCCGATGAGCGAGTCCCGGTTGCCGACCTTGGCGTTGCCCGCGACGGCGCCGACCCGCGGGTCGCCGAAGGGCTGGACGAGTTCGCGGACGGTGGTCGGCTCGAAGACGGTGTCGCCGTCCATCATCACGATCAGGTCGTACTTGGCGTTGGCGATGCCCCGGTTGAGGGCGGCGGGCTTGCCCGCGTTGAGCTGGCGGACGACGCGTACGCCGGGCAGGTCGAGGTTCTCCACGATGCGGGCGGTGCCGTCGCTGGAGCCGTCGTCGATGACCAGCACCTCGATGGGGTGGTCGCTGGCGACCAGGGAGCGGACCGTCTGCTCGATGCACTTGGCCTCGTTGTAGGCGGGCACGAGGACGGACACCGGCTCGGTGACGGGCTCGCCCCAGCTGAAGCCGCGGCGCCGCACCCGGCGGGCGTGCGCCACGGAGAGGATCAGCATCAGCCCGAGCCGTCCGAAGGCCAGCACGCCGACGACGGCGAGACCGGCGACGAGCACTTCGGTCACGTTGTCGGAGGCCTGCACCAGGAACACCCAGGCCTCGCCCTTCAGCGACTCCAGCCCGGCGACCGGGGTGTGCGCGCTGGGGGCGTCGAGTGCGCCGGTGAGGGTGTGGAAGCGGTAGCCCTCGGCCTGCAGTCCGGAGACGTACCGGTCCAGGGCGGCGACGGTCTGGGAGCGGTTGCCGCCGGAGTCGTGCATCAGCACGATGGCGCCGTCGCCGTTCTTCGGTGTGGCGTTGCGGATGATCTGCTCGACTCCGGGCTTGCGCCAGTCCTCGCTGTCGGTGTCGTTGACGACGGTGAGGTAGCCCCTGCTGCCGATGTACTCGGTGACCGGCCAGGTGTTGTTGTCCATGTTCCGGGCGAACGACGAGTAGGGCGGGCGGAACAGCGAGGTGCGGATGCCGGCCGCACCGGCGAGCGCCAGCTGGTTCTGCGACAGCTCCCAGTCGACCCGGCTCTTGCTCTGCAGGGACAGGTCGGGGTGGTTGAAGGTGTGCAGCCCGATCTCGTGGCCCTCGTCGACCATGCGCTGGACGAGGTCGGGGTAGCGGGAGGCCATGGTGCCGGTGATGAAGAAGACGGCGCGGGCGTCGTGCTTCTTCAGCACGTCGAGAACCTTGGGCGTCCACATCGGGTCGGGGCCGTCGTCGAAGGTGAGCACCAGTTCGTGGTCCGGGATGTCCAGGCTGGTCGCCTTCCCGCCGCGGGTGTCGATGACGGGGCCGCCCTTGAGGATGTCCTTGGGGACGTGGTCGTTCGCCGTGGGCGGTCCGACGCGGTGGTCGGCGAGGACCTCGCTGTGCACGTAGCCGCGCAGCATGAGCATCGCCCCCAGCGCGACCAGGACGAGCAGGGGCAGCAGCAGACGCATGGGCAGGCGCCGGCGCCTGGAGCCGCCACGGGCTCGTGGCGCGGGCCCGGAACGGCGGGTTCGGGATGCCATGGGTGGTGGTACTCCGGGTGGTGCGGACGGGATGGCACGGGGACGGGGCGGGCGGACGGTGTGGTGGGGTCCGGCCCGGCGGGGACGTCGCGGTCGCGCGGTACCCGCGGCGTCCTGGGGTCCCGCCGGTGAGCGGGGCGGGACGGTGGAACGGGACGGTGGAAGCGGAGGGGAGCGGCTGCCGGTGAGGCGGCCCCCGGTCGGGGGCAGCGGTCCTCCGGCCGGCCGGGCCCGGTGGCGCGGACGCGCCCGGCGGGCGGGGAGGTGGTGCGGCGCCCGGAGCGGCGGGCGCCGCGTCGCGACGGCGGCCGGGCGGCGACGCGGGTTCAGGCGGCGACGCGACCCGGGCGGCGGCGCGGTCTAGGCGGCGGGCGGCTCGGCGGTGGGCTGCGGTTCGGCCGGACCCTCCGCCACGGGCTGCGGCTCGGCCGGGCCTTCCGCGACGGTGCCGCCGTCGCCGCCGGTGCCCGTCGTCTCGGTGGGCTGCGGCGAGGCCTCACCCGTCGGGGTGGGGTCGCTGGCCGGCGTGCTCGGCGGGTCCGCCGGTTTGGTCGGGGCCGGTTCGGTGGCCTTGGTGCCCGGCTTCGGGGTGGCCCGGGGCGCCGTCGGCGAGGGCTTGGCGGAGGCCGCGGGACGGCTGCCGGGGCCGGCGGTCGCATCGGGAGAGGCCGCGTCGCCGCGGGTGCCGGGTGCGGGTGCCGTGGCCTCGCCGGTCGCGGGCGTACTGCCCGGGGCGGTGGCGCCGGTGTTCCCGGGGTCTCCGGGCGGTGCCGACTCGGCGGTCAGCGGCGGGGTGTCGACCTGCCCGGCCGGAGGGTTGTCCTCCTTCGTCGGCACGGGCAGCCAGGGGGCGTTGGAGTTGCCCGAGAGCAGTGTGGCGACGATGACGACGGCGTAGACCCCGCAGGCCAGCGCGACGGCCATGCCGATCCGGCGGTAGCGGCGGCTGCGGCGGCCGGACTCGTCGACGAAGACGGGCCGGTCGGCCGGGGTCTCGGCGCCCGGGCCCTCCTTGGCCTGGCGCAGGAAGCCGTCCCCGAGCGCCACGGCGTCGAGCTGGACGGTGACCTCGTGCGGATCGTGGGCCTGGCCGCCGTCCGTGTCGGGCGCGTGGCCCGCCGGGTCCGGCTCCTCCCCCTCCTGCCAGGGGTCGCGGACCGCGGTCCGGACTCCCGGTTCCCGGGCGAGCGAGTCGGCCTCGCCTTCGCTCTGGCGCGGAATGCCCCCCAGTACCTCGGTGACGGTGGCCGGCCGGTGGCCGGTCGTCCGGACGTCACCATCGGGAAGGACCTGCGTCGCTCTTCTGTTCCGGACTCCGCCGTCCGACGGCAGTTCGCCGGTGGTGGTAGCGGCCTCGGGCCACTCGGGTTGGGCGTCTTCTCGCCACTGTTTCACGCGCACGCACTTCCCCCCAGGGATGGTTCAGGTGCGCTGTGACGACCTGAGCACCCGCCGTCGGACCGGGCCCCCACCCGTCCGAGCGCCCCCTCTTACCACACCGTGCTCAGGCGTCGAATGTAGCGCACGCGCAGGTTCTGTGTGCGCGCCGTGTCGAATCGTGTCAGCCGTGAGACAGCATGAGGACATCGTCCGCGGCCGGGATCCAGGACCCCGCAGGCCTGCGCAGCCACCCTTCCGCCCAGGTCAGCCGGGCCGCCGCCCGGCGCAGCGCGTCGAACGCGGGGTGGGTCAGGCCCTTGCGCCACACCAGCGAGACGGGCGACAGCGGAACCGGGTCGACCAGGGGCCGCACCACCGTCGACGGCAGGGCGGGAAAGTCCACGACGGCCAGGATCGGGTTGCGGGTCCTGGCCATGATGCGCTGGAACTCCTCCTCCCCGACGGCCAGCGGCGCGGGTGGCGCGATATCGATGCCCCGGCCCTCGAACAGCAGCCGGGCGAGCCCGGTCCACTCGGGTGTGCGCGGGTTGCCGGCGCCCGCGTAGACGCTCTCGCCGGTCAGCTCGGCCAGCGGTACGGACTCCCACCCGGCCAGCCGGTGGTCCTCGGGCAGTACGACGGCCATCGGCTCCAGGCGCACGGGCTGGTGGTCGAGTCCGGCCCGCAGCGCCGGGTCCAGTCCGGCGAACCGCCCGAACGACGCGTCCAGCCGGCCGGCCAGCAGGTCCCCGGCGGCTCCGGCCAGACCGCTCTCGTAGCGGGCCATCAGCTCGTGGCGGGGGGAGAGTTCACGCGCCTCGTGCAGCACCCGGCGCGGTGTGACCAGGCCCGGTGAGTTGAGGTCGACCAGCAGCGGGCGGGCCTGGCCGAAGGCGGCGAGCAGGTCGTCCTGCGCCCGCAGCACCCGGCGGGCGTACGGCAGCAGCCGCTCCCCGTCGGGGGTGAGCGTCACCTGCCGGGTGGTCCGCACGAACAGCTCGGCCCCCAGCTCCCGCTCCAGCCGCCGCACATCCCGGCTGAGCGCCTGCTGAGCCACATGCAACCGCACCGCGGCCCGCGTGAAGTGCAACTCCTCGGCGACGGTGACGAAGCCACGCAGGAGGCGGGGATCGAGGTGCACGAACATGCGGCGAACTTACAGCGGCCAGGGGACGAGGCCGACGGGGGAGCCGGGACGGCACGGGACGCGGACAGCGGGGGCGGCACGGGACGCGGACGGCGGGGGAGGCACGGGACGCGGATGGCGGGGGCGACGGGGACGGCACGGGACGCGGACGGCGCGGACGACGGGGACGGCACGGGACGCGGACGACGGGGGCGGCACGGGACGCGGATGGCGGGGGCGGCACGGGACGCGGACGGCGCGGACACGGACGGCCAGGGCGGCACGGACGGATGCGGACGCCAGGGCGGCACGCACGGATGCGGACGCCCGGGCCGCGCGAACGCGGGTGGCCCGGACCCGGGTTCGCGAGACGCCGCACCGCACGAGGGGCCGGGGCCGCGAGGTGCTCCACCGCGCGAGGCGGCCCTGGCCGCGAGGTGCTCCACCGCGAGGCGGCCCCGGCCGTGAGACGCCGCACCGCGCGCGGCCGGAGCCGCGAGGTACTCGCGAGGGCCCCGGCCGTGAGACGCCGCACCGCGCGCGGCCGGGGCCGCGTGGTGTGCCGGCTGCCCGCCAAGGCGCCGCACACCCGGTCCGTCAGAGGCCGGTGATCCTGCGTGGGGTGCCGCCCTGGGTTCTGCGGGGGTCCGTCGTCCTGAGGCCTTCCGCGCCCTTCCGGCCCTCCGCGCCCGCGCCCGACGTCGGCGCGGTCTGGCCCACCCGGTGCCGAGGCACCGACCGCATCGGCGGTCTGGTCAGGGTGATCTGGCGGACGACCTGCTGGAAGCACGCCAGCGCCGCGAGCCCGGGCAGGGCCGCCGCGGCGGTGCCGAGCACGGTCCGGGGGGCCTGGACGACGCACAGCAGCACGGCGATGCAGGAGAAGACCAGGACCACGAACCAGGAGTGCGCGGCTCGGCGCTGGTGCAGCGCGGCCCGCAGGACCGACAGAGAGCCCACCAGCCAGGGCCCGTAGACCAGCAGCGGCCACCACGTGCGCAGCCCCCGCGCCGCCGGTGACACGGCGACCAGGCGCAGCGGGTCGTAGGCCACGACGCCGCTCAGGAGGCTCACCGCGGAGGCGATGACGGCCGCCAGCGCCGCGACGAGGAAGCTGGTGGTGCGCAGCACGCCGATCGCCTTGCGGGTCCTGACCTTGCGGTGGCGCCGCGGGACGTCCCGCACGGGCGGCAGTTCCTCGGTGATGTCCTGGAGGCGCCGCATGTGGGCCCCGGGGGCGGAGGCCGGTGCCGGGTCCTCGGCCGGGGCCGGGGCCAGGTCCTCGTCTCGGGGGGCGGGAATCCTCGCCGCCTGCTCCCCGAGGGCCTCCTCGAGAATGAACGCCAGTTCCTCGGCGGGGTCCCAGGTCGGGTCCGGCGGGGTCAGGGGTGTGATGAAATCGCGGGCCGGAGCACGGTGCCGGCCGGTTCCCTCTACTTTGTCGTACATGGCGCGCCCCGCTTATTCCGCGAGCGCGAAAGCGGGCCAATCCGTCGCACTGATCCACCGTCGGGCAAGATCTTTTTCCAGGGTGCTCATGGCGTCGATGAAATCGCGCAGCACCGCCTCGGTCACCTGCAGCGTGACCGGGCAACCCCCCTTGGTGAGCGTCCCGTTGACGGTCGCCGACGAGTGCGCTGGAGCGGGAATGTAGGTGTACGGGCCGAGCGTTACCGCCCAGCCGTCTTTCCTGGTCGCCTCGGTCATGTACCGACTAACCGTCGGCTCACAGCACCGGATGCGCGGCAAACGAGTGAAGGATTTTCCCCAATGAGCATCTTTTCCGTGCGCCATGAGGAGCATTCGTAATCTCCATATCCCTGTATGAAGAACAGGGAGCGAATATTTCTCGCCAGGGGCTTTCCGGCCGCGCCACGGATTCACAATCCAGGTGCGTGAGTGTGCGCGGAACAGGTGTTGGACCGCTTGATCACCCGCGGGCGACGGTGGACGCATGCCGCAACTCTCCCCGTACCGCCGCCTGTTCCGCCTGCCCGGTGCCCGCGCGTTCACCGCCGGGAACCTCGTCGCCCGGCTGCCGATGGGCATGTTCAGTGTCAGCGCGGTCGTGATGATCGCCGGGGCCCGGGGCTCGTACGCCCTCGCCGGTGCCGTCACCGCGACGGGCCTGGCGGCGACGGCGCTGGTCGCGCCGTGGATCGCACGGCTCGTCGACCGCCACGGCCAGGCCCGGGTGGCCCTGCCCGCCACGGCGTTCGCCGTGCTCGGCTCCCTGTCCCTGCTGCTGTGCGTGCGCCACGGCGCCCCCGACTGGACCCTGTTCGCCTCCTACGCCGCCACCGCCACGACCCCCAACACCGGAGGCATGTCCCGGGCCCGCTGGTCACACCTGCTGGCCGGCGACGCGAAGGCGCTGCACACCGCCAACTCCTTCGAGCAGGCCGTGGACGAGCTGTGCTTCATGCTCGGCCCGGTCCTCGCGGCCTTCCTGTGCGGGACGTTCTTCCCCGAGGCGGGCACCCTCGTGGGCGCGGTGCTGCTGATGACCGGCATGGTCCTGTTCACGGCCCGGCGCGCGACGGAGCCCCCGGTCCGCACCCGCATACCCGGGGACGCGCCCTTGCGCGCCCCCGGCATCCCGCCGCTGCTCGCGGTCTGCCTGGCGATGGGCGGCGTGTTCGGCGCGACGGAGGTCGTCACCCTGGCCTTCGCCGACGCGCAGGGGCAGCAGGCGGCGGCCGGAATCGTGCTCGCGCTCCAGGCCGCGGGATCCTGCGCGGCGGGCCTGCTGTACGGCACCGTGAAGCCCACCGGCCCGGCCGCGGCCCGGCTGCCCTGGTGCGTGGCCGCGATGACCGGGCTGCTGACCCTGCCGCTGCTGGCCGCGGCCCTCACCGGTTCACTGGTCCTCCTGGCGGCCGCGCTGCTGATCGCCGGGATGGCGACGGCCCCGACGATGGTCACGACCATGACGCTGGTCCAGGAACGCACTCCCGCGGGCCGGCTCAACGAGGGCATGACCCTCGCGGTGACCGGCCTGCTGGGCGGCATCGCCTGCGGCAGCGCGCTCGGCGGCTGGACGGTGGAGCACCTCTCACCGACGACGGGCTACGCCCTTCCGGTGACGGCGGCAGCCGTGGCCCTGGCCCTGTCACTGGCCACCGCTTCGAATCGCTTCACCAAGATTCTCACGCACCATTGACGCCCTCACGCCTCCCCTTTACGTTCGGGGGGGGGAGCGGCGGGCGCCGCGGCGGACCCCCCACCCCCCGCGGGGGGGGGGTGGGCGGGCCGGAGGGGCGGCCCAGCCCGGGCAACCCCCGCCGGACGCCCCCCGCGGACGAGCGGGGCGCCCC